>JAPLQS010000031.1 GCA_026399575.1 Nitrosospira sp. | reverse complement strand
GCGGATCTTTGCATATATGACCATGGTAATCACCCCCTGTTTACTCCTGCTTAGAAATTAAGCAGGATACGTGGATTACCTGGTCAAAATTCAACCGGCACAAACAACCTTATCTGATCATTTTTAGACCGGCGTCAACACACAGCCTTCAGACCGGCAGTCAGCGCCACAGCCACCCGGTCCTCCACTTTTTCCTTACGTGAGGCGGCAATCAGCACTTCCACTTCTTCCGGATTGGCGGCTGTCGGCCCCACCACCTGAAAATCGAGGTTTACCTCATCCAGCGCGAAGGGAATATACTGATTGGCCTCGGTCTCGACCTGGAAAAGCAGATCGTCTTCCCGCTGCCCTGCCGGAACGATGATTTTCTTGGTGATCACTGCTGCCGCCGGCAATGCCAGGGCAACCGTCTTAAGCCGTGTCCCCATGCGCTTCCAGCCACGCCGCAGACTTTCGCTTACCGCTTCCAGACTGACGATATTGCCATCCAGCATGGCATCCCTGGGCAAGGGCTCGATCGCGTAACGCTCGACCCGATAAACGTTGCCGCTCTTTCCAGCCATGGAAAGCTCAACCATCTTCACTGAGGACGAGCTGATGTCTACACCTATCAGCGATGGCGATCTTGTTTGAAGAAAGGTAAAATCTATGTCAAGCTTTCCATTTAACATTAGTTAGTTAGGAGCAATGCATATAAAATAGATTAGATGCGCTTGGCAACTATAACGCATGTAAAGCATTTTACCAACACACCCCCTATAATGGCATCCGTTTATTGTGGCATTTTCGAGAACAAGCCATTTGCGGAAAAACGGGGTATATACCCCTTATAATTCAAAGATGTTTATTTTGATCCTCCACTTCAAAGCTCATTTTTCATGCTAGCGCGCTGGTGGCTTTACCCAATCGCCGCCTTGCTGGGGCTGAGCCTGCTCGGCGCCCTGCTGATTGGGTTCGCGGTGCTGGTTACCCTCCCCACGCTGCCGTCGCTTGAAGCGCTGACTGACTACCGGCCAAAGATTCCGTTACGGGTCTATAGTGCCGAGGGCGTGCTGATGGGGGAGTTCGGTGAGGAACGCCGCGACGTAGTGAAAGTCAGCGAAGTGCCGGAACGCCTCAAGCAGGCGATTCTGGCAGCGGAGGATGATCGCTTTTACCAGCATGGCGGGGTGGATTACGCGGGCGTGCTGCGTGCCGCTTATTCCAATTTCGCCTCCGGCGGCGTCCGTCAGGGTGCCAGCACCATCACCATGCAGGTAGCGCGGAATTTCTTCCTGACCAAGGAAAAAACCCTGACACGGAAATTCAGCGAAGCTCTGCTTGCATTCAAGATCGAACACAGCTTGAGCAAAGACGAGATCCTCGAACTCTACATCAATCAGATCTATCTCGGCCAACGTGCCTATGGTTTCGCCTCCGCAGCACAAGTCTACTTCGGCAAAACCCTGGCTGATATCAATCTGGCTGAAGCTGCCATGCTGGCGGGTCTGCCCAAAGCGCCTTCGCACTACAATCCGATAGTCAATCCCAAGCGTGCCAAGACGCGGCAACTCTATGTGCTGCGGCGCATGCACGAACTCGGCCATATCCCCACTCAGGAATTCAAGGAGACCGGAGAACAGCCACTGCGGATCAAGCGCAAATCGCAAGAATTCCCGATACGGGCTGAATATATAGCTGAAATGGTGCGCCAGGCGGTCTATGACCGTTACCAGGAAGAAACCTATACCAGAGGTTTCAAAGTCTATACGACTGTACGGCAACTGGATCAGCAAGCGGCTTACCAGTCTCTGCGCCAGAGCGTGATGGAGTATGACCGGCGTCGCGGTTATCGCGGCCCGGAAGCAGTCGTTGATTTACCAAAAAACGGCGCAAACCAGGAAGATGCGCTGGAAAATGCGCTGCAGGATACGCTCGACAGCGATGATATTCATGCTGCCGTGGTGCTGACTGCCGACTCCAAATCCGTGCATGCTTACCGCAAAGGGGGCGAGAACATCGAGATCACCGGCGATGGTCTCAAATTCGCACATAAATTCCTCGCCGATACGACAGCCCCCGGTCAACAGCGCATTCGCCCAGGGGCGGTGATCCGGGTGCAGAAGAACGAAAAAGGGGCATGGCAGATTGTGCAGCTTCCCCAGGTTGAAGCTTCGCTGGTTTCCATCGACCCGCAAGATGGGGCGATTCGCGCGCTGGTGGGCGGATTTGACTTCAACCGCAACCAGTTCAACCACGTCACACAGGCTTGGCGTCAACCGGGTTCCAGCCTGAAACCCTTCATTTATTCGGCCGCCCTGGAAAAGGGCTTTACCCCGGCCACTGTCATCAACGATGCGCCGATTTCCTTTAGCGCTGCCGAAACAGGCAGCAAACTGTGGGAACCAAGAAATTTTGATGGCAAGTACGAGGGGCCGTTACGCATGCGCGAAGCGCTTGCCAAATCCAAGAATATGGTGTCGATCCGCATTCTTCAGGCCATTGGCGTCCAGTATGCCCAGGATTATATTTCCCGCTTCGGTTTTGACCCCAGCATGCACCCGCCTTACATGACCATGGCGTTGGGTGCAGGGTCGGTGACGCCGATGCAGATGGCGGTGGGTTACACGACGTTCGCCAATGGCGGTTTCCGCATCGCGCCCTATTTCATCGAGCGTATCGAGGATGAAAAAGGCAATGTACTGGAGCAGGCTCAACCGGTACGGGTGGCGGAGAACGCCAAGCAGGTCATAGACCCGCGCAATGCTTTTCTTATGACCAGCATGATGCGGGATGTGGTGGAGCGCGGCACTGCAACCAGAGCAAAGCAGCTCAGCCGTACTGATCTGGCCGGAAAAACCGGCACTACCAATGATCATGTCGATGCCTGGTTTTGTGGCTACCAGACCAATCTGGTCGCGGTAGCCTGGATCGGTTTCGACAATCCCAGATCATTGGGGGAGCATGAAACCGGGGGACGGGCAGCTCTGCCGATATGGATGGGATATATGAGCAAAGTGCTGCAGGATGTCCCCATGACCATTCATACCCCCCCCAAAGGCATCACGACGGCCAAAATCAATCCGGCAACTGGCCTGAGAGAAGCGCATGGCACAATGACAGAGTATTTCCTGCAGGAGCAACTGCCGCCGGAAGCGGGTCGCGATGATGATGACGTCGCCAAACCATCAGGCGATGTACCGGATCGGTTGTTGTAGCAGCAAACGGGACTTTACTACTGTTCGCAACTATCCTTTATCTTTCATGCTTCAGCCAACCGGCCGCCTCCAGTGCATAATAAGTCAGAATGCCATCTGCGCCGGCGCGTTTGAAAGCCAGCAACGATTCAAGCACGCAGGCCCGTTCGTCGAGCCAGCCATTCTGGGCGGCAGCCTTGAGCATGGCATATTCACCGCTTACCTGATAGACAAACGTGGGTGCGCCGAACTCGCTCTTCACCCGGCGCACTATGTCGAGATAAGGCATACCCGGCTTTATCATTACCATGTCAGCACCTTCCGCCAAATCCAGCCCTACTTCCCACAGCGCTTCGTCCGAATTGGCCGGATCCATCTGGTACGTGTATTTATTCCCCGCCCCCAGGTTGCCGGCGGAGCCTACCGCATCACGAAACGGGCCATAGAAACTGGAAGCGTATTTTGCCGAATACGCAAGAATGCGGGTGTGAATGTATTTCTTGCTGTCAAGCGCCGCTCGTACTGCGGCAATACGTCCATCCATCATGTCAGACGGTGCCACCACGTCAGCGCCGGCTTCAGCGTGCACCAGCGCCTGCTGTGCCAGTACCGCCACGGTTTCATCGTTCATCACGTAACCGCTGGCATCAATCAGCCCGTCCTGGCCGTGGCTGGTGTAGGGGTCAAGCGCGATATCGGTGATGATGCCCAGTTCAGGAAAGCGTTTTTTCAGCTTGCCCACTGCCTGTGGGACCAGTCCCTTGGGATTGACAGCTTCGGCGGCAGTAAGACTTTTCAGGCCGAGCTCGATCACCGGGAACAGCGCCAGTGCCGGGATCCCAAGCTGCAGGCATTTTTCCGCCTGATGCAGCAGAATATCAACACTTTGCCGCACCACTCCCGGCATTGAGGCAACCTTTTCCTCGCGTTTTTTTCCATCCAGCACAAATACCGGGTAAATCAGATAATCCACACTTAAATGGCTTTCTCGCACCAGACGGCGGGAAAATTCATCGCGGCGTAAACGGCGCATCCTTTTCTGTGGAAACTGGCTAAAAATTGACATCATCTGCCCATAATAAAAGGTAAAAAAACAAATTTAACAAAAATTTAACATCCGGGGAACTTGTTCCATGACTTTATCGTCTTATTTACAGACGATGTATAACTGTCTCCCGCTTCCCCTCCCTGAGCGGGGCCTTAATACTTGTTAAGGCAGTTTGCCCCCGGTTTTATTCCCCTTTAACCGGGGGTTTTTTATTTCAGGCTTCACCGTCGGTTTTGATTTCTGCATCAAAGCTGGGTCCAATCCAAGCCAGCTTCCCAGCACGGCAGTCGCCTCTTCAATCCCTTCTTTGGCCGGGGTGGAAAAGAGTTGGACACTGCATTGGGGATAGCTTTCCTGCAAAAAAACCTGTACCTCCTTCAGAGTTTTTCTGGCCTGCTGCCGGGTAAACTTATCCGCTTTGGTAAGTATCACATGCACCGCTTTACCGGTCGGCGCAAACCAATCCAGCATCCGCCGGTCCAGCGGGGTTAAAGGATGACGCACATCCATGATAAGCACCATGCCGTGCAGCGACTCCCTGGTTTGCAGATAGGTGCTAAGCAGGTGTTCCCAGTGCTGGCGGATTTCCAGCGGCACCTTGGCATAGCCGTAACCAGGAAGATCAACCAGAAAACGGTCATTTCCCAGTTGAAAAAAGTTGATATGCTGAGTGCGCCCCGGTGTCTTGCTGACAAAGGCGAGACGGCCGCGATTGGCAAGAGTGTTGATAACACTTGATTTACCGGCATTGGAACGTCCGGCAAAAGCGATTTCCACTCCACCTGGCAGCGGCAAATCCCGTATGTGATTGACGGTGGTATAAAAAGTCGCGTGTTGAAAAAGAGCCATGGATTTCCGGATCAGATGTAGTGAGACTGGAAAATTAATTGTTGGTCGTGCGGCAACTGAACTTACAGCGGGGTCCCTGCAGCTTCTTCGGCAATGGCCACCAAACCTTCCAGCACCAGATTATCTGTCACCCTGGCGGGAGTATTAAGCTGCGCCAGCAATAACGGCGCCGTACCGCCGCTCACGATGCAGTCAGGTACATGGCCCAGGATGGCGGTGAGCAGTATAACCATGCGCTCCACTGCACCGGCCAGCGCCTGCACCCCACCACTGTAGATGGCGTCGGCAGTGCTGTCCGGATAATCACGGAACTCCCCTGCTCCAAGTTTCAACGATGCGGTGTTTGCCGTCAATGCTTTCTGCATCAATTCAAGACCGGGGACGATGATACCGCCAAGGAACTCGCCCGTGTCGGACAGGGCATCCACTGTCATGGCGGTACCGGCACTCACTACCAGGCAACCCTGCCGTTGCAACCTCCATGCCGCAATCAGCGCCGCCCAGCGATCGCTGCCAAGTTGCGCTGGATCGGCATAGTAGTTGCGTACTCCGCACTGATATGCGCTGGCGACTGCCCATTGCGGCTCGGCTTCCCAGCGGGAACACAACTCCAGCAACTCTGCCTTCGTTTGCTCGCCAGCCACGTTGGAAACAATGATACGCGCTGGTTCTGGCAAATCTTGCCATTCCTGCCGCAGCAGCAGCACGCTTTCATTTTGCGCCGCCGCCCCCTGCTGCAACCAGTCATGTCCATCATGCAACCCCCACTTGATGCGGGTATTACCGGAGTCAACCGCCAGCAAATAGGTCATGTCATGCCACCTTGCGCAGGGTGATTTCACCGCCACTGTAGCCACGATTGCCTGCTGGAGTCTGCAATAGCAGCGAACCGTCCTCTCCCACGCCATGCACCACACCTTCCTGGCTCGAGCCATCGGGCAGGTGCAAGGTAACGCATTTATTCTCGAACCCGTGACAATGCACCCACTCCTCCCGGAAGGGTGCAAAACCTTCACGTTCAAACTCTCTCAATACCGTCACCAACTCGACCAGCAGCGCAGCGAGCAGCTTGTTACGCTCCGGTATTTCGCCAGTGATGGCAAACAGGTCTGTCGCACCCTGATCTATGCGCGCCCTTATACCATCCGATAGTTTCAGGTTCATGCCAATACCGATCACAGCAACAGTGGGGCCCAGCATGTCTCCCTGCAACTCGATCAGGATACCCGCCAATTTACGGTAGTGGAACAGCACATCATTAGGCCATTTAAGCACTGCACCTCTGATCCCGGAGGATTGCAGTACCCGGGTGATCGCGACCCCCACCGCCAGGCTCAGGCCCGACAAGAGATTGGCGCCCTGCTGAAAACGCCACAGCAGAGAAAATGTAAGGCCATCGCCCAGACCGGAATGCCATTCCCGCCCGCGCCGCCCGCGTCCGCCGGTTTGCAGCTCTGTCACCACGACATGCACACCGTCGCCAGAACCCATTGCCATTGCAGCCTGTTGCAACAACAAGCTGTTGGTTGATTCGACGGTATCCAGAATTTCGAGATGAAACGTTTTTGCTTCCGAGCCGAGATGCTGCAGGATCACCTCCCGTTCCAGCCATTGCATCGGGTCGGGCAGACGGTAACCGCGGCCATGAACCTTATGCACCACCAGCCCCACTTCATCCAGGTCGCGCAACGCGAGGGACACGCTGGCGCGCGATACACCAAGATTTTTGGCGATGGTTACACCGGAATGGAATTCACCATCGTTCAACAGACGCAGAATAGAGAAAGTGAGCGGCTTCATGGAAAATTATCGGTACATGCTGGAATCACGAGTGCATCTATTCAAATATAGACTCTCATTCACACTGAATCCGAATGACAGGTCATTATATAATGCGACATGCCATACATGGCGAATTACCTGCCGAGAGACCAACTTGAAAGACACCCCCGTAATCACCCAGCCTGCCGGCAATTTCATCCGCAACATCATCGACGAGGATAATCGCAGCGGCAAGTGGAGCGGGCGCGTGGAAACCCGTTTCCCGCCCGAGCCTAACGGCTATCTGCACATCGGTCATGCCAAGAGCATTTGCTTAAATTTCGGTCTCGCGCATGATTACGGCGGCGTCTGCCATCTGCGCTTTGACGACACCAATCCGGAAAAAGAAGAGCAGGAATACGTCGATGCGATACTCGAATCAGTCAAATGGCTCGGTTTCGACTGGGGGCAGAATCTTCATTACTCTTCCGACTATTTCGACAAACTGTATGAATTTGCCGAATACCTTGTCAACCGCGGGCAGGCCTATGTCGACAGCCTCACTGCCGAAGAAATCCGCGCACTGCGCGGCACCCTGACCGAGACCGGCGAGAACAGCCCTCACCGTGAGCGCAGCGTCGCGGAAAATCTCGACCTGTTCCGTCGCATGAAAGCGGGGGAATTCGCAGATGGCGCCCATGTACTGCGCGCCAAGATCGACATGGCCTCCCCCAACATCAACCTGCGCGACCCGGTCATCTACCGTATCCGCCGGGCGCATCATCATCGCACCGGCGACAAGTGGTGTATCTATCCGATGTACGATTACACCCACTGCATCTCCGATGCGCTGGAAAAAATCACCCATTCCATTTGTACGCTGGAATTCGAGGATCATCGCCCGCTCTACGATTGGGTGCTGGATCAACTGCAGGATGTGGTTCCCTGCCATCCGCAGCAAATCGAGTTTGCCCGGCTGAATCTCACCTACACCGTAACGAGCAAACGCAAGCTGATGGAACTAGTGGCAGGCGGTCTGGTGGATGGCTGGGACGATCCCCGCATGAATACCCTGGTGGGGATGCGCCGCCGTGGTTTTACGCCCGAATCCATCCGCCTGTTCGCCGAGCGCATCGGTGTCAGCAAAGCCGATTCGTGGATAGATATGAGCGTGCTGGAAGACTGCCTGCGCCAGGATCTGAACGAACGCGCCCCGCGCCGCATCGCCGTGCTGAAGCCGCTGAAACTCATCATCGACAATTACCCGGAAGACAGCGAGGAGGAGTGCCTTGCCCCCAACCATCCGCAAAAGCCTGAATGGGGAAAGCGTGCGGTACCTCTGTCAAGAATCATTTACATTGAACGCGATGACTTCATGGAAGTGCCTGCCAAAGGCTACTTCCGTCTTGCACCCGGCGCGGAAGTTCGGTTGCGTTATGCCTACATCGTGAAATGCGTCAGTGTGGTGAAGGGCGCCAGCGGCGAAATTGAAGAAGTCCATTGCACCTATGACCCGGACACCAAGAGCGGTACGGCAGGTGCGGAAACACGCAAGGTCAAGGGCAACATCCATTGGCTCTCGGCCAGCCATGCGCACCCAGCTGAAGTGCGGCTGTTCGACCGATTATTCACCGATCCCCATCCGGATGCGGGCGGCAAAGACTACAAGACATTCCTCAATCCATACTCGAAGGAAATCATCACCGCCTACCTGGAACCTGTACTCAGTGATGCCCAAGCGGAAGAACTGTTCCAGTTTGAACGCCATGGCTACTTTATCGCCGACCGGGTGGAGACAAAACCGGGCAAACCGGTGTTCAACCGTGCGGTAACGCTGCGCGACTCGTGGGGAAAAAACACTTGAGAGTCTTCCCCGGCGCTCACCCCACGGACTTCACGAATACTTCACTTCTGCCTGACACTTTCCTCACCTGCGCCATGTTAATTTGCCCACCGTGGCGTAGTACTCCACTTTTTTAGTCGGAATTGGCGGCCCATAGCGGCTCTGAGACCAGCAACACTGTAGCTGGAATAATTGTACTTGCACCTGCTGTCTAGCCGCGCCGACTCCTCCCTCTGTGGAACCAAGGGAGCGTACGCGGGAAACCGTTGAGATTTCTGTCATTCAATTTCAAGAACCTAATACATACTTGGTAAAGGGGAGTTAAGTGCTAAACAAACAAAGAATTCTCGCACTATCAGCGGCATTTGGCTTGGTACTTTCGGGTCCCATAGCTGCTGCCCAGGATCCAAATGATGCCGTGGACTTCCAGTCTTGGAACAATGTCACCGCAATCGGCAAGTTTGACGCTCTTGGTATCACCAATCCAAAACTGGCAAACTTCAGATGGTGGATGGAGGGACAAGGACGTTTTGGTGACGATGGAACACGTTTCTCCCAAGCCATAATCCGCCCCGGTATCGGCTATCAAATCAACAGGACTACCAGTATCTGGGCAGGCTATGCCTGGGCTCCAACCACCACACCCTTTGCCAGCCACGCGTTCGATGAGCACCGGATGTGGCAGCAAGCATTATGGAGCGATCGATACAAAATAGGTCCTTTCAATCCGACGTTCGCACTGCGTAGCCGCATCGAAGAACGCTGGGTAGACAATTGGAAGGGGCAGGATACCGCTTATCGTTTCCGTCAATTGGCCAGAGTGTTGATACCGCTGCCGCAAGCACCTGAATTTGGCTTAGTACTGGCCAACGAAATATTTGTCCATCTCAACCCGGCTGACTGGGGACCACGCAGCGGTTTCGATCAGAACCGGGCATTTGCCGGAGTAGCTTACACCGTCAACAAAAACGCCCGCGCCGAGATCGGCTACATGAACCAGACGCTCAACAGAATAAACAATTCACACAACCTGATGGATCATATTCTGTCGGCCAATTTGTTCCTCAATTTCTAGCAGAATGAACACAGGAATCAAAGCGGCGCTGTTCCCTCTGGTTTTATTCACTACCATTCTTCTACTCTCATCGGGGCAGTCTGGCGCCAACCAGACTGCCCCGTTCAATTATGCCCAGTGTATAAAAGCAGCCGCTAACACGGCCGCTAGCGAAGCGGCGCGCACCTGTCTCGAAAAATTCCCGGGGGAAGTACCAGAAGACGAAAATCTGACAGCCGAAGCGCTGGGCAAGCTTGATGCTGCTGGTGGCTCTGGCTACGGTGTTTTCAGCGGCAGCATCTATAACGGCAACGGTGATTACACTGTCACGCAAGTCACCATTCTTCTCACCCCGATCCCTGCCGGATCACCTCTGATCACGAGCGAATACAATATCGATGTGACCGTGCAACCGCTTACCAAGAGCGCACTTTCAGTGGCACTGATATCCGATGTCACCCGCGAGTTCTCGTGGAGCCTTACAAAAGCGCGCGGCTACAAAGCTCGCTAAATATGCTGATTGTGTGTCCGATATGGTCACCAATCAGGATAACCCTGCAGCGCCTTGATGCATCGAACCGGGTTGACCCTATCGCCTACAGCAGAGGCTTGAACATCGCCTCCAGCTTGCTGCGGCTGAGGAGACCCAGATAGGTGCCAGTGATTTTTCCGCTGCGGTCGATGACGACGGTAAAAGGCAAGGCTCCCTGCTTGTTACCCGCCGCTTCGGCCAGCGCCATGGCTTCCATGCCCCCCGTCAGTACCGGGTAATTGATGCCCATGTCTTTGCTGAAAGCCGCAACTCTCTCCCGCTGATCCACAGCAATGCCGACAAAAAGCAAGCCCTGATCGCGGAACTGCTCCTGAAGTTCAATGAATTCCGGAATCTCCTTGCGACAAGGTTCGCACCAGGTCGCCCAGAAATTGATCACCAGAACTTTGCCGCGCCACTGTGAAATAGTCTGGCTCGTGCCCTGCAGGTCAGGCAGGCTGGCAGCAAGTATTGTCTCCGCTCCTTTATTTGCACTGCCTGCTGCAACTGCAGGAGAACTGCTGCCGCTCAACTGCCCTCGCAATAGCAGACCGGCGGTCACGGCAAATACTGCGACGCCCGCATACAACAGCATCTGCTTTAATTTCGGCATCAGATCAGTACTGCATTGAGTACTGCGAGAAAACTTTCTGCGTTCTGAAAACCTATCAATCTGACACCAGGAATTTCGCGCCCCTGCCGATCAACAAACAGGATGCCAGGCGGACCGAACAGTTTGAAGCGTTTGAGCAGCGCCATATCATCCGGCGTGCCGGCGGTAACATCCACCTGCAGCAATACCACATCTTTCAGCCGCGACTGTACCCTGGTATCGGTAAACGTGAAACGCTCCATTTCCTTGCACGAAATACACCAGTCGGCATAAAAATCTATCATCACATATTTGTCCCGCGACTGCATGATGTGCTGGTCAAGTTCGGCTATCGACTTTACCCGCTGAAATGGCAAATGCTCCGCCTCGCCGACATTCATCTTGCCTGTCCCTAATGCACCGGCGCTGGAGATATTTAATTTTGCGAGAGGCTGCAGAATGTCACGCCCGCCCGACAGAACCCCTATCAGCATGGCTACGCCAGTTAGCAGTGCGATCAGGCCCAGCCCTTTCAGGAATTTGCGCAAACCGGAAGCTGCTGACGGCAATGGGTCAACGGCATGCAGATATATGGCGGAGACGATCAGCAGCGCCGCCCACAACAGCATATGCACCACTGCCGGAATCACCGGCGATATCAGCCAGATCGCCACCCCCAGCAATAGCACGCCAAAGAAACGTTTGACCGATTCCATCCAGGGGCCCGCCTTGGGCAGCAATGCGCCAGCAGATGCGCCCAACAGCAGCAGCGGCACGCCCATACCCAGAGCCATGACAAACAGCGCTGAGCCACCCAGCACCACGTCCCGCGTCTGGCTGATGTAGAGTAACGCCCCGGCCAGCGGTGCGGCAACGCAAGGTCCAACTATCAGCGCGGACAGCGCGCCCATGCCGAATACACTGGTCAAATGTCCGCCTTTCAGGTGTCCGGCCTCTTCCGAAAGCTTGCTCTGGAGAAAACCCGGCAATTGCAATTCATAGAAGCCGAACATGGAAAAAGCCAGCACGATGAATACCAGCGCAAACGTTCCCAGCACCCAGGCATTTTGCAGGGTTGCGGACAGCATTGCACCGGAAAGCCCAGCTGCCACGCCAGCAGCGGCGTAAGTGAGTGCCATCCCCATGACATAGGCCAGCGCCAGAATGAAGCCGTGAGTCTTGGTGATATGCTGCCCCCTGTTCGCAATGATCCCCGACAGGATGGGGAACATCGGAAACACGCAGGGAGTGAATGAAAGCAACAGACCGATGCCAAAAAAACCGGTCAGGATCAGCCAGAAACTGCCGCTCTCGAACATCTGGTCGATTCTGTTCGATTCTGTCTCAATGGCGGGAGACCTGGCCGGAGACTGGAACAACTCCGCAGTCGCGTCCGGCCTGGCAGCAGTCGCATCGTTGCTGACCGCCTCGGCTACTGCCCCGACCACGGCGCGCGCTGCCGGCAGCGTCAGTTCGATTATCTTGCTGATGGGAGCGTAACAAACACCTATCGGTTCATTGCAGCCTTGATAGGTAGCGGCAAGACTCAACTGGTTCGTCGCCGATGCTGCGCGCTTCAGGGAAATTATCGCCTGGAACGGTTTGTGAAAAACCTCGACCTGGCCGAAAGTCAGATCGCTCTTCATCTCCCCCTGCGGCAGCGAGATTCTTTCAATGAAGGTTTCGCTGTCTTGCGGCTTGAATGCTATTTTGTCGCGATAAAGGTAATAATTTTTTGCCGGCGTAAAATCCGCTATCAGCGTATTCGCGTCGCGTACCCTGACCGTAAGCTTGAAAGCCTGGTCCGGCGGCAACAGTTCTTCTTCATTCTGACCGAGGTTTGCACCCAGTTGCTGCAGTCCGGACAGCAGGCTGAAAGACTTCTTTTCTTCGGCAAAAGCATTGATGCTGACGACACAAAGCAGCAGTGTCAGATAGCGGGCTAAACGCATAGGTAATGCGATTCTGTTCATGTTTTATCCGGGAACACCAGCATTTCAGCAGCCATCCATTGCATATAAGCGGGCAAGCCGTCGCTTATTGGGACAGCAATAATTTCCGGGAGTTCGTAAGGGTGCGCTGCCTTTACCGCCTGCTCCACCCGGGGATAATGCTGCGCCAGAGTCTTGATGAATACCGGCACCTCGCTGGCATGCTCGATCTTTTCCTGCCAGCGATAGACAGAAGTGCAGTCAGCCAGTACGTTGACGCACGCAGCCAGTCGTTCATCGACCAGTTTTTGTGCAAGCGCCAAAGCGCTCGCCCTATCGGGGAAATTGGTAATGACGAGTATGGATTCCATCGGACAGTTGGTACCAGTTAGACCGGCAGGCAGGATTTTACCCGCTTTCCGGGCTGATTGCTGCGCTCGCAGCAATGCCTGCGGCTACAGTCGGGTAGCGCAGATTTACATGCAACTCCTGTTTCATGCGCGTATTCGTCAGACGGCGCGATTCCCGCATGAACGACAGCATACCCGGCGATATGCGCCCGTCAACCTCGGCGCGGGCAAGGCGCGGCGGGTGCGGCAGGCCGAACCGGTCCGCCACCAGATCGAAATACTCGCCCATTTTCAGATGGGAATCGTCGCAGACGTGATAAATCCTCCCCGGTTTTGCGTGGCGCAATGCGGCAACAACACTGCCGGCAAGATCATCGGCATGGATGTGGTTGGTATAGCTATCCTCTTCCGGCAACAGCGCCGGCACACCTTCCCGCAAACGAGCCAACGGCAAGCGGTCGATGGCATAGATTCCCGGCACGCGCAGGATCGAAATATTTACCCGATTGCGCTGTCCCCACTCTCGTACCTGCTTCTCTGCATCGACCCGGCGCATGGCCCGCTCGGTTTGCGGGTTGAGTGGATGAGTTTCATTTATCAATGCGCCGCTGCAGTCGCCGTACACCCCGCTGGTGCTGATGTAGACCAGCTGTTGTGGTAACATGCGCCCTATTGTTTTCGAGCGCTTTGTCAATGCCGCCAGAAGATTGGCCGTACGCGTATCGCGCCTGCCGTGCTCCGGTGGTGGTGCCAGATGCAACACTGCGTGCGCCATGCCCGCGAGCTTGACGAGACTTCTGGAATTATCGAGATCTCCAGATACCGGAGTAATCCCATGCGAACGTAGCTGATGGCATTGTTCCGCTCTGCGGCACAGCCCCAGCAACCGATAGTGTGGCAGCAGCAGCGGTGCTGCCCGCAAGGCAATGTCGCCGCAACCAATGATTAAAAGTGTTCGTTTCATCCCGATCTATTTTATTGACTGCCCGTTATTTTTGTTGCAGCGTTTATAAGCCAATGTCGTATCGAATCACTATCCAGCCCAGCGGCCATGTTTTCGCTGCAGAATCCGGTGAAACCGTGCTGCAAGCCGCATTGCGCCAAGGCTTCCCGCTGCCCTACGGCTGCCGCAACGGCGCTTGCGGGAGCTGCAAAGGCAAAATCATACAGGGAACGGTTGATTTCGGCAGGCATAACGCAGATACGCTGACTGATGCGGAAAAGCAGGCGGGCATGGCTTTGTTCTGCTGCGCCTTGCCGCTGTCGGAACTGGTGATCGAAGCCCGTGAAATCGGGGCGATCAAGGATATTGCCGTCAGAACCATGCCATGCCGCGTCCACCAACTGGAACGGGCCGCACCCGACGTGATGGTCATCTCCCTGAAACTGCCGACCAACGAACGGCTGCAGTTTCTCCCCGGGCAGTATATCGACATCCTGATGAAAGACGGCAAACGCCGCAGTTTCTCACTGGCTAATGCGCCGCATGACGACGAATTGCTGCAACTGCACGTGCGCAACTATCCCGGCGGCACCTTTTCCGAGCACGTGTTCACCTCCATGCAAGAGAAGGAAATTCTGCGCTTTGAAGGACCGCTCGGTACCTTTTTTCTGCGCGAAGACTCGGATAAACCGATCATCTTCGTCGCCAGCGGCACCGGCTTCGCACCGATTAAAAGCATGCTCGAGCACATCTTCCACAGCGACAATATGCGTGGCAGCGAACGGCAGATAGTGCTCTACTGGGGCGCCCGCACCAAAGCCGACCTCTATCTGGCGAAACTGGCGGGAAGCTGGCAACAGACGCACGACAATTTCACTTTCATCCCGGTATTGTCAGAGGCGCTGCCGGCAGATGACTGGCACGGCAGAAGCGGCCTGGTGCATCAGGCGGTGCTGCAGGATTTCGACAGTCTCGCCGGATATCAGGTATATGCCTGCGGTGCCCCGGTAATGGTGGCGGCGGCCCACACGGATTTCATCCAATTACAGGGTCTGCCGGAAGAGGAATTTTTCTCCGACATGTTTACTGTTTCGTCGAGCGGGCTGAAATCTTAAGTTCCCATTCGCGTACTTCGCCTGAGACGATTCTGAACAAGGGGTGAGGTTCTGGAATTCGCACGTTTTGCCAGTGAGTCAGCAGTGCCGGACTGCGCTGCGCAAGTTTCCTGCCAAGATGCTCCCATTCATACATCAATTGGCCACTGGTTTCTTCCAACTGACCATGCATGCAGGCGCAAATTATTTTTGTTTTGTCAAAATGGTAGCCGCGTCGATCGGCTTCCTCACTGACAGCGCGCAGATAATCTGTAATGCATCCAAGGGGGTTACTGTGCGTCTGGAAGCGGCGTAACTGCGGATGGTGACGATAGCCGCTGGTTTCGCCTTGCAACACTTTCTGCGCCAGCAACGCTTCGCGCCAAAGCGCAACCAGCCCTTGCGGATCGAGATATTTTGGGTGCAGTGTCCAGAGTCGCATTATTCAATTTTTCACTGCCCCGTCCTGGACGCTTCCAGGTGCTTCAACACCAGTTCCTGCCCCTTGTTGTAATGCTCTTTTGCCAGTTCAGGCTTGCCGATTTTCTCGTTCAACTGCGCCAGTGCAAAGTAGACCGGGAGACCAGGCTCCACCGACAGGCTCGCTTCCAGATAGTTTTGCGCTTTTCCCCATAACTCGCAATGGACGCAAAGTTTACCCAGAGCAAACAGCAGTTCAGCATCGTTGGCATGAGACTCGAGCCATGCTTCGGCACGCTTGATCTGCCCGATCGCATCTTCCCCCAGGCATTCCGCATAAAGTCCGATAAGTTCCGGATCCCATTGCCAGTCCAGGCTTTGTTCGATGATCTGGTGCGCACTGGCACACTCACCCAGCGCCATGTGCGCATGCGCGGAGGCGGCAGCCAGTTTGCTGTCCTTTCTCTCTGCCGCAGGGATAGCCTGCCAGCAGTCCTTTAACAATTGTAGATTTGTTGCTTTGCTTTTGAGATTTTCCAGATGGGCATTGCGTCGCAATTGCTCGGCCAGAGTCCTGTCGAAAGCATTGCGTTGTTCCAGTTGACCAGCCAGATCCAGCACTGCGTCCCAATTCTTCAACTGTTGCTGGGCTTTCAATTCCAGTCGCAGCGCCGCAGTGTGCTGGCGCACGCCCCCGGAACGCAGGCTCTGCAATACTTGCAACGCTTCTGCGGGACGGCGCTCATCCAGCAACAGTTCGGCTTGGGTGACGAGCCGTAATGCGATTTCTTGCGGCGCGTCATTTTCCGCTGCGGCAAGGTACTCATCGCGCCGGGAATATTCCCTCAGTTCATGCGCGGAACGCGCCGCAATAATTGCATTGATCGCACTAACCGCAGGAGATTCTTTCAGTTCCAGTGCAGCAACTGCAGATTTCTCGGCTTTGGCGTAACGCCCTTCAAGAAACGCCTTGAGTCCATCCAACATCGCTACGCGCGCTTTCTCACGGCGGCGCTGCAGGCGCGATTCGCGTATCTCCGTCGGCAGTCGCAGGGTGATGCCGATCAGCCGCACCACAAAATAACCGACCAGGAATACCGCCAGCAGGATGGCCAGCAGCAGATTGAGTGAAAGCTCGATGCGATAAGGCTGCACTACCAACAACACGTAGCCGCTGTTGTATGTGGCTGCGAGCGCCACCGCCACTGCCGCGATGCACAACGCCAGCAGCCAGAACACCAGTTTCATCTGTTTCCCCGCTCGCGTGCCAGACGGTAATTACGCACCGCGTCCAGACTGGCCGAAATATCAGGCAGCTCTATGCCAATCTCGCTGTCGTGCAATTGTCGTAATGCCTCCAGCATGTTGGCGGCGGGCTTCGACTTATTGTCGTAATAGCGGTTGATCCAGTCCAGGCAGGCTTTGACATCCGTCTTGAAACTGGCCGCATCGCGCACCAGCAAGGCATGTCGCGCCGACAGCAACCGCAGCTTGAGATTCTCGCGCAGGAAATACGCCTGTGATGGCGCCAACAGCGGCAAATCGGGCTTGTTCATATTCTGGATGCGCACCAGTTGCTGCATGTCCTCCCAGATCTCGCGCGCAAACTTGAGCCAGATGCTCTCCTCTGCCGGTAGCGGTCCCGGGGCAGGAGGGCTGATTCGCGGCGGACGGATCTCCATCGCCAGCGGCAGTGTTTCTACTGCAGCGGCAAGATTATCAAGGCGCAGGCTGATTCCCACCGTATCAACATAGCGCGCAGCTTTCAGCAGATCTATATCCTTCAGCATGA
This sequence comes from Nitrosospira sp., assembly GCA_026399575.1. GTDB lineage: Bacteria > Pseudomonadota > Gammaproteobacteria > Burkholderiales > Nitrosomonadaceae > VFJL01. The sequence goes on along the minus strand of JAPLQS010000031.1, from coordinate 12,271 downwards.
CTTTGCGCAATGGCGACAATTGCGGGCGATCAATGCGCTGCAACCGGGCATCGGCTTCCTGCATCGCAATCAGCGCAGCTTTCACATTGCCAGCCAGTTGTAATTGCTGACTGGCAATGAGCAGCAACTGCTCCACTTCCTCCAGTGTCACTTCATCACGATTTCGCGCCACCTCCTGGTAGAGCGCCTCCAGCGCCACTTGCTGACTCTGTGATTCAGCCAGTTTGGCTTCGAGCAGGCTGAGCTTGATTTCCGCCTGGTGGCCTGCCTCGCGCGCTTCTGCCGCAAGATTGCGTGATTCCTTGCCGGAGGCGCCCGCCTCAGCCAGACGTTTCGCCAGTTCCTGTTGCAAACCCGTGATCTGGTTGCGGGTGTCATACCACTGCCACGCCACCACCATGGCAATGACAACGACCATGACAACCACCATCAGCGGATTGATGCGACTGCGCGGGTCCTGCGGTTTGTCGGTAGCGCCGGATTGAATTTCTGTGTTCATGGCTTCGGTGGAGAACAAATCCCGGTTCCCGCGCCCGGGTTGAAATAATCTGATAAACCCTGCAGCAAACCTGCATCGCCAACAGCAGTGGAAATAACCTCAGCACATCCGAGTTTCTTCGCAATCTGCGCAATGCGCTCATGCGACACGAATAACGGGGTTTTTCTGAGCCAGGACTGGCCGGCATCACCCACCATGGCAAACAAATTACGCAGCCCTTCGCTGCTGGTCACGACAATGGCATGGAGCGCATTACTCGCCCAGGCTTGCAGCAGCGGGGCGATATCAGTGTCGGGCCTGACGCGACTGTAACATTCCGCGTATTTGACTGTAGCGCCGCGTTGCACCAGCGTATCCCCCAGCAACTCGCGGCCACCGTCCCCGCGAAAGATCACTACACGTTTGCCCTCAATCTGTTGCAATTCTGCCATCTCGAGCAATGCTTCGCTGTCAAAGCGTGTGGTGGGTGCAATCACTTCGCTGACGCCAAACTGTTTCAGCTCCCTGGCGCTGCCCTGGCCGACGACGGCAATTTTCAGCGCGGCAGGCAATGTCCGTTGCGCGAGTATCAGATTCATCGCCTTGCTGACCGCGTTGGGACTGATGAAAATCGCCAGATCGAACTCATCCAGATGTGCGATCAAGTCGAGCAATGAACGTGGATTCTTTGCCTCGCGAATTTCCAGTACCGGAAACAACAGTGGATTGCCGCCTGCTGCGCGAATCGCGGCGACCAGATTGCCTGCCTGATGCGCGGGTCGCGTGACCAAGACAGTGATTCCGGTCAGCGGTTTGGTCACGGATAACTCACGGCTTCAGTCGTACTCACGCCAATGCTGCCAGAATTTCTTCCGCCCCCTGTGCCTTCAAGTCCAACGCCAATTGTGTGCCCATGAGCTCACCTGATTCCGGCTTGCCGCTCAATTCAGCACTGATCATACGCGTTCCATCAGGGCTGGCGACAAACCCGCGCAACCGCAGCATGCCGTCGGCAATTTCCGCAAAACCGCCCAGAGGCACCTGACAACTGCCACCCAGCGCACGACTCATGGCACGTTCGGCCTCCACGCACTGAGCGGTTTCCAGGTGATGCAGCGGTTGCATGAGTTTTATCAGATCGGGCCGGTCGGTACGGCATTCTATTCCAAGCGCCCCTTGCCCCACTGCCGGCAGGCTCAACTCGGCGCTCAGCAGTGCGGCAATACGCCCGGCCAGTCCCAGTCGCTTCAACCCCGCCGCCGCCAGAATAATTGCCGCATATTGATCTTCATCCAATTTGCGCAGCCGAGTCTGTACGTTGCCGCGCAACGGCTGCACTTGCAAATGCGGAAAGCGCGCACGCAACTGGCTTTCGCGCCGCAGACTGGAAGTACCCACTACGCTGCCGGCGGGGAGCGCGTCGAGACTGGTATGGCGATTGGACACAAAAGCATCGCGCGGATCTTCACGTTCGCCAATGGCGGCCAGCGCAAATCCGGGCGGCATATGCATCGGCACATCCTTCATCGAATGCACCGCGATATCCGCGCGCCCTTCTTCCAGTGCCTGCTCCAGCTCCTTGATGAACAAGCCCTTGCCACCGATTTTGGAGAGCGAGGTGTCGAGTATCTGGTCACCGCGCGTCGTCATGCCGAGTATGCTGATTTCGGTTTGCGGGTATAATTCCGTCAACCACTGCCGGATGAAATTTGCCTGCCACAAGGCCAAGGCGCTTTCCCGTGTAGCAATAATGATTTTTGTGGGCATGGATGAATTGGGCATTTATATCACAATGAAAAAATTACGCGATTTGCGCTTGCCGCTTATTTTAGCACGGCCGGCGCCGGCCTGGCTCGAAGCGCAGCGGGGATCCGTCCCTCTTCGTAACACGCGAGAAATGGCGCGATGAGTGCCCTTGCCCCTGGGAACAACAGTTCCGACAAAAATCACATCAATGCCAAGGATTTGCCGCTGCGGGAGGACATCCGTCTGCTGGGACGCATGTTGGGCGATACCTTGCGCGAACAGGAAGGCGAATCCACTTTCGCTCTGGTCGAAAACATTCGTCAAACCGCAATTCGCTTTCGCCGCGAACAGGATCCCAAAGCGCGACAAGAACTGGATGCGATGCTCAACCAGTTGAGCAACAAGGCTACTGTTGCAGTGGTACGCGCATTCAGTTATTTCTCGCAACTTTCCAACATCGCCGAGGATATTCACCACAACCGCCGCCGCCGCGCTCATCTCTGCGCCGGATCTCCACCCCAGGCTGGCAGCGTGGCGCTGGCATTGGACCGGGTTCTGTCCAGCGGAGCGGACGGGGCCGCGTTGGCCAGGTTTTTCGCCAAGGCTGTGGTATCACCGGTGTTGACCGCACATCCCACCGAAGTACAGCGCAGAAGCATCCTCGACTGGCAGTTGACCATCGCGCACCTGATGAATGCACGCGACCGCATGCAGCTCACGCCCGATGAATTGCACGATAACGAGGAAGGGCTGCGCCGTGCCATTCAAATTCTGTGGAAAACCCGCATGCTGCGCTCGGCACGCCTGTCGGTACATGATGAAATCAAAAACGGCCTGGCTTATTACCGCTATACCTTTCTCACTGAAGTGCCGCGCCTCTATGCGGAAATCGAGGACTTGCTTGAATCCCGCCTGGGTGAAAATGCCCCGCGTATTCCACCGTTTCTGCGAATCGGCAGCTGGATAGGCAGCGACCGCGACGGCAATCCCTACGTCACCGATGAAGTGATGCAGCATGCGGCCGAACGTCAATCGGCGCTGGCGCTGGATTTCTACATGGGCGAAGTGCACTTGATCGGCCGCAGACTGAGCCTGACCGATCGTCTGGTGGAAGTGAGCGACGAACTGACGCAACTGGCCGAAGCCTCGCCCGACCGCGCCGAAAGCCGCGCCGATGAACCTTACCGGCGTGCCTTGATCGGTATTTATGCGCGCCTTGCCGCGACCAGCCAACGACTGGGTCATACCATCACACAACGGCGTCCGGTCGAGCCGGTTGAGCCTTATGCAGACAGCATGGAGTTTGTGCATGATCTGGACATTGTGATTCGCTCGCTCAAGCAGAACAAATCAGAATTGCTGGCACGCGGAGCGATGCGCCACTTGCAGCGTGCAGCGGAGGTATTCGGTTTTCATCTGGCACCGCTGGACATGCGCCAGCACAGCAACGTCCATGAACACGTGGTGGCAGAATTGTTCAAGCACGGCGCGCAATGCCAGGATTATTCGGCACTGACCGAGACGGAACGCACACGCTGTCTGCTGATCGAAATCAGCAGCCCGCGTCCATTGCTCTCACCTTATCTGGATTACTCTGATCTCACCCAGAGCGAACTGCGCATACTGCAAACGGCAGCGGATATCCACCGGCGTTTCGGCCGCGCTGCGCTACCTAATTACATCATCTCCAAAACCGATGGCGTCTCCGATGTACTGGAAGTCGCGCTGCTGTTGAAGGAAGTTGGACTACTGCAACCCGGGGAGAGTCCGCATTTACATCTCAATATCATCCCGCTGTTCGAAACCATCACCGACCTGCGCGGTTGCGGCGCCATCATGGATGAACTGTTCTCGCTGCCTTACTACCGCAAACTACTGGACTCGCGGGGCGACGTGCAGGAAGTGATGCTGGGTTATTCCGACAGCAACAAGGACGGCGGTTTCCTGGCCGCCAACTGGGAACTGTACAAGGCCGAAACCGAGCTGACCAAAGTATTCGCCAAGCACAAGATTGAATTGCGCCTGTTCCACGGCCGCGGCGGCACGGTCGGGCGCGGCGGCGGGCCGAGCTATCAGGCGATACTGGCGCAGCCGCCAGGCAGCGTCAACGGACAGATACGCATCACCGAACAGGGTGAAGTCATCGGCAGCAAATACTCCGATCCCGAAATTGGCCGGCGTAACCTCGAGACACTGGTCGCCGCCACTGTCGAAGCCACCTTGTTGAGCCACGATATTCTGGGCGAACGTGCCACCGGTTATTACCAGGTCATGGAAGTGCTGGCAGGTGATGCGCTCGCCGCATACCGCAGCCTGGTCTATGAGACTCCCGGTTTTGAACGCTACTTTCAGGAATCCACTCCGATCAGAGAAATCGCTGGGCTGCATATCGGCAGCCGCCCGCCGTCACGCAAGCAATCTGATCTGATCGAAGACCTGCGCGCGATCCCGTGGGTATTCAGCTGGAGCGTCAGCCGCGCCATGATTCCCGGCTGGTACGGTTTCGGCTCGGCGGTGGAGGCGTTCGTCCAGCGTGAGGGCGAACAAGGACTGAAACAGTTGCAGGAAATGCACCGCATCTGGCCATTCATGCAAACACTACTGTCCAATATGGATATGGTGCTGTCTAAAACCGACATGGGTATCGCCTCCCGCTACGCCGAACTGGTGACGGACGTGAAGCTGCGCGAGGAAATCTTCGGCCGCATTGAGGCGGAATGGGAGCGCAGCATAAAATGGCTGTTTGCCGTGACGGGCCACACCGAACTGCTGCAGGATAACCCCACTCTTGCGCGCAGTATCCGCAACCGCATTCCCTACATCGACCCGCTCAACCATCTGCAAGTGGAACTGCTGCGCCGCTATCGCGCCGGCGATACCGGCGAAATGGTGCAGCGCGCAATTCATCTCAGCATCAACGGTGTCGCCGCCGGGTTGAGAAACAGCGGATGAGTTCTGCACTTCTCAATGATAGGGCAGCAACTTAAGCACCTTGCCCGCCCATTAATTTGGGCCTCTCACGCCCCGCACAGAAGCAAGACTGCTGTGAAGCTAGACAGGGTTGCAGTGAAATAGATAGCGCCAGTGCGTTGGCACCGGTCGGAAATTGATAAAATTTTGAAATGTCTGCCGATCGACGACTGATCATGATCAAACAAAGCAAATAGCGGTAGACTATAAATCTTTAGACTGTAATTGTCTGGTCAGCGTTCAGCCGGCAACAATACCCTCCATCTGAAATGAAGCGTCACCTAATGCAGGAAGGGATGAATACCTTAACCGAAACGCAGCTCATATCCATGCTTGAGATGCAGGATGGCATGAACAGCAGAGTCAAACCTGACTGGGTGTCAGCCAACAACAACTGGTATCGAGCCATACAGGTCGAGGCCGTTGAGGCCATCGAACACCATGGCTGGAAATGGTGGAAAAAGCAGGAATGCGATATGGCGCAGTTGCGCATGGAGTTGGTCGATATCTGGCACTTCATTCTGTCTGCGGTTATCCAGAGCAAGCATGGCAGCATGAGACTCGCCAAAATCGAGATGATTTCGGAACTCAGTCTTTGCCAGACGTCAGTTCAGTTCGACAATCAGTACTATGTTCTGGCTAAAATGGGACTGTTGGAAAAGCTCGACCTGCTGGTAGGCCTGGCCGCTGCCAGACGAGCCAGTCTGGCGCTGTTCGAATCGCTGCTACTGGATTGCGGGATGGGTTGGCTGGAGTTGTATAAACAGTACACGGGAAAGAATGTCCTCAACGTTTTCCGCCAGGACCACGGTTATAAGGCCGGAACCTACATCAAGGTCTGGGACGGTCGCGAGGACAACGAGCACCTGGTTGAGGTGCTGGACAGCATTGACTTGGGTTCAGATGATGTCCGTGATGAACTCTACCGCACTCTCAAGGCTAGATATTTACTGGTGCTTGAGGGACAATGATCGCAACAACTTTTTAACCACCATAGGGAGTGATTACAATGAACCGCAAAGAACTGATTGATGCACTGGCAACCAGCACCGGCAGCAGCAAGGCTGGCACTGGCAACCAGCACCGGCAGCAGCAAGGCTGATGCTGACCGTAACATTGCCGCTCTGATCGACATCATCACCGCCAACCTGAAGAAAGGCGACAATGTCGCGCTGGTCGGCTTCGGTACCTTCGAAGTCCGCAAACGTGCTGCACGCAATGGACGCAATCCTGCCACGGGTGAAGCCATCAAGATCAAGGCTTCCAAGCAGCCTGCCTTCAAAGCTGGAGCGACTTTGAAAGCCGCAGTCAACAGCGGGAAGAAGTAATAGCGGCCAAGCAGCAACCGCTAGTCCTCTAATGGTTGCTGCTTATCTGTTTGAATTGCGATGTGAGCATCATCAATACCAGGAGAACATCATGGCAAAAGGACAGCAAAAGAAAAACAAAGAAGCAAAGAAACCTAAAAAGAAGCCGACACCTGCTATCTGACTCGCTCTTGTACTGAACAGAGCATGGCAAGCAGGATCGCTCCGGTAGCGTCAAAACGATATTAGAGGCCGGGGACTGCCGATGAAGCGCGGAACTTGACGGTACGGTATAGGTATGTATAAAAGCAGAATCACTCGCAAGTGGCTCTGCGTATAGGTGTTTGGCGGAAGCAATGTAGAGCGACTCAATCACCGACCACGCAAAGTGCTGGAGCTTGGAACTCCTTATGAGGTATTCTTCGGGGTGCCGGCAAGCTGCGCCAAGCAACCGCCAGTTGTTGTATTTCAGTACTTGAATCCACGCTATATTAATTATTTTTAAAGAGGAAGAATTTAATGAGCTCCAAACATGTCGTATTTATTATTGCCCTTAGTGCCACTTTGATCAGTTGCGGGAGTGACGCACCCCCGGAAGTGAATGCAACGAATTGTTCCGGCGCGGGAATGCAGGCGGCGCTTCCAACTTTCACCGACGAAGTTGCGCGGCAGGCATTTATTGATAATTGCGAAGCTATGATGAAAAAATAAAGCGCAGGACAAGCTGTCGGGATGCAATCGTCTGGTCAGTGTTCCGGCTGGCAGAGATGGTCAATATTCAAGCGGCAGCAACAAACAGGAGCCTATTATGCAATCCACCAAAAGAATATTAACCACGGATTGATGTGCGGCATGGGTCTGAACGAGTTTCTCTAGCGGATGCAAATCAGGTTGCTAATTGCGAGCCCAAAGGCAATATAACCGGTAGCGTTCTTACCGAGATTGGACTCTTCACTCGCAGTGTCGAAGCCGTGGAAGCTAACTTGTTGCAATTGGCACTTAATGGCGCAGTCGATAAAGGCGGCGATACAGTCGTTAAAAAAGATACGTCGAAATATGGAGAGCGCACATTCGACATCTACAAATGCAGGCCTTAACTGAATTGTGAGAAGTGACTGCGTAATTCTCGAAGCTTAGTGGTTGCTGTCAGCCCTTGATTGATGGTCTCGGTTTTTCCACAGGAAGACGATCGAGACTGCCCCCCTCCCCCCGTAATAATATTACTTCAGAAGGCCGGAACCTAGGCACGATGACTCATTGCGCGCGGTCTTGCCAGCAGCATAACGCAAGCATAATATTTCCCATGTAACATAAAAACCCATTAAAGCTGATCATAGAGGTGTTTACCATGCCATCTACCAAGGAGCCATCAATGAAGCGCATCGCCTATCTGACCGCCATCGCCATAACCCTGGCCAGCACTCAAGCCTTTGCTGCAAAATCCTGTGAAGAACTGAAAGACGAAATCGCTGCCAAGGTTGAAGCGAAAGGCGTCAAGAAATACACTCTCGAAATCGTGGCTTCAGACCAGGTTGGCGAGAAACAGGTGGTCGGGAGTTGCGAGAGCGGCACAAAGAAAGTTGTTTACACGAGGCAGTAAGAGCCGCTTGCGTTGCTTTTGGGGCAGGCCTTACGCGGCACAAGCAGGCGTCACTTTTCAGTGAGATTACTATATTGCCGCTAAGTTTAAATAACGAGGACTTGCATTTATGCAAGTCCTCGTTTTATTGGTGGGCCGTGTCGGATTCGAACCGACGACCTACGGATTAAGAGTCCCATTATTATGGCTTTAAGGACTTTTAAGAATTTTTAAAAGTGCATGTATTATCTTGTTTTTATTAAATATTTATTTGAACAGTCATTAACTCGATTGACGCTGTTTTAAATATCCGGTCTACTATGCGGCTACTAACTTCAATTAGTAGCCGCTATGTCCAAGCTCACCAAGTCCATTATTGATGCAATTCCCTACCCTAAGACCGGGCAGAAGTTTTACCGCGATTCAGCAATTAAAGGTTTCGCTCTTCGCGTAGGTACGGGTAGCAAAGTCTATATTGCCGAGAGCAAGGTCAACAATAAAACGGTACGCGTTACCATCGGCCATCATGGTGTTTTTACCGCTGAACAAGCCCGACACGAAGCTAAAAATATTCTGGGCATGATCGCTCGTGGCATCAACCCCAATGATGCGGACAAAGCCAGGCGGGCTCGTGGCGTGACCCTCGCCGAAGTTTTCCAAGCCTACCTCAAAGCACGCAGCAGTCTCAAACCACGCACCATATATGACTACAAGCGTTTAACGGGAGTCTATTTTGCCGATTGGCAGAACAGACCGTTGGCCGATATCAGCAAAGACATGGTTGAGCGCAAACATCGGGAGATCGGCGCACGCAGTCCTGCTCAGGCGAATTACGCCATGCGTTTCTTGCGAGCAATTTTCAATTTCGCCATTGGGCAGTACGAAGATTCATCAGGCAATCCCATCATCGCCGACAACCCAATCAAGCGACTCTCGCAGACGCGTTCCTGGTATCGGGTAGATCGCCGCCATACCGTTATCAAAACTCATGATCTGGCTGCATGGTTCCAGGCCGTCAACAACCTTACAAACGATCCCGTGGGTCGCAATAGAGAATCGATCAGGGATTATCTGCTGCTGCTGATTTTCACAGGATTACGGCGCGAAGAAGGTTTCAGTCTGCCATGGAAACAAGTCGATCTCAAAGCCAAAACTCTGACTATTCCCGATCCGAAAAATCGCCAACCGCATGTCTTGCCTTTGAGTAACTTCCTCTACACCATGCTCGCCCGTCGATATCAGCAAATAGGTAAGGACAGCCCGTTCGTGTTTCCGGGCGATGGCGTGAAAGGTTATCTCAACGAAGCCGGCAAACAGATGAAACATGTTACAGAGGAGTCTGGTGTAGCGTTTACGCTGCACGATCTCCGGCGCACGTTTATCACGGTTGCCGAGAGTCTCGATATTTCGGCTTATGCCGTCAAACGCCTGGCGAATCACAAGATGACAAACGACGTCACCGCGGGCTATATCATCGGCGATGTCGAGCGATTACGAATTCCCATGCAAAGAATTACCGACTATTTTCTCAAGTGCGCCGGTATCGCGGTCGCTGGAAATGTCTAGCTGGTTCAAAAAAGGGTCTGTCACACTAAGAACGTAAGACTGATTGAAGCGTGGAATGGCTATTCGGCTAAATAGGTATTGCCGACACCATCATGAATTCCATACAAGACTAACGACACCTTGGTGGATTGGCTGGGAAAACAATGAGACAGCAAGTAAAATACGGGTTATTTTCCCGCAAATGGAGTTATTTATGAATCGCACCAGAGCATTGCAGCTACTCGCCCAACACAAGGCGCAGCTGTCCAAACAGTTTGGCGTAACTCGTCTGGCCTTGTTTGGTTCCACGGTGCGCGATGCCGCCCGCGAGGATAGCGATGTGGATGTGCTCGTGGCTTTTGAAGGAGCGGCAACTTCCAAACGCTACTTCGGTGTCCAGTTTTATCTGGAAGATTTGTTGAAGTGTCCAGTGGATTTGGTGACCGAAAAGGCGCTTCGTCCTGAACTGCGTCCATTCATCGAACGGGAGATGATTAATGTCTGAACGCGAGTGGCACTTTTACCTCGACGACATGATTGATTTCACCGAGAAGGTGCTCGCCTATTCCGAAGGGTTCGACCAGCAAGTGTTTATTGCCAGCGGCCTTAACTATGACGCGACCTTGCGCAATCTGGAATTGCTTGGCGAGGCCGCCAAGCACATCCCGTCCGAACAGCGGGATGCCTGTCCTGCGATACCATGGCGGCAAATTATCGCAACCCGAAACCGGCTGATTCATGGCTACTTGGGTATTGATAACGACACGCTTTGGAGCATCATCCGGGACGACATTCCAGGCTTGTTACCTGAGCTGCAGAAACTCAAAGAACAAGCAAGATAATCAATCGGCCAGGGTCTGAGCTTACCCTGAGCGAGGTGGAGTAATTTACCACGGACCGGGCTATCGCGTGTATTACGCCAGAATAGGGGAAAAACTTCTCTTGATTCTGATAGGAGGAGACAAGCGCAAGCAATAGGCCGAGATTGAAATGGCATTGGAATACTGGAAGAACTGGAACAGGAAAAACAAGACATGAGCAAAGCATCCCGCCCCCATGATGATGCAGTGGTGGAACTTCTGCACAAAGATCCGGCCTTTGTCGATGAATATCTTTCCGTCGCACTTGATGAAGTTAACCAACCTGGAGGGCGTGAAGCCTTGCTGGCAGCGCTGCGCCATATTGCAGAAGCGTAAGGTATGACTGCCGTGGCTGAACGTGCTGGAATCCCGAGAGGAAGTCTTTACCGGGCATTATCCAAGAAAGGCAACCCGACAATAAAGACCCTGCTGGCGGTGGTCAGTGCTGCGGGTTTGAAATTGTCAGCACACCGATAGAGAAATTGAACATGAGCAGAATGCACAACCCGGCACACCCTGGCGCAGTATTGCGGGAATGGCTGCCGGATGGAATGACGGTAACGAGAGCGGCAAAGGAATTGCAGGTTTCCCGCGTTACGCTTTCCAAGGTATTGAATGGCAAAGCCGGAGTAACGGCGGGGATGGCCTTGCGTCTTTCGGCATGGCTTGGCACCTCCCCCGATGTCTGGCTTGAAATGCAAACACAGTGGGACTTGTGGCAAGCCGAGCAACAGCCAAGCCCGAATATCAAGCCGATGGAAAGACTGGCTGCCTGAACAGGTGGCCACCCCCAAGATATCTCTATCACTCAACTTGACACAGTACGGCAATGCCGTATGATATATCTATGCTCACTGTTGCAGAATCTGAAATATTCAGCCGCTATGTCAGTGACTATTGGACGGAAGATGAACGTGAAGCATTTTCTGTCTGGATTGCAGAACACCATGACGTCGGCGATGTTGTGCGCGGCTCTGGCGGTTGTCGCAAAGTACGCTGGTCACGCAAAGGAATCGGTAAAAGCGGGGGCGTGCGTGTGATCTATTACAACATGCTTGAAGATAAAACAGTTTGGCTATTGCTGATTTATGCAAAAAACGAACACGAAAATATTCCTGCACATATATTGAAAACGATTAAGGAGAAGATAACATGCCCATGACCGAAAAAGAACTGAGAAAACGTGACGCACAACGCGACCTCGGCGCTGAGTTGCTGGAGTCTGTGCGCCAGATGGTTGCCGGAAAAGGCCGTGTCGTCATGTCACCTGTCATATCCGCACGGAAAAAATCCGGCCTGTCGCAAACCGAGTTTGCCAAGCTGCTCGGTGTGTCGGTGCGAACCCTGCAAGATTGGGAACAAGGTCGGCGCCAGCCCAGCGGTGCAGCCAAGACTCTGATTGCCATCGCTGAGCGCAGACCTGAAGTTCTCCGGGAGGCTGCCGCATAGTTCTCTAAAGAGGCTGGATAGCGACGTATCTGAGTAACGAGGATTTGACGTCTGACAAATTGCCCTCAAATGGAGGAATGCTACCCAACGAAAACGATCCCAACGCACCCGTTTTCCGACATCACCTGCGAAATTATCTCCGAAATACCCCCTCAGCTCACAATAATCATCCCTACTTTCTCGCAAAATCACCAAATCCCAAAACAGCTAAACCCGCACCAGCACTCGCTCATAATCACCTGCAAAAAACTAAGTATGGTTTTAATTACCCTTCAGGGGCTGACCCTTTATTATTTTTCTGAAATTTGTGGCAGGTTATCTCCAGTTCCATCAACTA
>JAPLQS010000042.1 GCA_026399575.1 Nitrosospira sp. | reverse complement strand
GGCACTCGGCAATCACGATCATGGCGGCATGGTGTGGGATGAGATCGTTGCTTTTCTGCTGGTGCTGGTGTTCACGCCGAATACCCTGATGTGGCAGGCATTCGCGTTTTTGCTGTTCCGCCTGTTCGATATTTTCAAACCACCGCCCATTGGATACTATGACAAGAAGCTGCGCGGCGGCTTCGGCGTGATGTTTGATGATTTGCTGGCGGCGTTTTTCACGCTGCTGTGTCTGGCGGCGTGGAAAGCACTTACAATGTCATAATGCCGCGATGTCGCAAAAACTTCTTAAAGGCTAAGGGATCATGACTATTCTGGATGACCGCGCGCTGCTGTTGCTTGCCGGACACGTTGGCATAGATCTGATCCAGCAGGGATTGATGCTTGCCAGCGCCGAATCCTGCACTGGTGGCTGGCTGGGGCAGGCGATTACCTCAAAGAGGGGCAGTTCCGCCTGGTATGAGCGTGGTTTTATCACCTATAGTGTTGTTTCAAAGCAGGAAATGCTGGGGGTGAGCGCTGCAACGCTGAAACAGCACGGCACGGTATCCGAGCAGACCGCACAGGAAATGGCGGCAGGCGCCATTTCTCACAGCCGTGCACAGGTAGCGGTGGCAATTACCGGCATCGCCGGTCCTGACGGCGGCACGGCAGAAAAACCCGTGGGCATGGTCTGCTTTGCCTGGGCAAAGAAAGACGGATTGGCGCTTAGCGCAACCCGGCATTTCAGCGGTGATCGCGAAGCAGTAAGACGGCAAGCAGTAGCGGCGGCGCTGCAAGGGGTACTAGATCTGCTGCGCGAATCGGCTCCCATCCTTGCGTGAAATAGGATTTCGGTCGTTCCGGTAAACGCCAGCTTGCCGCGCGCAGGGCACTTCGTGTGGACGAAGCGGGCATCTCACGCTATACAAGTTCTATGCGGTGCGAAATACCGCAGACATCCGGTGGCAGCGAGCAAAGAGACGATATTTTCCAGCTAGATCAAACCTTCCCGCCGCCTTCACGCGCCAAGTCGCATGTGCGATAATCCGGCGGATACTTAAAAGGATAAACCCATGGACGAAAACAGAAGCAAAGCGCTGGCAGCAGCCCTTTCCCAGATCGAGAAACAATTCGGCAAAGGCTCGATCATGCGTCTTGGCGCCAGCGATGTGGCCAAGGATATTGAGGTGGTTTCCACCGGTTCACTGGGACTCGACATCGCGCTGGGCGTGGGCGGACTGCCGCGCGGACGGGTGATAGAAATCTACGGTCCGGAGTCGTCCGGCAAGACCACGCTCACGCTGCAAGTGATTGCGGAGATGCAGAAGGTAGGCGGCACGGCAGCGTTCATCGACGCGGAACATGCGCTGGACCCGCAGTACGCGCAAAAGATCGGTGTCAATGTGCAGGAGTTGTTGATTTCCCAGCCCGATAATGGTGAGCAGGCGCTGGAAATCGCCGACATGCTGGTGCGTTCCGGCTCGGTGGATGTGGTGGTAATAGACTCGGTTGCAGCTTTGACGCCGCGCGCGGAAATTGAGGGTGAAATGGGCGAGCCGCAAATGGGGTTGCAGGCGCGATTGATGTCGCAGGCGTTGCGCAAACTCACGGCCAACATCAAGCGCAGCAACACCATGGTGATTTTCATCAATCAGATCCGCATGAAAATCGGCGTCATGTTCGGCAATCCCGAAACCACCACCGGCGGCAACGCACTCAAATTCTACGCATCGGTGCGCCTCGACATTCGCCGCACCGGAGCCATCAAGAAAGGTGACGAGGTGATCGGCAGCGAAACCCGAGTCAAGGTGGTCAAGAACAAGGTGGCGCCGCCATTCAAGCAGGCCGAATTCGACATCCTTTACGGTGAAGGCATTTCGCGCGAAGGCGAGATAGTCGAACTGGGGGTGCTGCATAAGCTGGTCGATAAATCGGGTGCATGGTATGCCTACAACGGCGAAAAAATCGGCCAGGGCAAGGACAACGCGCGCGAATATCTGAAAGAGCATCCCGAGATAGCAAAAGAAATCGAGGCGAAAATTCGCGCTGCCGTGGGAGTTGTCGGTCAGGCCGCAGCCATCGCCACGGAATAGCTGGCGTGGCGGGCGAGCCCAGCCTGAAAACCCGCGCGCTGGGTTATCTGGCGCGGCGGGAACACTCCCGACTGGAGCTGGAAAAAAAACTGGCAGCGCACACCCAGGATCCCGCAGAGCTTTCCGCCATGCTGGATGCGCTGGAACAACTGGGCTTTCTGTCAGCCCGGCGCATGCTCGAACAGGTGGTGCAAGTGCGCAGGAAAAGATTTGGCAGCCAGCGCATCGTGCATGAATTGCGGGAAAAAGGCATAGCCGAAGATTTGATCGCCGCCGCATTGCCCGCGCTCAAGCAAACCGAACTGGATGCGGCGCGTGAAGTGTGGCGGAGAAGATTTGCCGCGCCGCCCACCGATGCGAAAGATCACGGCAAGCAGATGCGTTTCCTGCTGGGGCGGGGATTTGCGCCGGAAGTGATACGGCGGGTGCTGCTACCCCGCGACGAATAGCTGGATCAAATCAAGCCGACATGAACAGCAGCGAAATCAGACAAAAATTCCTCGAGTTTTTCGAGGCGCATGGCCACACCATCGTGGCGTCGAGCCCGCTCGTTCCCGGCAACGATCCCACGCTGCTGTTCACCAATGCAGGCATGGTGCAGTTCAAGGACGTATTTCTTGGTCAGGACAAGCGCCCCTATGTGCGCGCGGTGAGTTCGCAGCGCTGCGTGCGTGCGGGCGGCAAGCACAACGACCTGGAAAATGTCGGCTACACCGCGCGCCATCACACGTTTTTCGAGATGCTGGGCAATTTCAGCTTCGGCGATTATTTCAAGCGCAACGCCATCCAGTTCGCCTGGGAATTTCTTACGGTCACGCTGCAGATTCCGCAGGAAAAACTGTGGGTGACGGTGTACGCCGAGGACGATGAAGCCGCCGATATCTGGCTCAACGAAATCGGCATTGCACCCGAGCGGCTGACGCGCATCGCCACCATGGACAATTTCTGGCAGATGGGTGATACCGGCCCCTGCGGTCCCTGCTCGGAAATTTTCTACGACCACGGCCCGGCCGTTGCGGGTGGCCCGCCGGGCACGGCCGAGGCCGATGGCGACCGTTACATCGAAATCTGGAATCTGGTGTTCATGCAATACAACCGCGACAGTGCCGGCACATTGCATCCGCTGCCCAAGCCGTCGGTCGATACCGGCATGGGACTGGAGCGCATTGCTGCGGTGATGCAGCAGGTGCACAGCAATTACGAAATCGACCTGTTCCAGGCTTTGATCAAGGCGGCAGCGCGGGCCACGAACACCACGGATTTGACCAGCAATTCGCTCAAGGTGATTGCCGATCATATTCGCGCCTGCTCTTTCCTTATCACTGATGGCGTGATTCCCGGCAACGAAGGCCGCGGCTACGTGCTGCGGCGCATCATCCGCCGCGCCATCCGCCATGGCTATCAGCTCGAGCAGAAACAGCCCTTTTTTCATTTGCTGGTGGAAGCGCTGGCGCAAGCGATGGGGCAGGCCTATCCTGAGCTGGTCGCAGCCAAGGTGCGCGTGGCGGCAGTGCTGAAACAGGAGGAAGAACGTTTTGCCGAGACGCTGGAAAACGGTATGCACGTGCTGGAAGCTGCGATCCAGAAAGTAACAGTGGCTGGTGGGTTTGGTGATGGCTTTGGCTATGGTTTTGGTACGGGGGATGGTAGGGGGGACGGTAAGGGTTTTCGTCCCAATGTCTTGGATGGAAACGTTGTATTCACTCTCTATGACACTTTCGGTTTCCCGGTCGATCTGACTGCTGATATTGCGCGCGAGCGCGGCATCAGCGTAGACCACGCGGGTTTTGAGCAAGCCATGCAGCGTCAGCGCGAACGGGCGCGGGCAGCGAGCAAATTCACCATGCAGGAAGGGATGCAGTACAGCGGCAGCTCGACCCAGTTCCATGGCTACGACAGTCTGCAGCACGAAGGCCGGGTGCTTGCCATCTACCAGCAAGGCAGCCGGGTGGATTTTGTCGAAGCTGGCGATGAGGCGGTGGTGGTGCTCGATCAAACGCCGTTTTACGCAGAATCTGGCGGGCAGGTGGGAGACCGCGGCGAGCTGCTAGCCGCCAACGGTACCTTCGCCGTGGCAGACACGCAAAAAATCCAGGCGAATGTATTTGGCCACAAGGGGTTGCTGCGCAGCGGGCGGCTGGTCGTCGGCGACAAGGTGCTGGCGGAAGTCGATCCGGCAGCGCGCGCACGCACCGAACGCAACCACTCGGTCACGCACCTGATGCACAAGGCGCTGCGCGAAGTGCTGGGCAGCCACGTGCAGCAAAAAGGTTCGCTGGTCGATGCCGACAAGACGCGTTTTGATTTCGTGCATAACCAGCCGCTGACGGATGCGGAAATTCGCAAGGTGGAAGTCCTGGTGAACGCGGAAATTATCGCCAATGCAGCAACTGCAGCGCGCGTGATGACGATTGCGGATGCGCAAAAAACCGGCGCGATGATGCTGTTCGGTGAGAAATACGGCGAGGAAGTGCGGGTGCTGGACATCGGTTCCTCACGCGAGCTGTGCGGCGGCACCCACGTCAGGCGTACCGGCGACATCGGACTGTTCAAGATCGTGGCCGAGAGCGGTGTGGCAGCGGGGGTGCGGCGGGTGGAAGCGGTGACGGGCGAGGGTGCGCTGACCTACATCCAGCAGCAGGAAACGCAATTGCAGCAAGTGGCGGACGCGGTGAAGGCGCAACCGCAGGAAGCCGCCGCGCGCATTGCGCAAATCTGGAAAAAGAACTGTCCGCGATGAAATCGAAATTCGCCGGTTCGCAGAGCGATGATCTCGTCGCCCGGGCGCAGGCGGTGAAAGGCGCGCAGGTACTGGCTGCCAGCCTGGAAGGTGCGGATGCCAAAACCCTGCGCGAAACCCTGGATAAACTCAAGGACAAACTCAAATCTGCCGCCATCGTGTTGGCCGCGGTGGCTGACGGCAAGGTCACGTTGATTGCCGGCGTGACACCCGACCTCACCGCAAAAATCAAGGCGGGCGAGCTGGTGAACATGGTCGCGCAACAGGTCGGCGGCAAAGGTGGCGGTCGCGCCGACATGGCACAGGCAGGCGGCACCGAACCGGACAATCTGCCCGCAGCGCTGGAAAGCGTGGCGGCCTGGGTGGAACAGCGCTTGTAATAATCTCGATTTCTTGGATACATCGACCATGACAACCATACACTCCCGCCTTCTGATTCTCGGTTCCGGCCCGGCCGGATATTCCGCCGCAGTCTATGCCGCGCGCGCCAACCTGAGACCCGTGATCATCACCGGCATGGCGCAGGGCGGCCAACTCATGACCACCACCGATGTCGACAACTGGCCCGCCGATGCGATGGGTGTGCAGGGCCCGGAACTGATGGAGCGTTTCCAGAAACATGCGGAGCGCTTCAACACCGAGATCATTTTCGATCACATTCATACCGCCAGGCTCACGGACAAACCCATTACGCTCATTGGCGACCAGGCAACCTATACCTGCGATGCGCTGATCATCGCCACCGGCGCCTCTGCGCAGTATCTGGGGTTGCCCTCGGAGGAAGCATTCATGGGCAGGGGCGTATCCGGCTGCGCTACTTGCGACGGTTTTTTCTACAAAGGGCAGAACGTAGCGGTGATAGGCGGCGGTAACACGGCGGTGGAAGAAGCGCTGTATCTTGCCAACATCGCACGCCGCGTCACCGTGGTGCACCGGCGCGACAAGTTCCGCTCGGAAAAAATCCTGATAGACAAGCTGATGGACAAGGCGAAAAACGGCAACGTCACGCTGGAATTCAACCAGGTGCTGGATGAAGTGCTGGGTGACGCATCTGGCGTCACCGGCATGCGCATCAAGAGCACCGCAGATGGTTCCACCAAGACCCTGGATTTGCAGGGCGTGTTCATTGCCATCGGTCACAAGCCCAACACGGATATTTTCCAGGGGCAGCTGGAAATGCAGAATGGCTATATCGTCACGCGCAGCGGCAATCAGGGCAATGCCACTGCCACCAGCATAACCGGCGTGTTCGCGGCGGGCGATGTGCAGGATCATATCTACCGTCAGGCAGTGACCAGTGCAGGCAGCGGCTGCATGGCGGCGCTGGATGCGGAAAAGTATCTCGATCATCTGGGGTAAGCCGCACTCTGGCTATTTCATCCTGAATCCGGTAGTACCGTAGGCTGGGGTGAGGTACGAACCCCAGCACAGCGCTGAAAAATGAGCGATCAATTGCCGGATTTAGGCCCACATGAAACGGCGTGATGACAAACCTGCGCCCGCACCCACGGGCAACGATGAAGATACGTCGCTGTTCCGCGATGCAGTGCGGGGCGTAGCGCCGCTGGCCGCGCCCGACAAGATCATCCACGCGCGCAAGCGCCCCCCGCCCATTCCCCAGCAAGCCCCACGTGATACGCAATCCGCGCCGGCCGATTTGCTCTCCGATCACATTCCGCTGGAAATAGAGGCAGGCGATGCCTGGTCATTCACGCGTCCGGGCGTATCGCAGCAGACATTGCGGCGGCTGCGCCGGAGTTACTGGGGAATACAGGCGCGGCTTGATCTGCACGGCTTGACTCGCGAGCAGGCGCGGCCGGAGCTGGTGGCGTTTCTCAACAGCAGCGTTCAGCGCGGTTTGCGTTGTGTGCAGGTGATACACGGCAAGGGGCTCAGCTCGAAAGATCGCGAGCCGGTATTAAAGACTCGGGTGGGAAGCTGGCTGGCGCAGCGCGAGGATGTGCTGGCTTTCTGTCAGGCCAGACCGGAGGAAGGCGGCAGCGGCGCGGTGCTGGTGTTGCTCAAGGTATCCGCGCCGGTGTCGTAGGCTGGGGTGAGGCACGAACCCCAGCGACATGTAATCTCGAAATGCCGGGGTTCGCAAGTGCCGTAGGCTGGGGTGAGGTACGAACCCCAGCCTACGGCGCGATCAACTGCCGGATTCAGGATGGTTGCTACAAGCTCGGATTTGACTCGTGCTGATGGGTTTTCTCGTGCCGACTCTGGCACGGCATGCAGCGTTGCGCAGTAGGGTAAGCCAGCAGTCGGGCAAAGCCGATTTCACCGCCGCAATCGTCACAATCACCGAAGTTCAGCGCCGCCAGACGTTTCAGCGACGTTTCTATTGCGCGTATTTCCTGTACCTGGCGATCAACGATGGCCGTGTCGATATCCACCAGCATGTCGGCCACCGAATCATCGCCGACATCACCCACTTTCCCCGCCAGATCGATATAACGCTGGTCGCCCGAGCGTTCCAGTTCGCCGCGCACGTCTTCCTGCAACTCCAGGTAACGCTGTTGCAGCGCCTGTTTCAGCTGTGCCAGCTGGTCTTCGCTCAGATTTGCCATGATCAGTATTCTCCGTTGTTATTGTTGCGGTCATTCTACAGAAGCTGCGGCAGCAAGTCCCGAGTCTTATGGGCGCCGCTAAAAATTCAAAGTTCTAAACAAGACGCGGCGGGAACAAAAAATGTAGACGCAGCATATGGCCGATATGTAAGGAAACATTTTTTGTGAGCAACAAAGTATTGTGACGAAATCTGGATTTTTAGAGGTGCCCGGTCAGCTTCTTCAAATCCTCCACCACCTCCAGCGCATTGCGCGAAGCACTGGCCGACAGATAGACCTTGACGATGATGCCCTGCGGATCGATCAGGAAAGTATTGCGCTTGGCAAATTTGACGATGCCCAGATTGAGCAGCGAACCGTAGCGCGCAGCAGTTTCGGCCTTGCTGTCGGAAAGAAGCGGGAACTGCAGA
This sequence comes from Nitrosospira sp., assembly GCA_026399575.1. GTDB lineage: Bacteria > Pseudomonadota > Gammaproteobacteria > Burkholderiales > Nitrosomonadaceae > VFJL01. The sequence goes on along the minus strand of JAPLQS010000042.1, from coordinate 2,477 downwards.
TTGTATTTTTTGGCGAAAGCGGCATGGCTGGAAGTATTGTCCACGCTGATGCCGATCACTTGTGCGCCCAATGCCGTGATCTGGTGCAGATCATCGCGGAATTTGCAGGCCTGCTCGGTGCAGCCGGGCGTGTCGTCCTTGGGGTAGAAATACAATGCCAGCCACTTGCCGCGATAATCCGCCAGCGTGTGTACCTGACCGTTCTGGTCCGGCAGTTTGAAATCCGGTGCGGGCTGGCCCACCTTGGGCGATTCAGCGCGCACGGCATGGCTCCCGAAAAACAGAACCGCCGCCAGCAGCGCGGTGATGACAGTTAGCGATTTCATGATGCATCTCCTGTATATAACTTGCAGCGCCACTCCAAACCATAGCTCATTCCCTGTTTTTTATCTGGCCGGCCACGCCCACCAGCGCAGCAGCAAAGCCGAAAAAGCGGCCAGCGTGCCCGCGAAAAAGAACGCCATCGCCGCACCCTGGAAGTGCCAGATGCTGCCGAACAGCAGCCCCGCCGGAATTGCCGCGATGCCCACCATCAGATGATACCAGCCAAAGGCCGTGCCGCGCTCGCCGGGTTCGGCATAGTCGCTGATGATGGCGCGCTCCGCGCCTTCGCTCATGCCCATGCACAAGCCATAGAAAATGCTCACCGCCCACAACCCGGCGCTATCCGTGACCAGGCCGAGCAGCAGGAACGACAACGCGAATGCGCTCCAGCCGATCAGCATCAAGGCCCCGCGCCCGAAGCGGTCCGCCAGTTGCCCGCCCCAGGTGGAAGTGGCCGCCTTGGCAAGACTCAATGCCGACCACAGCAACAGCAGTTCGACCACCCCCACGCCCAATTGGTGCCCCAGCAGCAGAATGAAAGTTTCCGAGGCGCGCGCGAAAGTGAACAGCATCAGCACCAGCAGATAGCGGCGCATCGGCAGCGACAGCAGCGACCAGCGCAACGGCGCCAGCTCCACCGAGGTCGGCGTCACGGCGGGCCTCTCCTGCTTGACGCCCACGCCCAGCAGCAGCACTGCGACAAAGCCTGGAACTGCCGACCACAGAATCACTTCGGTGAGACTCAAGCCGGACCACGCCAACGCTGCCGCTGCAGCCAGACTTCCCGCCACCGCTCCGCCGTTGTCCAGCGCGCGGTGAAAACCATAGGCGTAGCCGCGCATGTGCGGCGGCGTTGCATCCGCCACCAGCGCATCGCGCGGTGCACTGCGCAGACCCTTGCCAGCCCGGTCGATGCTGCGCAACAACAGCAACATCGGCCAGGAACCAGCCAGCCCGAGCAACGGGCGGGAGAAATTGGACAGCGTGTAACCCATCATCGTCAGCCCCTTGCGCCGCCCGCTCATGACGTCGGAATGACGTCCCGACCACAGCTTGAGCAGGCTCGCCACCGCATCGGCGACGCCTTCGATCAGGCCCAGCGCCACCGGTCCGGCAGCCAGCACGGTCGCGAGCAGAATCGGAATGAGCGGAATGACGATATCGGAAGCGAAGTCGTTGAAGAAACTGACCAGGCCGAGGACAACCACGGTGCGCGGCAGTTTGTTACGCTGTGCAGGAGCCGCATCAGAGGCCTGCTCGGATTTATTCATACCGGAATAATAGCGTAAAATGCCGCTTCCGCCCTGGTAGCTCAGTGGATAGAGCAACCCCCTCCTAAGGGGTAGGTCACACGTTCGATTCGTGTTCAGGGCGCCAATATCCATAGGAATTACGGAGATTCATGCCGTTTTTATATCATGTGGGCACTGTGTAGGATTTTTTGGACTGTGCGGCATTACTTTTATGAGCACATAAATAAAAAAACGCCGGGCTATCTCAGCACCAGCGGGCGGGTCATCTCCTTACTTGGCAAGCCGTGTAACGACAATGCTCAGAAAATATGTAAGTCGCTCGCCACCGAGGTTGGCGCACCCACCGTAGAATAAAGGTGGAGCGGGAATGGCTGCGTTCGACACGGGACTGTCGGCCGCGATGGCCTGTTCCACAAGAAACAATCCATCGCCACCGCTCATCTCAGTTAGACCAGAAGCATACGTCTCTCTCGAATAGTTCGTTCTAATTACTAAAAATGACTTTGGCGTTAATTCCAGCGTAACATTTCTCGGGCATAGTCAATGGCGAATCCTAGAGTAGGCTGTTTCTATATTTATTTTGAGAGGTCGCGTCATGAAAAAAGTATTGACTCTAGTTATTGCTGTGATGGCATTTTGCCTTACCGGTTTTGCGCGAGCAGATTCGGTAACCTACAGCGCGAGCTACAGTGGCCCCACTGATGTCACCAATCAGGCGATTGCCGTCAATCAATTCAACTCCAGTCTGGGAACACTGCAGTGAGCTTCCCCCGATAAATAGTCTTCCAAGGGTGACGTACAATTAACGTTACTTTTTGGAGGAAGACGATGCAAAAGATCCCGAAGCAGGAATACACGATCGAGTTCAAGGAACGGGCGGTCAAGCATGTAAAGGAAGGG
>JAPLQS010000051.1 GCA_026399575.1 Nitrosospira sp. | reverse complement strand
CACGTCAGTTGCATCAAGGTTTCTGCTCGGAGGCGTCCCTGTCTTTCTCGGGAATATGGTGGTCCTGCTTGATGACAGTCCCGTAGGTTGAAGGATCGGGGGAGTCTGGTGTTGTAGGTTTACCGCAGGCGGTCAGGGTCAATACTACTAGAGCGGCAGCGAAGGGTGCAAATTTCATAATTCAATCTCCATAAATAGAATAGAACATTCGTTCTTTTTGGGATGTTACAAGTAGAATAATGGCTGTAACGGTTGCATCTTGTTTTGATTTAAATCAAACTAGAGCACTATTCCAGCTATTCATATCCTGAAAGGGTGAATCTCATGTTGCCGCATTCTCTGATGTCGAAAAACTGCAATATACCCAGTATCAAGACCAGTTGTTCTTCTTGCAGCTTGCGGGAGCTATGCTTGCCGGTGGGGCTCACCGCGCAGGAAGTCGGGACTCTCGACCACCTGGTCAACCAGCGGCATAAAATCCGGCGTGGTGAACACCTGCATCGCGCCGGTCTGGATTTTCACTCGCTTCACGTTGTGCGCACTGGTTTCTTCAAGACTTATGTTCTGCAAGAGGATGGACGTGAGCAGGTCACCGGCTTTCATATGCCAGGAGAAGTGCTGGGGCTGGACGCCATCAGCGCGGATACGCACACTTGCAATGCAGTGGCGCTGGAAGATAGTGAAGTATGTGAGCTTCCCTTCGCCAAACTGGAAGGGATAGGTCGTACCATTCCGTCGCTGATGCACCATTTTCACAAAATCATGAGCCGCGAAATCGTGCGTGAGCGTGGGATGCTGTTGTTAGGCGGAATGAAAGCGGGAGAGCGTCTGGTTGCTTTCCTGCTCAATCTTTCGCATCGTTTCGCCAGACGCGGCTACTCCCCTCTGGATTTTAATCTGCGCATGACGCGTGAGGAAATCGGGAGTTACCTGGGTTTGAAGCTGGAAACCATCAGTCGTGCGTTTTCCAGGCTGCAGGAAGACGGACTCATCAATGTCAATAACAAGCGCATCCGGTTGAATGATATCGACCACCTCAGGCGCCAATACGGCAGCTCTTCCTGTGAATAGCATGGCCGGTTTCGTACGGAAATAAGCAATGCCCGCAGAATCCGGGCACTGCCGCTGCCGTATATGATTACCGATTATTTATTTGGCTGTGGCGTGATGCGCAGATACGGGCGCGGCGCCACATAGCCCTTTGGAAATTTCTGCTTGATGACTGCCTCGTCCTGTATCGTCAACGGGATAATTACGTCATCGCCATCGCACCAGTTGCCCGGCGTTGCCACCGAATAACTGTCGGTCAATTGCAGCGCGTCAATGACACGCAGCACTTCGACAAAATTGCGCCCGGTACTCATCGGGTAGGTAATGATCAGGCGTACTTTCTTTTTTGGGTCGACAATGAACAGCGAACGTACCGTCATGGTCCCTGACTGATTCGGATGGATCATGTCATACAGGCTCGCGACCTTCTTGTCTTCATCCGCGATGATCGGAAAACCCACTACGGTATTCTGTGTTTCCTCGATGTCCTTGATCCATTCCACGTGCTTGTCTGCCGGATCAACCGACAAGCCAATTGCTTTAACGTTGCGCTTGTCAAACTCAGGCTTGAGCTTCGCAGTCAAGCCGAGCTCGGTGGTGCATACCGGCGTGAAATCGGCGGGATGGGAAAACAGCACCACCCAGGAATCGCCTGCCCATTCATGAAATTTGATTCTGCCGATGGTGGAATCTTGCTCAAAATCAGGTGCAGTATCTCCCAAGCGTAAAGTCATGGCATCCTCCGTTAGATAGAAAATTGAAAAGAATATAGTTCAACTGGTGCAATGGCTCAACAACAATTATCCATCACGCAAATGATAGTCTGCCGGAATATGGGGTGGCTTATTGTTTCGCCTTCAGTTCCTCGATGCGTTCATTTTCTTCTTTTCTGATATGGTCCAGCATCACGGTATCGGGATCTTTCCAGTTCCCTCCCGCAGCACGGGCCATGTACGCGACCGCACGCGCAAACTCTTCCAGGGAAAGATCCGCTCTCCCTCCTCTTGCGGGCATGCCGCGCTGACCGACCCAGCCGTGAGCGGTAACGACATGTTGTCCCTCCTTGAGCAGAGGGTGCCAGGCCGCTTTGTCCCCGAACTTGGGTGCATTTTGCACCCCCATTGCGTGGCAGGCAAAGCAGGCCTGCGTGTATACCTGCTCTCCCGACTTGATACCCTGCGCCGCAATAGTAGTAGATATGCAGACACCTAGCACAAAAACCAAGGGTTTCAGGGTCCTGGCGGGCAAACACGGCGTTATCTGTTTGAGCATGGCAATAAATGAGCGCATGAGGATCTCCTTAACAATAGTCCCTGGCGGCAATGTTACACAGCAGGGAATTTCCCGTTAACAAGGATGGCCATCATTCAATTTAATGCTGACCATGATCACCGCCCTGCGCACCATGACCACCGCCGTGCATGCCATGATCCATTTTCAGGGTTTTAAGCTGACTCCTTTGATCAGCCGATAAAATGGCATTCACTGCATTACGATCTTTGATGTGTTGCTCGATCATTGCATTGAAAGCCTCCGCATGATCCTTGCCGAGCTTGCGCAAGGCGGCATCATCGGTGCTGGGTTTCATGCTTTCTTGATGAAATTCCATCATGCTTTTACGGATTTTTTGCTTGAACTGCTGATGTTCTTGTGCATGCTTAAAGTGCAGGCGGACGATCTTGCCGAGTTGCGCATCGGACAACTTCAATGCATCTGCGTGGGAGGCAATCATGTGCGCATAGCTATGCTCATGCTTCATCATGCCTCCCATGCCCCCCATCATGCCGCCGCTACCCTTACCCTCTCCGTATTGGCCTTGACCGCGCTTGCTGTCACCGCCCTGACCTTCGCCATGCTGATGTGCCTCCGCCAGCATGAAGCTCTTGTCCAGAGACTGCGTGGTGACGGGGTTGTAATCCGCTGACGCGATCGGGGCGGTACCGAGAATGGCTGCAAAAGCCGAGCCAACGATGATGGAAAGCATGGATTTATTGCTGATCATGATATTTTCTCCTGAGTGTTTGAAGGAATCTTGCGTCACAATTTAGCGGGAAATCAGTTGACTGATTATTGCCGTACTTCTCACAAGTGGTGAAGTACTTGCCCTGGTGGTTGAAGCAGGTGCCGAGTTTATAAGTGGCGCGCCCATTTGCATATAATGAATAGCACAAATTTCTGCCGCATTGCATTGTACATGAACGAGCGTTTCGGGCCGTGTCATGACCAGACTCTTGATTATTATTAAGGAATTGGCTGTGCAAGAACCTGTTGTGGGAGGTTCGCTGCTATCTTTGTTCGTGTCTCCAGTGGATAAATGAGTTTCCTGGAACCATGAATTCTTGAGGTACACGGAACATTGCTTTTTCAGACAAATCGTCCTAGCCTTAAAAAAAGTGGAACTGAGTCACCCCCCGAATAATTTTCTGGTTACAAACTTTGAGGAGATCATGATGCGACGAATCTATTTTCTTGTCCCTGACATTGCCACCACCAAACGTATCGTCGATGAATTGCTTCTGGCGCGGATCGAAGAGCGGCATATCCATGTGATCGCAAAGCGCGGCACACCGCTGGAGGATCTGCCTGAAGCCAACCTGCTGCAGAAGAGCGATTTCATCCCTGCAGTGGAACATGGGTTGGCGCTTGGCGGCTCAGCCGGCATTCTCGCTGGATTGGTTGCGATCGCTCTTCCCGTCACCGCGCCGGTAATTGCAGGTGGCGTCCTGCTGGCAACCACGCTCGCGGGCGCAGGCGTCGGTGCGTGGGCTGGTGGCATGGTAGGCATGAGTGTCGGCAATACCCGGATTAAACAGTTCGAGGACGCGATTGAGGCAGGTGAGTTGCTGGTGCTGGCCGATGTGCCGAAAGATCGGGTCGATGAGATCGAGGCGCGCGTGAAGCTACATCTGCCTCAGGCGCAGATCGAGGGAACCGAGCCGGAAATACCGGCGTTTCCCTGATCACGCCGGTTGGTCCGGCAGGTCTTTGACGGATCAGCCGGACGTTGCCAGCGAAGGCCGGGTGGAAATGGGTCTGAAGCCTGAACCAGGCTGTGCCGGCTGTTTCCACAGCAGCAAGTGGCAATCGCTTCCCGTTTTTATCCTGCGGTGGCTCACGCTGGCGACGTTGCTGTTTGCGCCACCGTTGCTGGCGGCAAATGAAAGGACGCAGCCTGCTGCCGCAGAGGGTGTGCTCGAAGTCTTTGTGCGCGAAGGCTGCCCGCACTGCGCCAGAGCGGAAGCATTCCTCTCGGAATTTGCCAGAGAGCGGCCAAGGTTACGGATTGTTTACCGTTCGGTGGACCATGATGCAATCGCCCGCGACGATCTGGCGCGATACTCCCAAAACGCAGGGATCTGGCCACCGGGCGTGCCAACTTTCGTCATTAACGGCAGGGTGCTGGTGGGCTTCGACAGTGCGGAACGCACTGGCCCCTTGCTGGCAGCCCTGATTGAACAGACTTCGACACATCCGGAGCGCGTCGAGACAACGTTGTTCGGTACGCTCAGCGCCCCCCGCTTAGGCCTGCCGCTATTCACTCTGGCAATGGGGTTGCTCGACGGTTTTAACCCCTGTGCAATGTGGGTATTGCTGTTCCTGCTGTCGCTGCTTGTGCACTTGCGGGACCGCAAACGGATGGCACTGATCGCGGGCACCTTCGTACTGGTGAGTGGCGTGGTGTATTACGCGTTCATGGCGGCCTGGCTCAATGTCTTCCTGGTGATCGGTATTTCCACAGCCTTGCGCTGGACGCTGGGTGGTATGGCGCTGGTTATCGGCGGGATCAATGTGAAGGATTTCTTCGTCTGGGGGCGGGGTTTCTCGCTGTCCGTTCCGGCCTCTGCCAAACCCGGCCTGTATGCCCGGATGCGAGTGGTACTGAGTGCTGACACGCTTTTGCCTGCGCTGATGGCCGTTGCCGTGCTTGCCGTCATGGTGAATTTCATCGAGTTGTTGTGCACAGCCGGCTTCCCGGCGATATATACCGCTGTGCTGGCCCAGCATGATTTGAGCATGCCAGCGCACTATGCCTATTTGGGTCTTTACATCGTTGGCTACATAGCCGATGATTCACTGATGGTCGCGGCGGCGGTGATTGCGTTGAGCAACCGCAAGCTTACTGAGCGCGCAGGCCGCTGGCTCAAGCTTCTGAGCGGAGTCGTGATGCTGGCCCTGGGTGGCGTCATGATTCTGCGTCCCGAATGGCTGATATAGGTGGCCAGAACGACCAGCCTGCTTATAAAATCTCGTTGGCTGGCAAGGCGTGATCTAGTTTTACATAGTAAGCAGGATTTGTTGGTTTCAAAGTGAACTAAGGGAAATTGTCTGCCGGTACCCAAGGTAACTGATATTGTTCTTGTAGTCTGGTGATTGCGAGGGCTTCATCTCAGCCCGTTGAGGCAGTAGTCGGGACAGAGATTTTTTACTCATCTTGTGCCGCAAATAACTCAAAGGAGAAATAAAGGGATGAAGCTGTTTATCGTACCTTTCTTGATGACGCTGTTTGCAACAATCCCTGCTCATGCCGCAGACAAAGCGGATCATAAGCGGCTCGATGAAATCGCACAGCGTGGCGCACATGTAATGCCATTCGATCTGGAAAAAACCACACATGTTTTTTCCAAGACAGCAAAGGGAGGGGTACAGCAGGTTATTGCCAAAGACAAATCCGATACAAAACAAATCGGCTTGATACGAACCCATCTGTCGGAAATTTCCGAGGAATTCAGGCAAGGCGACTTTTCCAAACCAGCAAAGATTCACGGCGAAACCATGCCAGGGTTGGCTGAATTGAAAACGGCCAAGACCGGTCAGATCAAGATCGAGTATAAGGAACTTCCCGACGGGGGACAGATCACTTATTTTAGTGAAGTGCCAAAATTCATAAAGGCGATTCATCGATGGTTTGACGCTCAACTAAGTGACCATGCACGTCATGCTGTTCCGGGACATCCGCACCACCCTATGCACCACAAGTGACTTGTACTATTCAGATTTCCAAGAAGTGGAATGCAGTATTTGCCACAGCCAAGGTGTGCACCCAGCAAAGTGGTTAAGGAAGCCGCCGACTTAAGTTTTGTCAGGTGAGGTGGAAAAATCAAGCTTCCGCACGGTATCCCAGTTGAAAGGGGATAATATGTTTAATATATGGGTAGTTGGTTAATTTCTGCAAATCATCGGAGTGAAAGGCATGACAGACCATGATTACAAAAGGCGGCAATTTCTGCAGTATGCCGCATTTGGCACGGTAGCGGCGGCATTGCCCGGTTTCGTGCTGGCCGAAGGCGGACAGATCAACAGCGCGCCAAGCGCCGCCTTCAAGCCGGATGTGGAATTGGAGATCACTGCGCGGATAGCCGAGGTTCCGATTATGCCAGGGGCTCATACCAGCGTCTTCCAATATTACGGCAAGCTGCTGAAGGGACCTCAAACTACTTTGAGAACCTTGCCGGGCTATCTGGGACCAATTCTTAATTTCGCGCAAGGCCAAAAAATCCGGATATTCTTTTACAACCAACTGCCTGAACCATCGGTCATGCATTGGCACGGCATGCACATGCCGCAGAAAATGGACGGACATCCGATGTATGCGGTACAGCGGGGCGAAAGGATCGTCTATGAGTTTGAGGTAAAAAATCCCGCTGGCACCAACTGGTATCATTCCCATACTCACGAAATGACCGCTACTCAAGTCTATCGCGGCCTGGCGGGATTGATCACTATCACCGACGAGCAGGAACAAAAGCTGGGCCTGCCAAGCGGAGAGTACGATATTCCCCTCACCATCCAGGACCGGCGCTTTACCGCCGGCAATCAATTACAGTATCTCCACGGGATGCGCGAGAGGATGATGGGTTTCCTCGGCGACACTATTCTGGTCAACGGCCAGGCAAACAGCACTATTCCGGTAAAAACCCGCGCTTACCGTTTGCGCATGTTCAACGGATCGAACTCCAGGATTTATAAGCTGGGCTGGGAGGACGGCACGCCGTTGATCGCGATCGGTACCGACGGCGGATTGCTGGAAAAGCCTGAAACTTACCCGTACATCATGCTCGCACCAGCCGAGCGCGTCGAATTGTGGGTTGATTTCAGCGGGCGCAAACCCGGATCCGATCTGGTGTTGCGCAGTCTCGAACACCATGGCACGATGCCGCATATGGGCGGTGGCATGCAGCGCGGCAGAGGGGGTATGCGGCGCGGCATGGGCGGGATGGGCATGATGAGCGGCGGATTGTCTCAGGGTGAGGCTTTCCCGATAGTCAAGTTTCATATCGCCAAGAAGGTCGGCGACTCACCCAAACTACCAGAAACACTGGTCAGAATGCGCAGCCTGACGGAACAGGATGTCTCCAATCCAGACCAGCCTGTGCCGATCGCCATCAGCATGCAGCATATGGCGCTGCAGCTGAACGGCAGATCTTTTGAGATGCACGAAGTGATGGATATCGAAAGGATCCCTGTCAATACGATCCAGAAAATCAGAATTTCCAACGATCATGGGTCGATGGGAGGTGGCATGGGCGGAATGCAAGGAGGAGGGATGGGTGGCATGGGCATGATGATGTCAATGGCGCATCCGATCCATCTGCACGGCCAGCAGTTTAAAATTCTGTCGCGTACTCTGAAAGATCCGGACGGTGGCGATGGCTATGCCACTGTCAAGGACGGTTTCATCGGCAGCGGCTGGAAAGACACGGTGCTGGTAATGCCCGGTGAGGTAGTCGAAATTATCAAGCCGTTTGAGGATTACACCGGTTTGTTTCTGTATCACTGCCACAATCTGGAGCATGAAGATATGGGGATGATGCGCAATTTTTATGTAGGCTGAGTTCGATTTGCCATTGAGCGTGGATCCTTGCTGTACCAGCAGAGGCTGGTAGCATCTATTTCACCAGGGAATTTCTTTACCGTCATATGCATAGAATTTTCCGTTAGCGGCTGGTGCTAGTCGCGCAATCACCCGGCGCATGCCCGCCACGCTCTGCTGCACCGTGATCAATGCATTCGGTCCGCCCATGTCGGTTTGTACCCAGCCCGGATGCAGCACAGCAGTGATGATGCCGCGTGGCGCCAAATCAATCGCAAGGTTTTTTGCCACCATATTCAGTGCGGTTTTGCTGGAGCGGTAGAGGTAATAGTCGCCACTCGTGTTATCGGCAATGCTGCCCATTTTGCTGGTGATATTGACGATCTTTTTTTGCTGGCTGCGGGCAATTTGCCTGATAAATGTTTCAGTCATTTTCAGTGGCGCCATGCTGTTTACGCGCAATGTGTGCATCCATGCTGCATAATCGATGGTGCCGAAGCCATTATTGTGTGCATCGAGGCAGACTCCGGCATTGTTCAACAGCAAGTCGATTTCCTGCTCGGCAAGTTCCGTGCCCAACCTGTCGATTTGCTCGAAGTCGGTAACATCCAGCGCGTGTATGCTGAGCCAGCCAGTATGCTGTGATGCCAATTGTTTCAGTTCCTCGGATTTATCTGAATTGCGGCAGCAAGCGAGCACACGCCAGCCCGCTGCGGCATACTGTTTGGCAAACTCCAGACCGATGCCGCGGTTGGCGCCGGTAATTAGCAGATTTGGCATGTCGATGGCCGGTGGACTAAAATTGAGGACATAATAATTAAACTCATTTTAGTGTAGCGTACCTTCTTCCTGAAGCACACTTAACGCACAATGGGAATTGATTTTTAGAGGCGATGCAGTACACTGCTCGCGTTAATATTTCCTAACTGCAATATTTTCAAAGACTCTTATCGGGATAAGCACATGACTCATTATATGGAACTCCTCATGACGAATCAGCCATGGAATCTGATCATCTACATGGCGATCCCAGTGATACTTGCCGAAACAATTGCTATCTCGGAGCTCTATCTGCTTTTCACCGGGAAAGATACCGGTACCGTGAAGACTCTCAGTAAGATCTCGGGAATTATTGTCGGATGGTATTTCCTGGGCATTTTCGTAAATCTTCTCTTTACTGCCGTTATTCCTCTGACAACCTCCAATGGCTGGCGCGGTATTGCGGATGTGATTGCCGTCGGCTTTTATCTGCTCGGCCTTATTCCACTTTTCGGCATTGCCCTGCTCGATATGAATCTCCTCTGCTCTTCTGCTTCGCAACGGGAGAAGAATAAGCTGCATGCAATTTTCGTGGGAGTTTTTCTGGTCGTTGCGCATATCGCGATGATATTCGGCATGGCTGACCCCAATATGTTCCTGGCTGAGGGGGATAGAGAACATATGCCCGGCATGAGCCATCCCTGAGCCGATTGGATTTCTCCTGGTCGCTATCGAGCCAGGCGCCATGGTGCTACATCCGCCTCGGCAATGATTCTGTGCTCGGTAACGCGTGTGCTGTCGAAATCTGCACGTTCCCGGGCGCCGACCAGATACGTTCCCGTCGCCATATGAATCTCGACCTGCCCATCGGCTACGGCGACGCTGCCACCATCCGGTTGCATCCTGACGCTGAAACGAGTGCCGATATCCTTGATGCGCACTGCACCAATTCTCACTTCCAGCTTGTCGGTGTCATTGCTCGTGACATCAAAATAAGCATTGCCCCGTAGCAGTTCAACCCAGGGAGGCTGGCTGTTGGCGACCGTGATGGCACTGTCAGTATCCAGACTGATGCTGATATCCGGTGTCGCCTTGATGGTCAGGCGCTGCCCCGCAGTGGTTTCATGCAGTCTGGCTGTCACCGGTTTGGAAATATACCAGCTCATGAGACCCAGACCCAGAGCCATGGTGGTAATGGAGCCGTGCAGCAGGATACGCCGCCAACTGAAGGGGCGGGCTGTAGTGGCTGTCGGCGGCCTTGGGGAGGACATCGGTGTGTTAAGGCAGAAGTAGACAGCCGGTCAGATCGTCAGGCAGCTGCCAAGTTCCGTGCAGACGACCAAATTTCTGGTGAAGGAAATCTTGAGTTCCAGCATGTTGCAGGGAGTCGCTACGGTTGCGATGGATCGGTGACAAATCCGATGCGCACTAGCCCGGCTTTCGCTGCAATCGACATCACCCGTGCCACATGTTCGTAATGAACATGCCGGTCGGCACGAATGTGCAGCTCGGTATTGGGACTCTGTATTGCCGTCGCAGCAAAGCGCGCCGCCAATTGTTCCAATTCGACCGGCTCGCCGTTCCAGTAAAGGCTGGCGTCATCACGGATACCGAATTCGATATGCTCCGGTTGCGTGATATTCGGACTGCTCGACGCCTTGGGCAGATCCACCTTCACCGAATGCGTGAGCAACGGCGCAGTGATGATGAAGATCACCAGCAACACCAGCATGACGTCTACCAACGGCACCACATTGATCTCGGCCATTGGCGTCTGGCGGCTGCCGCCGCTCATGCTGCCGAATGCCATTACTTCCTCCCTTCAGCAGGGGGGACCACGCGCAGTGGACGCACTTCGCCCGGTTGCGTCGCACAAAAGCGTTGTAGGCCAGCACCGCCGGAATTGCCACGGCCAGCCCCAGCGCCGTCATGATCAGCGCCTCACCTACCGGTCCGGCCACCTTGTCCAGTGTGCCCTGACCAGAAAGGCCGATCTGTACCAGTGCGTGATAGATGCCCCACACTGTGCCAAACAGGCCGATGTAGGGTGCGGCCGAGCCAGCCGAGGCTATCAGCGTGAGACCATTTTCGACACGGGTGGCTTCCTGGTCAATACCGTTGCGCAGTATACGGGTAAAGAATTCACTCGCTCCACCCGCGGCCGCAAGCTTCTGCAAGCCATGTTTTTCCGAATCGGCAGCGGCATTCAACGCCAGTTGTGCCAACTCCGCAAAAGCGTTATCGACGGGTTGGCTGCTCAACGTTACATTTACCTCCTGCAAGGAATTGGCGCTCCAGAAGCGCTTGAGAAAAGTTTCTGCGCGCCTGCCCTCCAGTAGGTTGGCAATGCCCTTGGTGAGGATGAGATACCAGCTTGCCACCGATAGCGCAAGCAACAGCACCAAGACGCTAATGCCGACTCCGTCGACCTGAGCGAGAAAATGTGCAAAGCCGAGTTCCTTTTCCATCGAATCAATCTCCATGCAATACAAAGTTGAAGGGTTGCAGGGCAATGGCCCGCACTGGCTGACCGTTGCGCCGAGGCGGGTTGCAGCGCCATGTTTTTACTGCAGTTAGGGCAGCCTCATCCAGACGTTTATAACCGCTGCTGTTAATCACCTGCGCTACGCTGATGTGACCGCTTTCATCCAGCTCCACGCGTAGCATCAGCTTGCCCTCTTCGCCCAGCCGGCGCGACAGTGGTGGGTAGGAGGGTGCGCTCAATTCCGGGCAGACAACCGATAATTCCGCGGACAATGTGACCGGACCTTGCGGCATCTGTGCAGGCGGCGCTACTGCCGCCGTTTCCGTTTCTCGCGGTGGCGACGGTGCAACCGGTTCATTTTCTGACAGCACCGGTGTTTCAGCGACCAGCTGCCGCGACTGCGGCTTCTTTTCCAGTTTCGGTTTGGGCGGCTGCAGCTCGGCTCTGAGTTCTTCCGCCGGTTTGGGCGCAGTGATAAAGTTGACAAACAGTGTCGCCATTTCATCCGGCGGTGGAATCAAGCGCTGACTCCACAGGCCATAGAGCAAGGCAGCGTGAGCCGCAACGACAAACAGCAAACCCGGCAGGAAGGCGGGGTTGCGCCGGGCCGTCAGGTACTCAGTGCCGGGCCGGGTGAGGTGTAACATTACGAGCCATCCAGTCTTCGACATACTTCTGGTTAATCAGGCCGGTCTTGACTTCACGCTGATGCGCCCGGTCATAAAACTGCGTACGCGGTACTTCGCCATACCAACGCCGGTCAATTTCAAAACGCAAGCGCTCCGGCATATCCTCGGCAAAGACCCACTGTTCCACCTTGCCCATCCCATAGCTCTTTGCTCGAGCTGCAAGTTGCGGCGCATCATTAATGGTATCGGTGGCGACCAGAACGACATCCAGCTTGGGGTAGCGTTGTTTAAGCGCCCCCAGCATTTTCAACTCAGTCGGGCAGTATTGACATTCGAGCGACCAGAAAACAAGGATGAAAGGCTTGTCTTCACGGGCCGCAAGTATTTGTGCCAGGCTGCCGGGGACGAAGGGACGCACGTCATGCGCGGCTGTGGCTACACTTGATACAGCTAGCATTACCACAAGCAACAAAAGGCGCATTACTGGCCAACTTCCGGGTTTGATATCCACCATTATTTAGTAAATCTAATTAAGAGTGATTCGCATTATAATTATAACATTTAATTTGTAACGCTGCAAAGCTGCGAATGGCAAACGTAGTAAAGCAGAGTATGTTATTCCTACTGACGATTTTTTATGAATTGGCGATGCTGAATGATAGGCGGATAGACGATGCACTACAATGTGGCAAATTGTCGCAGGTGAAAGACGAGCGTTCTTTAGCAAACTATTCCGGCAAGTCGGGAAAGTTTGCTACCATTGAAAATTGTGTAATTGCCAGCTAACAGGCGGCATGAGGTCAAGCAGTAATGGCGTGAATACGAGCAGTTGCTTGAATGCCAAGGGAGGGCCTCGGCTAATCCTCCGCTTAAGACATCAAGCTGGCTGCCTGTCTGCTCATAGTCCGGTTATAGAGCACCTTGCTATAGTGAGAGCATCACCCCCTTGAATAAAGTCCCTGAAACCATAACCCCCCCCATATCCCGATTCTGGCGGCGAATACTGAGCATGATCTACGAGTCGCTACTCCTGATCGCGGTACTGTTTGTCGCCAGTTATATTTTTCATCTTGCATTCCACGATCCGGATTCCATTTTCTTCAAGCCAGCCCACCAGTTCTATCTGTTACTGGTAATGGGCGCTTATTTCATCTGGTTCTGGACGCACGGCGGACAAACTCTAGCGATGCAAACCTGGAAATTGCGGCTGACTACTACCGCGGGCGAAGGGGTCAGCCTGAAGCAGGCAATCGCGCGCTACCTGTTTGCGGTGGTCGGCATCTCCCTGTTTGGTTTCGGAATATTTTGGGCGCTGTTCGACCGCGATCACCAGTTCCTGCACGACCGGCTTGCTGGTACCAGAATCATAAATGTTGCAGGATAAATTCAGGGGTACAGGAAGCGGCATTGAAAAGCAGTCTTACGCAGTTCCCCCTACTGTCAGTCCATCTATCCGTAGCGTTGGTTGTCCAACTCCCACCGGTACACTCTGGCCTTCTTTGCCGCAAGTGCCGACACCAGGGTCGAGAGTCATGTCGTTGCCTATCATGGAAACACGTGTGAGTACTTCAGGCCCATTGCCGATCAGGGTTGCCCCCTTCACCGGGTAAGAGATTTTCCCGTCCTCAATCATGTAGGCTTCGGCAGCAGAGAAAACAAATTTTCCGCTGGTAATATCCACTTGACCACCACCGAAATTCACCGCATACAGGCCATGTTTAACCGAAGCAATGATTTCTTCCGGATTCTTGTCGCCATTTAGCATGTAGGTGTTGGTCATGCGCGGCATGGGAATGTGGGCAAATGATTCGCGCCGGGCGTTGCCGGTGACGGGTACTTTCATCAGGCGCGCATTCAGACTGTCCTGCAGATAGCCTTTGAGAATACCGTTCTCGATCAGTACGGTACATTGGGTGGGATTGCCTTCGTCATCAATGTTCAATGATCCGCGGCGCCGTGCGATCGTACCATCATCCACTACGGTTACACCGTTGGCGGCGACGCGTTCACCAACACGCCCCGAGAATGCGGAACTCCCCTTACGGTTGAAATCTCCTTCCAGGCCATGACCAATGGCTTCATGCAGCAGTATTCCGGGCCAACCGGCACCCAGCACGACTGTCATGGTTCCGGCCGGAGCAGGTTTTGCATTCAGATTGACGAGCGCCTGATGCACCGCTTTCGCCGCGTAATCACGCAGTATGTCTTCAGTAAAATAGGTGTAATCAAAGCGCCCGCCACCACCTGCAACACCCTGTTCGCGGCGGCCATCCTGTTCGGCGATGACTTGCAGCGAGACTCGCACCAGCGGCCGTACGTCTGCCGCCATCAGGCCGTCGCTGCGTGCCACCAGGACTACTTCGTATTCGCCGGCAAGTGATGCCATCACTTGGATCACGCGTTTGTCGACTGCGCGGGCATAACCTTCAAGTTTTTCCAGCAAAGCCACCTTGTCTGCATCCCCAAGGCTAGCAATGGGGTCCTGCGGCAGGTAGAGCTCGCGCCCTTTGCTACGCCTGACAGCCTGCACCGAACGCGTTACCCCTTGACTGGCGATGGCGCGGGTAGCTTGTGCCGCCGAGGCAAGCGCGGGCAAGCTGATGTCGTCCGAATAGGCGAAGGCGGTTTTGTCGCCGCTTACTGCGCGTACGCCTACGCCTTGATCGATGTTGAAGCTGCCGGATTTGACGATCCCCTCTTCCAGCACCCAACCCTCGGCGCGGCTATACTGAAAATACAAATCAGCATAATCGATATGATGTGTGAGTATTTGCCCGAACACCTGCTGTAGTCCGGCTGCGTTTATCTCGTAGGGTGCCAGCAGACAGCGTTCAGCGATGGCGAATAAATCATTGGGTGCGGTGACAGGTTCGGTGATCATGGTATCCGGTTTCATCATTTTATCAATCAAGGAAAATATTGCTGGCGGAAGATTTCAACAGTGGTGCAAGGTACGATGATTCAATGCGGGCAGGCTTTTACGCAAGCTGGCCTGATACTCCGGGTTGATGTTGGCGATTACTACCCCGGCTCCACGCGGCAGGCGATCGAGCACCACTCCCCATGGGTCAACAATCATGCTGTCGCCATGGGTTTCACGACCGTTGACATGGTAGCCACCCTGGGCGGGCGCAATCACATATGCCAAATTCTCGATGGCGCGGGCACGAATCAATGTTTCCCAATGAGCCCTGCCAGTTGTTGCCGTAAAAGCTGCGGGGGCGAGAATGATATCCACCTTCCCCATTGAGCGGTAAAGTTCCGGGAAACGCAGATCATAGCAAATGGAAAGACCAATACGACCGAACGGCGATTCCAGGGCAACTACTCCGCTACCGGCTTCAATGGTTTTTTCCTCAGAATAGTGTTCGCTGCCAAGTTCGAGACCGAACAGATGTATCTTGTCGTAACGCGCCACCTGCTTGCCCGCATCGTTGTACACCAGGCAACTGTTGCGTACTTTGTCGGATCTGGATGATACCAGCGGCACAGAGCCACCTACCAGCCAGATACCGAGGCGTCTGGCGGTGTCACTCAGGAATTCTTGTATCGGCCCGCTGCCATCCTGTTCGCGTGCGGCTACTTTGTCGGCGTCATTCATGCCCATGAGGCAAAAATATTCCGGCAGCGCTGCCAGCTTCGCTCCCTGGGAAGCAGCCATCTCGATCAGGCGTGCAGCCTCTTTCAAATTGGCGAATACATTGGGTCCTGCCACCATCTGGATGGCAGCGACACGAATTGGATCACTGCCAGTCTTTCCAGACATGGATACGGGTGTGCTTAGAGTGTTTGAGTCATCAGGCATGATCTGCTCAGGAATGTCATTGTTCAGGCTCTTTAGGCTCACGTGTCGGCCGGCCTATCTCAGTTACAATCGGATCCGCCCAAGTGCCAGTAACATTATATTCGCTGGATATCACCTGATCGAACGGGTCTTTCAGTTCCTTGTTTGCAATCATGGAAGCGATGCCTGCCACCGGCGTGACCAGCCCCAGTGAAGGCATGACCTTGACATGCAGTTTCTGAGTTTCCGCCGCCAGATCCACTTCCCCGCTCATGACAAACTTCGCCGCAGACCCCTTGATTCTGAGATCATTAGTGACCGCCACACCGCGATTGATCTTAACATCACCGGAAATGTCATCGAAACCAAAACCCTCGGTGAGTACATCGCGAAAGTCCAGAATAATCCTCCTCGGCAGTGCTTGCAGGTCAAAAATACTGAACAATTTGCCAATCCCTGTTTCAAGTTTAGGAAACTGCCCCTGTTTGGCTTTCAGCTTGAGGCTGCCGGACAGAGTGGGATAATCGATCGATCGGGGACTGCCAGACCAAGACAACACACCCTCAAGCTCACCTCTGCCACGTTTCACGCGCTCAGGATAGCCGAGACGGGTCAGAAGTTTGCCAATGTCGCTGGCTTCCAGTTTGATGTCGGCTTGAATACGGGGAGGAGTGGCATGACTGTGCCATATTCCTTTCGCCACCAGCGAACTGTCGGAATTGGTGATGTGCAGTTTCTCAATATGCCAGTCCTGTTTCTGCTGATTCGCCAGCAATTCAAGCCTGCCCAATGGTTTCTCACCAACGATGAAATTATCTGCCACTACATCCAGTGCAGGCAAGTTTCTCTCCTGCATTTGTGCTTGCGTAACTGATTTGACAGGAGAAGTAGCGGGTATGACAAGGCTTTTCAATCGTGCTACCACTCTACCATTGCCGGCTGGATGCCAGTTGATATCGCCACCGATTTCCTTGCCCGCAACGATGGAGTGCCATTCTCCACCATCCATGCGGGCATTCAACGTGACATTGTTAAAACGCCTGTCAAGAAAGTCGAGCGCACCTATGTGCAGGTTGATTCGTGTCAGGCCCAGCGAAGGCCCTGCTCCCTCATCGAATTGCTTGAATAAATTGCGCCACTGATCCAGATCCAGCAGCGGTAACGAGCCGCTTACTGCTACACCGGTCTTTGCGGGTGATAAGGCAGATGTCATGCCGAAACTGATCACACCACGTTCTGCATGATAATTGCCTGCATTGTCCCGGGAACGCTTGATTTGCGCGGCTGCCAATCCGCCATAACGCAAGATCAGATCATCTCGTCGTGAGTCTACGGCTTTTCTCTCAAAACGTAGCGGCATCAGATCAGTGGCAGTTTTTGCAAAGGGCTCGGGCAAATCCGAAGCAATGCCTTGCAATGACGACTCGATGGATACGTTGGTCAGTTTGTTGCGTATATGCAGGGCTGCTCGCCAATCGGTGCTCCCGCGCAAATGTCGCATCCATATCTGCGTGGTACCCGTTGGTCTGCTCCGCGCAAGTTGGCGCGGGTTATCGAAGTTGGCTTTGCCAGTCGCGATTACACGTATGCTGCCATCAGATGGAGTGGAAGAATGAATGACTGCCGGTCCGCCGAGTATCTGGGCGGTGATTTTCTCTATTTTTATACTGGATTCGGTGAAAGCCAGCATTCCGCTCATCTTCTCCAGGTTGGGAAGGTAGGGGCCAGGATCAATCTGGTTGTCGAGGAACTGATAGCTGCCAATCAATTTGATGTCATCCGGACGGTGCAGGGGAATATCGAGTTTGAGCAGCAGTTCCCCATCGCCCACGGCGCTGACACCGTCGATCAGACCATTGGTGTTGCTGCCCAGCGAACTTTTCTCGATGAATCTTATGAACTCCCTAGTGGCACCAGTGGCGGCGCCCTCAATTTTAAGCACCGTATCAGGTTCGGTCATGTCGGCGAGCTGTAATTTTACCTTGTGCAGACTGGCACCAAAAATATTTGCATGGGAGGCAATGATTTCCATACGGCTGCCATGAAACAGCAGATCAGCAGATATGTTTTCTATTATGGGCCATCCCGGAAGGTAGTCCAGCACTACGCCAGAGGCTTTCGCATCTATCTGGAAAACACCATGCTCATCATGCTTGAAAGGGAATTCGGCCACGTTGCCCTTGAGATGCAGTCGCACATCACTCAGTTCTCCCGCCACAATCGATTTGTCGAGCCAATCGCGAACAGGCTGGCTCACCATTGTCGGCACATAGCGTCCCACATGGCGTGCATCTGCGCGTGTCAGATGGCCGTTCAGATCAATCCCGTCCGGGCCATCCGGCACACTGCGATAGCTGCCATAAATGACCCCGGCAGCATGGTCGTTGGCAAATGCAATATTGTTGAAATTGAATTCAATGGGATCCGTGTCGGTTAGCAATCCCCAGCTGACCTGACCGGTGAATGTGTCCAGCATTACGGGCTCACGAAATATCGCCGGTAGCTCCACATTGATTTTTTGCGAATTCAGGCTCAGGGTGCCACCTTTCTCGGTACCGTCGATATTGCCGCTGATGCCGCTAAACGCTGGTATCGGGCCGAACTTTTTCATGCCGAGATTGGTGAATCTGCCCTTTATGCCGAAATGCGCGGGTGCGGGCCATTCGCCAGTCCATTCTGCCCGTATCTCACGAATTTCTCCGGTGGGGGATAGCTCATCGAGCCGCTTATGCAGCGGTGCGTCAATCGGCAAATATTCCGTCAAATTCATCAGGGTTTCGAGTTCCAGCACATTGACATTCAATTTCCCACTGCCGGATCTGCCGTCACGTGCGGGGAACGTCTGCAGCGAGAGATCCAGTGGCTGCAATGCCTGTTCGCCATGAATGGAAATACTTAATCCGCGCATAGACAATTCGACACCTTCATCCATAGCGTTATTTATTCTTTTCCATCCAACTCTGCCCTGCAGACGGATAAGATTCAGTTCCGGCAGTTCTTGGGCCAGCCGTGTTCTGACATTCTGCAGACGCACGTCTGCCGTCAGTCCTTTCATAGCGGTTCCATCCATTTCAAGCCACATGCGTAGTGCTCCGGCACCATGATTGAATTCGACTGCTTCCGGGAATGGCAACCAGGCGCGCCAAGCAGCGATGTCGGCATAATCAAGCTGTGTGAACAGTTGCCCGCGCCACTTTCCGAGAGTATTTAATGAGTCGCCAGTAAAATCTCCACGCACATCCAGCGGCGCGGCAAGTTTGCTGGGCGGGGTGGCGTGTACTCCGAAGCGATGGTGCTGCCCGCGATTTTCCAGGCGCAAGTTGACGGTTTTCAGTTCCAACGGTGGCGCACCACGCTGATCGTCCTGCCAGAGAATGCGGGCATCGCTGATAATAAGCCGTCTCTGGCGCAGCAACCAATCGGGAAAGTTGCTTTCACTTTGATCCGGACTGAGTGCAATCCCCGCCACATGGATAATGCCGCTAGCATCTCGGCGCACGGTCAGATCAGGCTGTGCGATCCTGATTTCATGAAAGCGTATTTCACCGTGCAACAGGGAAAGCCACGACAGGGTGCTTTCTATCTGATTCAGCAGCAACGCAGGATTGCCTTCTTTGTCATGTACCTGTACCGTGCGCAACATCAGACGAGGGCGTAATCCATCCCAATTCGCACTGACTGCACCGATAGTTACATGCTGCCCAGCAGCCTGGGTAATGGCAGTGGCAATATCTTCGCGATAATGCTCGATATCCGGTAGCAACCAGTAACGCAACGCCAACAGCAGCATGGAAAAGCAAATTGCCATGACAAGCAGACCCCGCGTCAGCAGCCGGAACCAGAAGCCACTACGCCGTACAAGAGGTAAAATGGCTGACAAATTCAACAGATAGTTCCAGTTTTACAGCTGAGAAAGTGTGCTTAACTCTGTTCTGGGAAAGAATAATCTTTGCCCGGGATTC
>JAPLQS010000005.1 GCA_026399575.1 Nitrosospira sp. | reverse complement strand
CGCGTCAGCAGCCGGAACCAGAAGCCACTACGCCGTACAAGAGGTAAAATGGCTGACAAATTCAACAGATAGTTCCAGTTTTACAGCTGAGAAAGTGTGCTTAACTCTGTTCTGGGAAAGAATAATCTTTGCCCGGGATTCGTTCCGAATGATAGGGCACAGTATCGCAGCCAAAGTTGGATACAGTGCGCCTTCCTTTGTTTAGTCTTTCAGGCGGGCTGTATGGACGCCGCCAGTATAACCAGTTTCATGAAATTTATTGTAACCCCGAATTCTCAACCATGCACACAGCTGATCGCTCTGTCGAAGAAATAATCAGTTCCGTCCTGCCGTTCAGTCGCTATGTACAGCGCTTGTTCGAAAGCGAGCCGGAATTGCGTGCAGAGCTTCTACAAAATCTGCGACGCCCTTTTCTCAGGGAAGAGATGCAGGCGTACCTGAATACGGATTGTGATACTGCCATGGATGAGGCAGTCCTGCATCGGGTATTGCGCAGTTTGCGCAAGCGGGTCATGTTGCGCCTGGTAGTACGTGATCTGGGCGGAATGGCTGATCTTGCCGAGGTCATGACCAGCATGACCAGTCTGGCTGAAGTCACCATTAGCTTTGCGCTGGAGCGTCATCAAACCTGGCTGGCTGATTCCAGTCGCTACGGTTCACCTAAGAGTGCAGAGAGCGGGGCGGTTCAGGAGTTGCTGGTGGTAGCCATGGGCAAACTCGGTGGTGGTGAGCTCAATGTTTCATCGGATGTGGATTTGATTTTCATTTATCCGGAAGATGGTGAAACCAGTGGGGCAAAACCCATCTCCAATCACGATTTTTTCGCCCGCCTGGGGCGAAAGCTGATCGCCAGTCTCCATGACGTCACAGCCGATGGTTACGTATTCCGGGTGGACATGCGGTTACGTCCCTATGGCGATAGCGGTCCGCTGGCGATGAGTTTCGCCATGCTGGAGAAATATTTTATCACTCAAGGGCGTGAGTGGGAGCGCTACGCCTGGATCAAGGGCCGGTTAATCACTGGTTCACGCGCGGAAGAATCAAGGCTGATGCAGCAGATAGCGCGGCCATTCATATTTCGGAAATATCTTGATTTCGGTGTCTATGAATCCATGCGCGATCTGCACGCGCAAATCCGTAAGGAGGTCAGCCGCCGCGAAATGCATGATGACATCAAGCTTGGACCCGGCGGCATTCGCGAAATCGAATTCATCGCCCAAGTATTTCAACTGATTCGCGGTGGGCGCGATGCTGATTTGCGCATTCGCCCCACGCTTGCTGTTTTGCGGTGTCTGCAGGAAAAGCGGCAACTGCCAGACAAAACTGTTGCGGAGCTTGTAGATGCCTACTGTTTCCTGCGTAATCTGGAACACCGTTTGCAGTATCTGGATGATCAACAGACCCAAATGCTGCCGGGAGCTTCAGTGGATCGGGCGTTGATAGCCACTGCCATGGATTTTTCCAGTCATGCTGTTTTTTTGCAGCATCTTGATATCCATCGCAGGAATGTAACCCGCCACTTTGAGCTGGTTTTCGCCGCTCCCCAAAAATCCCAAACCCGGGATACGCTGGCATGGCTGTGGCAGGAGCCAGCGGAGAGCGAGACTGAGGTCAAGGCAGCTACTGTACAACTGGATGCGCTGGGATTTTCTGATCCGGCAAGAATCCTCTGCTGCTTGCAAGAATTCCGCCGTAGTGGCCGTTATCGGCAATTGCCTGAGTCCAGCCGGTTACGAGTGGATGCATTGGTTCCGGCCATCATAGAAGTGGCGGTCAAATTCCCGCCAGCTGACCACACTCTGGAACGCATGCTGCAATTGCTCGAAAGTGTGAGTCGCCGCGCCGCTTATCTCGCACTGTTGCTGGAATATCCACAAGCTTTGGAACGCATAGCCAAGCTTGCCAGCGCCAGTCAATGGGCCAGTGAGTATCTGGGCCGGCACCCCATTTTGCTGGACGAGTTGCTCAATCCGGCTGATCTCCACAGCATGCCAGACTGGTCTAGTGCCAGTGTGGAACTGGCGCAGCAATTAAACGATGTCAACCATCCCGGAAATGATGATGTCGAGCAACAAATGGACGTGCTGCGGCATTTTCACCATGCCCAGGTATTCCAGTTGCTGGTCAGGGATATGGAGGGGTTACTGCCGCTGGAAACCCTGAGCGACCATTTGACTGCTCTCGCCGATCTGGTGCTGGATACAGTGTTGCGTCTTGCATGGTCAGGGTTAAGAAAGAAGCATCGGGATCAACCTGCTTTTGCCATCATCGGTTACGGCAAGCTGGGTGGAAAGGAGCTGGGTTATGCATCCGATCTCGATATCATTTTTCTTTATGACGACACCCATTCTGATGCTCCTGAAATCTACGCCAGGCTGGGTCAACGCATCAACTCCTGGCTTACCAGCTATACTTCAGTCGGGTTATTGTATGAAACCGATTTACGCTTGCGCCCCAATGGCAGCAGCGGTTTGCTGGTAAGTTCCATTGAAGCTTTTGAGCAATATCAGCAGAAACAGGCATGGGTGTGGGAACACCAGGCATTGACACGAGCGCGCTTTGTGGCAGGTGCTCATCCTGTGGGGGAGGCTTTCGAGCGCCTTCGCAAGGAAGTGCTTTGCCAGCGGCGTGATCTGGCGATTCTTAAACATGAAGTCCTGGTAATGCGGCAGAAAATGTTGGATACCCACCCCAATCCAAGCGGGCTGTTTGATATCAAGCATGATCGCGGTGGCATTATCGATGTTGAATTCATGGTGCAATATCTTGTCCTCGGTCATGCTTGCGATTATCCGGAATTGACTGCCAATATCGGCAACATTGCGCTGTTAAAACTCGCTGGAAAACTGGGACTTATTCCTATGCAGACCGCCGAGCTGGTGCTTAACGCTTACCGGGAATTCCGGCGGGTGCAGCACCGCTTGAGGTTGAGCGGTAACTCGGGTCTGGCAGGAGCAGTGCCAGCGGCGGACAAGTCACAAAGATTTGCTCGTGTTGAAGCGGATTATTTGAGTGATGCACGTGCGGTGGTATTACAGTTGTGGCAAGAGGTATTCGGTGTGCAAGAGGTGTAAGGAGCGCCTGAACCAGTCCCGCGTGGGCGTATGGGACGATCCCTTGGCTTTATGCTGTGTTTTATTCTTCCCTGGAAAATACGTTAGAATGAATGCTTTTAATCTCTGTGGGAGTCCCTGAATGTCGATGGCTGACCGCGATGGCGTGATCTGGAACGACGGTAAAATGGTTCCTTGGCGCGATGCCACCACACATGTGCTCACGCATACTCTGCACTATGGCATGGGAGTGTTTGAAGGCGTACGCGCCTACCAGACTGCCCAAGGCCCTGCGATTTTCCGTCTACAGGAACATACCGACCGACTATTCAATTCGGCCCATATCTTCATGATGAAGATGCCTTACGACAAGGCTACCCTGTTGCAAGCCCAACGTGAGGTGGTAAAGCAGAACAAGCTGGAGTCGTGCTATATCCGCCCGATTGCTTTCTACGGTTCTGAGGCCATGGGAATTTCCGCCAAGACGCTCTCGGTGCATGTGGCCATCGCTGCCTGGCCGTGGGGTGCCTATCTCG
>JAPLQS010000015.1 GCA_026399575.1 Nitrosospira sp. | reverse complement strand
CTGCAAACCGGCTTGCGCTACCCGGAGAGACTTGCCGGCATCATGGCTTTGTCATGCTACCTGCCGTTGCAGCAGACTCTCGCAGCGGAAGCGCATCATGTCAATTCCGCCACATCAATCTTCATGGCACATGGCAGTCAAGATTCAATTGTTCCGCTGACACTGGCGGCAGCATCAAGACGGCAGTTGCTCGAATCGGGCTATGCAGTGGAATGGCACGAGTATCCAATGGCGCATACGGTTTGTGTGGAGGAGATGACCGACATCAGCGCATGGCTGAAACGGGTTCTGATATGAATCCTTGTTGCGACGGTAGTGCGATCTTCACGAATTCTTAACAATCGCGCGACACTTTCTTCACACTTCATGTGTTAGGTTGCATAGCATGGCGTAATTTCTATCCGCCGGATTCAGGTTAAGGAGAATGTGATGCAGCGAATTGCCCACGTCGAAGATGATTCAGATATTCGAGACACTGTCGGGCGTATTTTGAGCGTTGCCGGATATACGGTCGACAGCTATGAGACACACAGTGATTTTCTCAAGGCCCTGCAGGATGCTACGGAGTTGCCTGATCTGGCAATTCTTGACGTGATGGTCGAGTCAATGGATGCGGGTTTGGATACCTATGAAGAAATGCGCAAACATTTCCCAGGAATTCGTGTGATATTTCTGACTTCTCTTGGGGAGATGATCCTGCCCTATTTCAGTGGTGAATCCCATGACTGGGTCTGCATAGTTGAAAAGCCAGTCGAACCTGTCAGTTTGTTAGCGATTATTCGCAGTCGCCTGGATACTGTCAAAGCCGAAACCAGTCCCGCCTAGAGAATAATGTGACCATGGCGGATGCCGAATTTTCCTGGGAGGCACCCAAGAATCGCTTTGCGCCGTCCGGTACTGGGGTAGGCAGCCAGAAACTCAGCGATGAAGTCTTAATTGGTAATGCCCGCTGGTTTATCGTCTTTCGCTGGGCAACAATCGGCGCGCTCCTTCTTTTCCAGATACTGGCGATTGTTTTCTCGGACATACTCACCCAAATTGGCATCACTCATCAACAAGGATGGCCGATTGTCGTAATAGTCGTATTGTTCATTGCCAATATTACTTACATCTATGCTTTAGATTTTCGCCAGTCAACCAAGTATAACTCCCCCTCAATAAACATCTGGTGTCAGATCATTGTTGATCTTTTATGCCTGTCGATTGTTGTGCACTACGTTGGCAGCACCGCAACCCCCGCTCCCTTTTTCTATGTGCTGCATATTGCCTTGTCATGCATTTTCTTTTCCACCAGAGAAAGCCTGATTGTCACGCTTCTGGTCTGTGGCATGTATACGGTTATTTTGCTGATCGAAAATTCCATGTTTTATCAGCTACTTCTGACAACACCGACAGATCCCCACATATCAGCCGAGGAATTGCAGGAGAGCAGGGCTCTGTTGTGGATGTTTACCCTCGATACGCTGTTTATTGTTGTCTGGTATGTTGTCTCACGACTCACGATTGTGGTACGCACCCATGAACGCGACCTCGTGGGTGCGTACGAGCGGATCACTCTGGGGCAGATAGAGAAAGATCAATATGCCGTGTTGATGACACATCAACTCAAGGCTCCGCTGGACGCCATTCGCAGCAAAATCAACCTGATAAAAGGGGGTTATTGCGGAGAGGCCTCCCCTGAGATAAAAGATGTGCTGGTAAAAATCGATAAGCGTGCCTCTGGTATGGCGAGCCTGATTATGGATGTGCTCAGACTCGAACGCCTGAAAGCGGCGGCGCGCAGCACCAATACCCGCGAGCATGTCAGCATTGAAGCGGTAGTTCATAAGTGCATTGATAAATTAAAGACACTTGCCGAATCACGGCAGGTCAAGATTGAAATATCAATGCAGGATTTTTTTGCCGATGGGATACCCGATCAGTTCGAGATTCTCTTCGAGAATATCATCCTGAATGCGATTACCTACTCTTATGATGGGGCATCGGTGGAGATCAGCTCTGCCGTTGACAAACAGGACTCCTCTGCGACCGTGATGATCGTCGACCATGGGATCGGGATTGCGGATAAAGACCTGCCGCATATTTTTGATGAATATTTTTATACCCCCAGGGCGGTGCTTCACAACCGGGCATCGAGTGGGATAGGCTTATCAATAGTCAAAACGGTTGCGGAAAATAACAAACTGCACATCAAGGTTTCAAGCGAGCCCAACGTTGGCACGACATTTTTTGTCACTTTCCAAGGAGTGAAAAGTCCGCCTGTTCCAGGAAAGCTCACAGAGCAACTTCAGAAATAGTCCCCGTCGCGCAATACCGGTTTTTAGCCATTGATGCGTAATTTCTCGTTCTTCGGCAAGTGAGGTTCCCCCGGTTTTTCGTCTTCCAAGAGGTGGGGTTCATGCTACCAGTTTTTCTTTCTGCTGGGCATTAAGCCAGTCATCCAGAAACCGTATTGGCGACTTATAGCCCAGTGTTGAGTGCTGCCGTTTCCGGTTAT
>JAPLQS010000093.1 GCA_026399575.1 Nitrosospira sp. | reverse complement strand
GGGGGGACTTCCCGGAAATACGCAGATTTTCGCCGACCTGGCGCAAGCAGTTGACACTCTGACAGGATGAGCATGATCCTGGCTGTGCTGCGCTCGACACTCTATACCCTGATCCAGTTCGTCATCACGCCACCTTATGCGCTGATCGCGCTGGCCACATTTCCGCTGCCGCCGCTCAGTCGCTATCGAATTATTTCCGGTTGGGCGCATCTGATGTTATTCCTGCTGCGCGTCATCTGCGGCGTTCGCTACCGCGTACTGGGAGCAGAACATATTCCCACGACACCCAGCATCGTGTTGTCAAAACATCAATCGGCATGGGAGACTCTGGCATTCCAACAGATCTTTCCACCGCAGGTGTGGGTACTTAAAAAAGAATTGCTGCGCATTCCCTTCTTCGGCTGGGGACTGGCGATGACCAGTCCCATCGCCATCGATCGCGGCTCCGGAAAGGCAGCGCTGAAACAGATTGTCAAACAAGGCAAAGACCGGCTGCAGCAGGGATTCTGGATCGTTATTTTTCCGGAGGGCACCCGCATCGCTCCGGGGGAGAAAGGCAAATATGGCATCGGCGGCGCATGGCTTGCGACCCATGCCGATGCACCAGTGGTGCCGGTCGCGCACAATGCGGGGGAGTTCTGGAGCAAGGATGCCTTTGTCAAACTGCCGGGCACGATTACTGTCAGCATCGGTGCGCCGATAGATTCCACCGGCATGGAACCGGGTGAGCTCAATATCAGGGTGGAAACATGGATTGAGGCCGAGATGGCTCGCATCAGTAAACGGGAAACATCATGCCCCCACTCGACGAGAAAGAATCAATGACAGCAAATCTACTTCAACTCCCGTCAAAAGATCGAGTAGTCCCTGCGGGGAAAACTTACCGTGTCAGTTTGAATGGTAAGGAAGTGGTCTATACACTCAAGCGTTGCAGACGCCGGACCATCGGCATGAAAATTGACAGCGATGGTCTGACTGTCAGCATTCCGCCGCGCGAGTCGCTGCACTGGGTCGAATCGGCCTTGCGCGACAAAGCCGACTGGGTGGTAAAAAAACTTGCCGAATGGGCAAACAAAAAAACGATCCGGCTGGTGTGGGAAGAGGCTGCGGTTTTCCCGCTGCTGGGGGAGCCATGGCAGTTAACGACAACGGCGCCCGGAGTAATGCAAATGACCCGGGCAAGAATGAAAACCAGAACAGAGGAGCAGCAACTGGCATTGCCATTGCCGTCGGTACTGACCATGTCGCAAATCGAGGAAATCGTGATGGCCTGGTACCACCAGCAGGCACTGGCCTGCTTCAGCGAACGCATCACGCTGTACGCGAACAAGCTCGGGGTGCCGCAGCCGCAACTGCGGTTATCGCGTGCCAGAACTCAGTGGGGCAGCTGCAATGCGCGCGGTATCGTCCGTCTCAACTGGCGACTGATCCAAATGCCGCTGCCTCTGGTGGATTACGTGGTGGCGCATGAACTGTCACACCTTATCGAGATGAACCATTCCCCAGCGTTCTGGAAAACGGTGGCAAGCATTTACCCGGATTATCTGGCAGTACGCAAGGAATTGCAGAAGCTTGGATGACGATTCGGATTCATGCATTACAGTACCTTTATGTTAGTATTTTGCATCCATAGTCCGGGTAATTATCCCATGCATAAATTCTGTCTCGCCACTCTGCTGGTCCTGCTGCTTGGCGCCTGTGGTCTGAAAGGGCCACTCTATCTTCCGCAAGATGCACCTGCGCAGCAATCCAAGGACGAAGAGAAAAAGAAGTGAGCGGCTTCCCGTCATTCCCTTATCGCAATACCAAGCTCTGTGTCGAATCGGTTGCGCTGGATCGCATAGCCGCAGAATTTGGCACCCCCTGCTATGTCTATTCACGCGCGGCACTGACTGCCGCCTACCGGGAATTCGACTCGGCCTTTGCCGGGCGTGATCATCTGGTGTGCTATGCGGTCAAGGCCAATTCCAATCTCGCCATACTCAATTTATTTGCCCGTCTCGGCAGCGGTTTCGACATCGTTTCCGGCGGCGAACTGCAGCGGGTATTGAATGCCGGCGGTGATCCGCAGAAAGTGGTATTTTCCGGTGTGGGCAAACGCCCTGATGAAATGCGTGCCGCGCTTGCTGCCGGAATATTCTGCTTCAACGTGGAATCGGAAGCGGAACTGGCAACACTGAACCGGATAGCGGCGGAGATGGGTAAGATCGCACCGGTGAGCTTGCGGGTCAACCCTGATGTAGATGCAAAAACTCACCCTTACATTTCTACCGGTCTCAAGGAAAACAAGTTCGGTATCCCGTTCGATGAAGCGGAGAAACTCTATCTCTCCGCCCGGCAGTTTGCCCACGTACACATTACCGGACTGGACTGTCATATCGGGTCGCAACTGACCGAACTTGACCCTTTCGTTGAAGCCTGCGGGAAAATGCTCGGCCTGCTGGATCGCCTGGAAGCACAGGGATTGCAGATCGAACATCTGGATCTGGGCGGCGGACTGGGGATCCGTTATTCCGCAGAAAAGCCGCCAGCGGCACGGGACTATGTTGCGGCATTGTGTGCCGACATCGGCCAG
Source organism: Nitrosospira sp. (assembly GCA_026399575.1). Lineage (GTDB taxonomy): Bacteria > Pseudomonadota > Gammaproteobacteria > Burkholderiales > Nitrosomonadaceae > VFJL01. The sequence goes on along the minus strand of JAPLQS010000093.1, from coordinate 9,316 downwards.
CGAGGCCAGCGTATTCTGATCGAACCTGGACGCGCGCTGGTAGGGAACGCCGGCTTGCTGCTTACCCGTGTTGAGTACCTCAAACATACGCCGTATCGGGATTTCGCCATCGTGGATGCAGCCATGAATGATCTGATACGCCCGGCGCTCTATGACGCACACCATGAAATCCTGCCAGTCACTGCAAACGGCAGTAATGCTAAAACCTACCAAATAGTTGGCCCGGTGTGTGAAACCGGTGATTTTCTGGGGCATGACCGCAAGCTCTCCCTGTCCCAGGGAGACCTGCTTGCCGTCATGTCTGCGGGGGCCTACGGCATGAGCATGAGTTCCAATTACAATACCCGCCCCCGCGCTGCTGAGGTAATGGTGGACGGTGACCGCATCCACCTGATCCGCGAACGCGAGTCGATGGAACAATTGCTCGCCGGCGAGAAAATCCTGCCTTGATTTCCGCTACAACAAGAAAATTGTAGCCAGTCCCAGAAAAATAAAAAATCCGCCACTGTCAGTAACCGCGGTAATCATCACGCTGGAACCCGCCGCCGGGTCACGTCCCAATTTCTGCAGCACCAATGGAATCAACACCCCCAGCGATGCTGCCAACAGCAAATTCAATGTCATTGCCAGCGCCATCACCAGACCAAGGCCGACACTGTCATAAATAAAGAAAGCGAACAACCCGACTGCGCTGCCCCATACCATGCCATTTACGGCACTCACTCCGATTTCCTTGGCAAACAGCTTGCGCGCATTGCCTGGGTTGAGCTGCCCCAAGGCAAGGGCGCGTACAATCATGGTGATGGTCTGATTGCCGGAGTTGCCGCCGATGCCGGCAATGATCGGCATCAGCGCCGCCAGCGCTACCAGCTTTTCGATGGAATCCTCAAATACGCCGATCACGCGTGAGGCAATGAATGCCGTCACCAGATTGACCGCCAGCCAGACCCAGCGATTCTTCACGCTCTTCCACACCGGGGCAAACAAATCTTCTTCTTCGCTCAAACCGCCCAGCTTGAGCGCTTCATTTTCCGATTCCTCGCGGATAAAATCCATCACCGCATTGACGGTAACGCGCCCCACCAGCTTTCCCTTCGCATCCACCACTGAGGCGGAAACAAGATCATAGCGCTCGAATGCATGCGCCGCCTGTTGTGCCTTATCGTTGGGATGAAGCTTCAGCATTTCCGTGGACATCACCGCCGCCACTTCGGTATCGGGATCGCTCACCAGCAGGCGATTTACCGGCAACACACCCTTGAGATGCTCGTTCCGATCTACCACGAACATCTGGTCAGTATGGCCAGGCAGTTCATCCAGCCGGCGCAGATAACGCAGCACCACTTCCAGCGTCACATCTTCGCGGATCGTGACCATGTCGAAATCCATCAATGCTCCCACCGCATCTTCCGGGTAGGACATGGCGGCACGCAGTTGCTCGCGCTCCTCCACCGGCAGCGACTGGAACACATCGTCGATAACATAGCGCGGCAGGTCGGGAGCGAGATCGGCAATCTCATCTGCATCCAGTTGCTCCGTCGCAGCTACCAGCTCGTTGCCATCCATGGCAGCGATAAGCGTTTCGCGTACCGCATCGGAAGCTTCCAGCAGGATCTCGCCGTCCCGCTCTGCCTTGACCAGATCCCAGATCGTCAGACGATCTTGCAGCGGCAAGGCTTCCAGAATATAAGCAACGTCGGCAGGATGGAGCCTATCGAGCAACTGTTGCAGTTCTGCCAGATTCTGTTTTTGTACCAGGGATTCGGTCAATTCATGGCGCGGCATTTCCTGCATCTGCACAAAACCCGCCATCAGTTTGTGCTTGCTCAGCAAATGGATCACCTTCTGCAATTGCACTTGCAGGTTTTCCGTTTCTCTGCGATTGCTTGCTTCGGTCATGGCAGATCGCCCCAACAGCGAGACAAAATTGCCAGATTGTAAGGAAAATCAGGGGCCAGGTCGAATAATTATCCTGGACAGGACACTGCATGGAGCACAATGCATGCTCTATTCGCAGCAGCCGGACCCCGAATTATCAGGGAATTGGTGTCGAAACCATCCGATTGAAAATGATATCGGTTTTTTTCAGCAGCCACGGCGTATTGCGATTGAGATCGTAGAAACGCGGGTTGGGAACCATTGCGGCGAGACGGGCAGCTTGTTTTGCCGTGAGGGCGGAAGCGGAGACGCCGTAGTAGTGGCGGCTGGCAGCTTCCGCACCGAATACACCATTGCCCCACTCGATCTTGTTCAGGTAAATTTCCAGAATACGGCGCTTGGACATCACGTTTTCCAGCATCAGCGTAATGATGGCTTCCTCGATCTTGCGCCACGGTGTCTTGTTGCCAGAGAGAAACAGATTCTTCGCAAGCTGCTGACTGATGGTGGAGCCACCCCTGACGAATTTCCCCTTTTCCAGATTTTTCTCGTAGGCTTTCTGGATGGCTTCAAAGTCGAAGCCTTCGTGCTGCAGAAATTTGCCATCTTCGGCCGCAATGATGGCACGCTTGAGATGGGGCGAGATCTGCTCGTAAGGTACCCATTGATGGCGCAACGTTGCCTCGGGTTTCTTCTCCTGCATTACATCCAGCCGCTCTTGCATGAATGCACTGGTAGCTGGGTTATAGGAATTCCAGTAAACAATGTGACCAAAAATCCACACTTGATAGAGCAATACTGCACCGGCAAGAAAGAAGAAAAGTCGCCAGAACCAGCGCTTGAGAAATTTTCCCATGCTTTATTGGATAATTCTAAATCCGCCTCTTCATGTCTCTGGCCTCAGCATCGCAATCACAGGCTCCGTTTCCGGCCTCACTCCACGCCACAGAAAGAACGATTCCGCTGCCTGTTCCACCAGCATGCCTATGCCGTCAGCCAGATGGGTCACACCCTGCTGTTGCGCAAATTGCAGAAAAGGTGTGAACTCGTTGCCGTACATCATGTCGTAGGCCAGCGACTCGGCAGCGAACACGCCTGCGGGTAGTGGCGGCAGTTCACCACGCAGACTGGCGGAGGTGGCGTTGATGACAATGTCGAATTTCTGTCCGTCCAGCTCCGTATAATCAGCGGCTGCGATACTTCCATATGCAGAAAACTGCTGCTGCAGTTCGCGTGCTTTCTGTGCGGTGCGATTGGCGATGGTCAGCAGCAGCGGCTGGTGTTCCAGTAACGGCAGCAGCACGCCGCGGGCGGCCCCACCTGCGCCCATCAGCAGCACCCGCTTGCCCGCAATGACAAAATCCAGATTGATTACAATATCGCGCACCAATCCGGTGCCATCGGTGTTGTCACCAAGAATTTCATCATTATCGAATACGAGCGTGTTGGCCGCCTGGGCAGCAGCAGCCCGTTCAGTCAGGCGGGTCGAAATCTTGCAGGCCTCAAGCTTGAACGGAACGGTCACGTTCACGCCTTTGCCGCCACATTTCCGGAAAATTGCTACTGCCATGACGAAACCATCCAGCGGCGCAAGAATGGCTTCATAGCGCATATCCTGGCCGGTCTGCCGGGAAAATTCGGCATGAATCAACGGTGACTTGCTGTGAGCGATAGGGTTGCCGATGACGGCATAGAGATCAGGCATAAGCGCAATGATTAGTGGTTAGTACAGCAGTGTCAAGCAGCCATACTCTGAAACCTGCTTTGATTATTCGCTCAGCAATTCATCCGAGCGGGTAAATACCCAGGTGCGGGTGATATGCAGAATATCGGTGTCTTGACTGATGTCCGGCGGAAAAGGAGCGAAACCGTTCTGCCCAGCAAGTTTTACAATGCGTATCGCCGCCTCATCCAAAATCTTTTTTCCTGAGGAGCGGTTGATTTCAACCGACTCCAAACTGCCATCAGACTTGATGCCGACGGTGAGCTGCAAATTTCCAAACAATTTCTCCCGCTTGGCAGCTTCAGGATAATTCAGATTTCCGACCCGCTCCACCTTTGCCCGCCAATCTTCGACATAGCGCGCGAAACGGTATTCCTGTGCACGAGCACCGATGAACCTGCGTTTCGGGCGCTTCTGATAAGCCTCATAATCCTTGGAAATTTGTGCTTCCAGGCGCGCAATCTCCAGACTGCGCTGCATCAGGCTAGTAGCATTGGGCGTGTCCTGTTTCTGTATCAGCCGCTCTGATTGCAGGTCGGGTTGAAAGATCTCGCGCTTGCTATTGGCCGCAGTCATCAACCTTTTCGCCTCCTGTTCGAGTTGCTCGGTTTTTTGTTTGGCATTGGCCACATCGATCGATTGCTGGTGTTCCGGCAGCAGGGGAAGGGGAGTCTTGGCACGGCGGTTGTCGTCAGTGTTGCCGCCACCATCGAGGTTGGCCTGCGCCAGCATATTCGCCTTGTGCGGTTTCGATGCGGATTTGCTATTGACCAGCACCACTTCCAGTGTCGTTGCAGCTTTGTCGATTTTTACAGATGGAAGCTTGAAGGTCACGCCAAACAATACAACTGCATGAAAAATCAATGACAGCAGTATCGCCACATTCAGGCGTGACGATGGATCAAGCAGCCAGCTATGGAATGTGGCGAGATTGAAATCTGGTCTATTTGGTGTGGCGGCCAACGTACTAGCGAGTTTGAGAATTAAGCCTGAGAATGTTTTACGTCGCACCCATTGTAAGCAACAACGGCGTGCTTGTCACATGGTTAGGTTTCCAGTTTACGCAGGAATCTTGCGTTGCATGTGAGATCCAGTAAATCGACCTGGGAAATCTCCACCTCAACATACGTTTCCGGCGACATGTCCGGCAACGAGGGTACCCGTATCACCAGCGGCAGGCGATCCAATTTCACCAGGTTCTCCTTCAGTACTTGCGCACCGGTTATGGTGACATTTTCCTGTAATAACCAGCGCAGGCACCAATAGCGTTCCATGCCCCGCTGGAAATCCACATAGGCTTCATAAATCGCCTCAAAATCCCGCATCGCCAGTAACAGCTCATCGCTTTCTCTGGTGTAGGGCGGTGTTTCTCTGCGCAGCAGCGCGATTAGTTGCCGCTGATTAATCAGATCCACATAGCGCCGCAACGGTGAGCTGATCCAGGCATACTGAGAAACACCCAAGCCCTGGTGTGGTGCAGGAGAGGTGCTCATTCTCACCTTGCCGCCGCTCTGGTTGCGATAGATGCCGGCGACACCGCCATCGGCCAGCTGCTTACCCCATTCGGTATTGACGTAAATCATCAGTTCCGCCACCACCTTGTCGATCGGTGAACCACGTCGGCGCTCGCTGATAGTGACATGATCATCTTTAACGTTAAAACTGTAATCTATTTTCTCGTTGTTGCTGTCGCTGGCCTTGCCGCGCGATGCCTCCATCTTGCAGGCGAAATTCCATAGCGCTCGCAGCTCTTTGCCGAAAGGATGATCGAGATTGTCACCTGCCAGGGTGTATTCGTTGAAATGTTGCTCCAGCGTGTCATGCCGCAGATTCGCCGCGATTTTCACCTGCTCGATGCAACTGTGTGTGGCAGTTATGGTGAAATCATCAGCCACATCGAGATACATTGAAAGCACTGGGCACAAACGCTCTTCACCCAACGTATAGTGATGTATCACAGTTTCCGGCAACATGGTGATCTTGTTGCCTGGCAGGTAGACAGTAGAAAGACGCTTTGCCACCACCCTGTCCAGAGGTGATCCTGGCGCAATCCCCAAAGCAGGGGCTGCAATATGGATGCCGATGCGAAAGCTGCCAAGAGTCAGCGGCGTGACTGAAAAAGCGTCATCAATTTCGGTGGTAGTGGCGTCGTCTATACTGAAAGCAGTCGCCTCTGCCACCGGCAATTCTGCCAAGTCACTCAGCTCAAGATCTGCGTTGAGCAGGCTGAAGCCTGTACCTTCTGGAAAATACTCCAACAGAAATCGGTTGAAATGATAATCATGCGAGGACGGTATTGCCCCACATTTCTCCAGTAGCCTGGGGGCGTTTAGTTTGACGGTAGTACAAGCCGCATCCAGGGCCTTCCATTCAACCGTATTCTTGTCGGGCTGATAGAGCAGGCCTGCCAACACCGGCCTGAACTCATCCGGCAGGGTGAACGCTGCTAACAACTTCACATAGCGCGATTGCTGCTCTGCCTGCAGGCGTTTTTTTTCCTGACTGGCGAGCGCTGCCTTGAGCGCTTCCGGCGGTGCAGCCTTATAGCGCCCCCGGCCTTTTTTATAGAAATACATCGGCGCTGTGTGCAACCGAATCAGCACTGCTGCTGCCTCCACCGGACTGGGCAAATGGCCGAAATAATCTGCCGCCAGGGCATCACTGGCAAACTCGGCATCGCTTGCACAGCACTCCCAGAGGAAGTTCAGATCCAGGTCATCTGCTGTTTTTTGTGCGAAATGCATGAATTCAGACAGCGGTGGCGCGTCAAATCGCAACAGCACCGATGCCGCTTTGATTTTCGAGCGCTTGCCGTGAGACGCTTCTACTTGCAGCGAGGTCGTGTTGTCAACAAGGATGGCGCCTACCTTGAAAACGCCTTCCTCTTCGTAAAAAACATTCATGAGTGTTGTTGCAGACGTGGCCGGCGAGAATGATTGGAATCGCCGAGCCAGAAGTGGTTAATGCATCGGTATCGGATTATACCCTGAAACCCATCATCAGCGCGGCCAAACCATTTCCCAAAGGGATTTGAGTTCTAATCCGTAGCCGGGATAACCTGCGAAGCAGGCAAGAATGCTGAATATGAACGAGGAAGAGCCAAGCAGTTAATTCAGTTTACCGTGACACTGCTTGTACTTTTTCCCCGACCCACAAGGACACGGATCATTGCGGCCAACCTTGCCGCTCTGTCGCACAAACGGCTGGTGCTTCTCCTGTCTGTCCTCGTGCTCACCGTCCTCTCCCAATGCCTCTTCATAAGCCGCATGGTGGTACTGAACATTCACTGGCGCCCGCGGCGCTTCCGCCACTTCTTCCACCTGCTGCTCATTTCGGATCTGGACCGTCATGAGGATCTTGGTGACTTCAGCCTTGATCTCTTCCATCATGGTGGAAAACAGCTCAAAAGCTTCGCGTTTGTATTCCTGTTTGGGGTTCTTCTGTGCATAACCGCGCAGGTGAATGCCTTGACGCAGATGATCCAGCGCTGCCAAATGCTCACGCCAGCGATTATCCAGACTTTGCAGCATCACCGCGCGCTCATAATGGTGCATGACATTGGCGCCAACCTGCTGCACCTTGTTCTGATACTGCTCGTGTGCCACCCCGGCAACGCGCTGAAGTAAATTCTCTTCGTGCAGGTCAGGTTCTTTCTCCAGCCACTCGTGCAGCGGCAGATGCAGCTGATACTCGGCGGCCAGCGCCTTCTCCAATCCTGGAATGTCCCATTGTTCCTCAACGCTCTGCGGCGGGATATAGAGACCGATAAGACTGCTCAGCACATCCTCGCGCATAGACGTGATCGTTTCTGAAATGTCTTCTGACTCCATTAGTTCATTACGCTGCTGGTAAATCACCTTGCGCTGATCGTTGGCAACATCATCGTATTCCAGCAATTGCTTGCGCATATCAAAGTTGCGCGCCTCCACCTTGCGCTGGGCGTTCTCTATGGCGCGCGTGACCCACGGATGTTCGATGGCCTCATCTTCTGGCATATTGAGGCGTTGCATGATGCTGGCCACACGGTCGGAAGCAAAGATACGCAACAGCGGATCTTCCAGCGAAAGGTAGAAACGGCTGGAACCCGGGTCGCCTTGACGCCCGGAACGTCCGCGCAACTGGTTGTCTACCCGGCGCGACTCATGCCGTTCAGTGCCGATGATGTGCAACCCCCCCTGCTTTAGTACCTCCTCGTGCAGAAGCTGCCATTGTGTACGCAGCTCGGCAATCCGTTCCGTCTTGGCCTGTTCGCTGAGATTCTCGTCGGCGCGGATGCGGTCAATCTCGGGTTCCGGATTTCCACCCAGCACGATGTCGGTGCCCCGTCCGGCCATATTGGTGGCGATAGTAGCCATCTTCGGGCGCCCAGCCTGGGCAACGATCTCCGCTTCGCGTGCGTGCTGCTTGGCATTCAGCACTTGATGCGGCAGTTTTTCCTGGGTCAATAATCCAGACAGCAATTCATTGCTTTCGATTGAAGTAGTGCCGACCAGAACTGGCTGGCCACGCTGGTAGCAATCTTTGATATCGGCAATGATGGCGCGGTTCTTCTCGTCCGTGGTGCGGAACACCTGATCCATGCGATCGTCACGAATCATCGGACGATGCGTTGGAACGATCACGGTCTCCAGCCCGTAGATTTGCTGAAACTCGTAAGCCTCGGTATCCGCTGTGCCAGTCATGCCGGCCAGCTTCTGATACATGCGGAAATAATTCTGAAAAGTGATCGAAGCAAGTGTCTGGTTTTCCTTCTGGATCGGAACACCCTCCTTCGCCTCTACCGCCTGATGCAGCCCTTCCGACCAGCGTCTGCCGGACATAAGCCGCCCGGTGAATTCATCCACAATGATCACTTCGTTGTCCTGCACTACATAGTGCTGGTCAAGGTGAAATAGTGCGTGGGCACGCAGCGCTGCGTACAGATGATGAACCAGGTTGATGTTGCTGGGATCATAGAGACTGGTCCCTGGTGCAAGCAAAGCGGCTTGGGTAAGCAGCTTTTCTACATGTTCGAAACCTGCTTCGCTCAGCAGCACCTGCTGCGCTTTTTCATCCACGCTGAAATCACCGGGGCTGCTGTCTTTTTCCTGGCGGACGAGTTTTGGAATCAGCGCGTTCATGCGGGTATAAACTTCGCTGCTCCCCTCTGCCTGGCCGGAAATGATCAATGGCGTACGCGCTTCGTCGATCAAGATTGAATCAACTTCATCAACAATTGCATAGTTGAGGTGGCGTTGCACCCGCTCAGCAGGGTGATTCACCATATTGTCGCGCAGGTAATCAAAGCCGAATTCGTTGTTGGTACCATAGGTGATATCGGCAGCGTAGGCAGCCTGTTTATCGCCGTGCTCCATTTGCGAAAGAATCACGCCCACACTGATGCCGAGGAATTGATAGATGCGTCCCATCCACTCTGCATCGCGCTTGGCCAGATAATCGTTTACCGTTACCAGGTGCACGCCTTTGCCAGCCAAGGCATTGAGATAGGAGGGCAACGTTGCCATCAGTGTTTTCCCTTCCCCCGTCCGCATCTCGGCAATTTTCCCGTTATGCAGCACCATGCCACCTATCAGCTGCACACCGAAATGGCGCATTCCCAGCACCCGTTTGCTAGCTTCACGCACTACTGCAAACGCCTCTGGCAGCAATGCATCCAGGGTCTCTCCATTTGCAATGCGCTGTTTGAACTCATCGGTTTTGGCGCGCAACTCGGCG
>JAPLQS010000087.1 GCA_026399575.1 Nitrosospira sp. | reverse complement strand
GAAGAAAGCTGCTCCGGCCAAGAAAGCTGCTCCGGCCAAGAAAGCTGCTCCGGCCAAGAAAGCTGCTCCGGCCAAGAAAGCCGCTCCAAAGAAGAAAGCTGCTCCGGCCAAGAAAGCCGCTCCAGCCAAAAAGGCTGCTCCAGCCAAAAAGGCTGCAGCAAAACCAGCGAGCGCATCGGCTCTGGACATCAGCAGCCCGACTTCCAGCTGGCCGTTTCCGCTTTCGGGTTCACGCCCCTAAGCCTGACAGTTACTGCTGTGGATCGGCCCACTATCTGGGATAGGTAATGGGCTGATCCACAGATTTTGGTTTGCTGTCTGAGCGCTTTGTTTTCATTAATGAGCAACGCGTCGGTTTTCTATACTCTGTCGCAACTTGTGCTTCGTTGTGCATGCGAAGCCGCCATCTGTTTCCCTTGTCAAACGGCAATCGAGGCTGCCACCTCAAATCCGGCACTCACCCTTCTTCCTCGGACAATACCGCATTGAACTGAAGCTACCTATTTGACTGGTATTTGGCATTACAAATGGCCTATAGACAAGCATATCCTGAAGATGTATAGTTCATTTGCCACTACTCTTTAAAACAGAAGAGTAAGCGTTAGCATATCAAGCGTACTGGCAGGATTGGCGCATTTACTCTATGCGCAATAATTAACTTTATGGAGGGAGACATGAATAAAGTTGTTCAGGCAGTCGTTGCCTTAGGATTGTTATGTTTTGGTGCTGCATCGGTGTCGTGGGCAGATCCTGCCGATAAGCTGCCAAGAGTGAAGCAGGAAATGGTGAAGCCACCCTTCTTGCCTAAGCATGACCAGGTTTCTAAAGGCCCCAAGGTTGTGGAAGTACGTTTGACCACTGAAGAAAAACTCATACAAATTGATGCCGCTGGCACAAAAGTATGGGCCTTGACTTTTAATGGTAGCGTACCTGGTCCGCTGATCGTAGTGAACGAAGGTGACTACGTCGAAGTTACCCTGGTCAATCCGAAAACCAGCACGATGGCACATAACGCTGACTTTCATGCGGCGACTGGTGCATTGGGCGGTGCAGGCTTGAACTTGGTGCAACCTGGTGAAGAAGTGGTATTGCGCTGGAAAGCGATCAAGACTGGCGTATTCGTCTATCATTGCGCTCCAGGCGGAACCATGATTCCGTTTCACGTCATTTCCGGCATGAGTGGCGCCGTTATGGTGCTGCCTAAGAATGGTCTGACAGACAACAAAGGCAAGCCATGGCGTTATGACCGTGCCTATTACATCGGCGAGCAGGATTTTTACATCCCCAAGGATAAGGATGGAAAATACAAAACCTACGCTCAACCGCTTGAAGGTATGGCCGAGATGCTTGAACTGTCGAAAGGGCTTATCCCGACCCATGTAGTGTTCAATGGCGCAGCAGGTGCGTTGACCGGCCCGAATGCACTCACCGCAAAAGTGGGTGAGAAAGTTCTGTTCATTCACTCCCAAGCCAATCGTGATTCCCGTCCGCATCTGATCGGTGGTCATGGTGACCTGGTGTGGCAAGGTGGTTCGTTCAACGACCCCCCCATCACCAATCAGGAAACCTGGTGGGTTCCGGGCGGCTCTGCAGTGGCTGCTGGGTATGAGTTCATTCAGCCTGGCTTGTATGTGTACCTGAGCCATAACCTGATCGAAGCGGTATTGCTGGGAGCTGCTGCACACATGAACGTCGAAGGCAAGTGGGACGACGACATGATGAAACAAATCAAGAAGCCGGCACCCTCGAAGTAAAAGCCTTATCAGGGTCGCAATAAACCCAACGCGGCTTCAACCATATGGTTGAAGCCGCGTTTTTTTGTGCAATGCGTCCGTCACATGCAGGCCTCCGCAGGACGGAGATACTGCGCGCCATCAGGTCAGTGCAAGCGTGTACTTTTCGGGAATAAGGTCGCAGCATTAATCTTGTCCGCTGGCTGTAGACAAAGGATAATAGCGCGTTGCCTGTATTCCATACGACCAGGCTTTGCATGCAGGGAATGGTGCGTATCGATTGATGCTATACAATCTGAGTGCCAGGTAAATCACGTTCTGGGTTAACTATGCTGCTGATGATCGACAACTACGATTCCTTCACCTACAACCTGGTGCAATATTTTGGCGAACTCGGCGAGGAGGTGGTGGTATTCCGCAACGACGAAATCACGCCGGATGAAGCGGCACGACTGAAACCCGCGCATATCGTGATATCGCCAGGTCCGTGCACGCCCAATGAGGCAGGTGTGTCGGTGCCGATGATCGAGCGCTACAGCGGCCAGATTCCCATTCTAGGGGTATGTCTTGGTCACCAAAGCATAGGCCAGGCTTTTGGTGGCAAGATCATCCATGCCCGGCAACTCATGCACGGCAAGACTTCAGCGATTTTTCACAGCAACACCGGGGTATTCCGCGGCTTGCCAAACCCGTTCACAGCAACCCGTTACCATTCTCTGGTCATCGAGCGCGACAGCCTGCCGGCTTGTCTGGAAATCACCGCCTGGACGGAAGATGGAGAAATCATGGGTATCCGCCACAAGACAATGACAATTGAAGGTGTACAGTTCCACCCCGAATCTATTTTGACTGAGCATGGTCACAAGTTGCTGGAGAATTTTCTTGAGCAATAGGCGCCGGTGGCAGTCGCACCACAGGGACAGTCAATCATGAAACCGCAGGAAGCACTGGCCTGCATCATCGAGCACCGCGAACTTCAGCATGATGAAATGCTGTCGCTGATGCGTCAAATTATGCGTGGAGAGATGTCGCCGGTGCTGATCGCGGCCATCATCACCGGCCTGCGGGTGAAAAAAGAAACCGTCGGTGAAATTAGCGCCGCTGCGCAGGTGATGCGCGAATTCGCCACCAAGGTGGAAGTGGCAGATCGCCAACATCTGGTGGACACCTGTGGCACCGGCGGCGACACGGCACATACTTTCAATATTTCTACCACTGCGGCTTTTGTCGCTGCGGCGGCCGGGGCGCGGGTCGCTAAGCACGGCGGACGGTCGGTTTCGAGCAAGTCAGGCAGTGCCGATGTGCTCGAAGCTCTCGGCGTCAATCTCGATCAAACACCGCAGCAGGTGGCGCAAGACATCAGCGAAATCGGTGTGGGTTTCATGTTCGCCCCCAATTTTCACAGCGCCATGAAACACGCCGCACCGGTGCGGCGTGAACTGGGAGTGCGCACCTTGTTCAATATTCTGGGGCCGCTGACCAATCCTGCCGGGGCGGAGAATCAGGTGCTGGGAGTGTTTCACCCCGATCTGGTTGGGATATTGACGCGCGTGCTGCAGCGTCTCGGCAGCCAGCACGTGCTGGTGGTGCATGGCGAGGATGGACTGGATGAGATCACTATTGCCGGCAAAACTCGGGTGGGCGAACTCAGGCACGGTGTGGTGTCCGAGTTCACCATCAGACCGGAAGATTTCGGCATGAAGACCAGCGTCATCGAAAGCATACAAGTGCAGGATGGCAGCCAATCCAGAGACATGCTGTTGGCGGTGCTGGATAACCGGCCCGGCCCGGCGCTGGATATCGTGCTGCTCAACGCAGGCGCGGCAATTTATGTTGCCGGCGTGGCAGAGTCGCTGCAGCAGGGGGTAAACAAAGCCCGTACAGCGGTGGAGAGCGGTGCGGCTAGGGCGAAACTGCGGCAACTGGTGGAGTTTTCGAATCGTAAAATTGCTTGCACCGCAAAGGACGCCAAGGGCGCAAGGGAAAAATTTTGAACGAGGAGGAGATTGGTAAACTTATTCTTGCAGCGGCGATGAAAGTGCATACAGCATTGGGTCCAGGCTTGCTGGAAAGCGCCTATGAAACCTGCATGGCACATGAACTTGGTAAATGTGAGCTTGAGATTAAACTGAGCTTCCCCCGATAAATAGTCTTCCAAGGGTGACGTACAATTAACGTTACTTTTTGGAGGAAGACGATGCAAAAGATCCCGAAGCAGGAATACACGATCGAGTTCAAGGAACGGGCGGTCAAGCATGTAAAGGAAGG
>JAPLQS010000062.1 GCA_026399575.1 Nitrosospira sp. | reverse complement strand
GGTGCGACCTGCATCGACTGCCACCAGAACCTGGTGCACAAGGCGGTGGCCGAGACCGATCTCAATGCCAGCCGCACGCAAAAGAAGCTGGTGCTGAAGGAAGTCAAGAAGGACGAGGATGAGGACGCAGAAGAGTAAGGTGCAGAATCTGCCCGGTCTTTCCACTGCTCGCATGTCAAATGACGGCGCTACACTGGTTTACGTAACCACCGTGAATATGCCAGAATCAAACATTTATTTGGCGCCAGAACCCTGCGTACAGGTGTGCCGGCAGAAGAAAATATGGCAATTCCTATCGTGCTTGACCACAGTAGCCGCCAATCACTGCAAAGCCAGATCTTTGATCAATTGCGGCACCTTATCCTTGGCGGAAAACTAAAACCAGGTGCGCCCATCCCAGCCAGCCGGGTGCTTGCCGAGCAGCTCGCCATCTCCCGTAACACCGTTCTACTCGTTTATGATCGTCTGATTGCGGAAGGTTATCTTCAATCCCGAAGAGCAATCGGAACCTACGTAAATCTTGAATTACCCGAGACCAGCCTCGCGGCGGCGCGGCGGGTTGCCACCTTGGTGCCAGTCCCGACCGAGATAATCAGACGCCCTGCAATTCCCTTTATCGGACAGCCGCCGTCGGAGAGAAATACACGGCACCTGGACTTTGATTTCTTCCCAGACCGGCTCGATCCTGATCTATTTCCACACAAGATATGGCTACGCTATATTAATAAGGTATCCACCGCCACCAACACACAATTTAGCGAATATTGTGACCCAGGTGGATTGCTCAATCTACGGGAAATGATTGCCGACCACTTGGGAATGGCACGCGGAATCAGCGTTTCGCCAGATCAGGTCATTATCACCGCAGGCTCCCAGGAAGGATTGAATCTGGCAGCACGACTGCTGGTGAAAAATGCGACATTAGTCGCCACCGAGAATCCCTGCTACCAAGGAGCGGCATTTCTGTTTGAGAGTTATTATGCAAAGCTGGTTCCGGTGCCGGTGGATGAAGCCGGATTGGACGTCGAACAACTACCGGAGAGCGGTGTAACGCTGCTATATGTCACGCCTTCACATCAATACCCTCTTGGCTTCACTCTGCCAATCGAACGGCGACTGAAACTCCTCGACTGGGCGCGACGCTGTGGCGCCTACATTATCGAAGATGATTATGACTCGGATTTCCAGTATCGCGGTTCGCCGTTAACCGCACTGATGGGACTCGACGATTATGGTTGCGTCATGTATTTGGGCACCTTCTCCAAATCCATGGGTGCCGGACTCCGCATTGGTTATCTCGTCGTGCCCAGAGTGCTGATACAAGCAGCACGCTCAGCCAAGGCACTGCTCAATAATGGGCACGCATGGCTCGATCAAGCTACGATGGCGGAATTTATTCGCAGCGGCGCCTATGGCAATCACCTGCGGCGTATGCGTCACCTTTATTCCAAGCGCCGCGATTGTCTTATCGAGGCCTTACGCCATCATTTTGGTTCAGTGCGGCTTTCTGGACTGGAAAGCGGGCTGCACCTAGCCTGGCATCTGCCAGAAGACTTTCCGGATGCGCGCAGGCTACAAGCACTTGCACTCCGGCACGGTGTAGGTATCTACTCCATAGGTTCCGGTACCGCTTATGATTATGGCAAGTGTAACTATAGCGCACGTACTCTGATACTAGGCTTCTCTTCGGTCAATGAATATCAGATTCGGGCAGGCATCCAACGCATCGCCGACGCACTTGCGGGCCTGCCGGCAGATTCTTCCCTTTCGACAATAATGGCTCGTGGTACTGCCGCGCCCCCTTGAGTCCGGCTTATTATCGTCTTGGCTGAGAAAATTATCATCATGTTATGATGAACAACTATTGGGGAATAATTATGGATATTGTTCGGGGGCAGCAATGTTGAAATTTTACTTTTCAGTACAGACGCAGAGCGGACAGAAAGTTGAAAATATTCTCATCGCAGGAAAAGACCAGGAAGATGCAGAACGTAAACTACGCCAGATGTACTACCATTGCGAAGTGACACGCTGCGAAATAAAACAGGAGGAGGTAAAACCAGGTCAGACCGCATCTCTTGAGGATATTTTATCTTTAATCGCCAAGTAGCATGGGTTACTCGATGAATCCCTCGGCCAGCAATTCTGCCAGCAATGCTTCGTAGTCTTGTGCACCGCGGCTACTGGGCGCGTACTCAAAAATCGTCTTATTGACAACAGGACTCTCTGCCAGACTGACATTTTCCGAGATCTGTGTGCGGCAAACCTCCTTGCCAAATTTTTCTTCAGCCATTTGCAACACATCCCGCGCCATACGTCGTCTGGCATCAAAGCGGGTCAGCAGGTAACGTCGGTTGACCCGACGCTTGAGTACCTGTTCCAGTGCTTTAAGAGTCTTCTCAATCTGCATCGCCCCCTTGATGGAAAGATAATCGGCCGACATCGGTACGATCAGGCAGTTGCAGGCGAATAGTGCGTTTAGCGAGAGTACACTCAACAACGGGCTGCAATCGATTACCAGGGGACTTTCCTTGTCGCCAAATTTTTCTGCTTGCAGACCGGTGTTAAGCCGGTTAACCACGTTGTAACCTTTGCCGTACAAAGCATCCACTTTGGATAGCTCGATATGTGATGGGATGATGTTGATGCCGCTGGCGGACGCATGAACTAGCTCATGCAACGGGCGGTTATGCTGAAACAGACTCAGTACGGTTTCATCACCTGTTTTGGCAGTGATGCCGACAGTAGCGCCGAACTGTGCTTGCGGGTCAAGATCTATGCCGTAAGGGGTACGCCCATGACGCGCGAGTGCTGCGGCCAGATTAAGCGCGGTAGTGGTTTTTCCTACGCCACCCTTCTGATTGAAAACGGCGATGATGGTCATGGCTGTTTACTATTCTAACTGAAGTTGATGCAGATGCCCTAGGTGATCCGAGGAATATGCCCACTTATCAGGATGCCCTGCACGGCAAATCATTTAATTAGCATAGCGCATTTATGTGACCACGTCACACCACAAGTGTGGCGACCTGCGATCATCTGGTGGCGTTGGCATGACCGAGTATTCCCCTGCAGCAATAGCCAGTTTCCGGCTGGGGACCTTACGATTGATGAGTTCCTGTCGCCAACATCCCTTCCGCCATTAGTCGTTTCGGAGCTATCTCACCCTGTGCCGTAACTTCTCCCAGCCCTAAGAAATTCTTTTCCTGATCATATAGCCTAACTTTTTCTCCTTCCATCGAGCCATTTATGGAAGGAGGTCCGGCCACCATCTGCCCTTGCAGTAGTGATGTCACTAATGCACTATCCAGCATCACCGCAGAAAAATTATGCAAGAGACTGTCTGCCGGGTGCAGACAGTTATCTCGCTGCGATAACGGCATGGCCTCAAGCTGATCCAGCGTATAAGATTGCGACAAGTCAAAATCATTGACCGTACTACGGCGCAAAGCCGTCAGATATGCTCCGCCGCATCCCAGTGCTCTGCCGATATCCTCCGCCAGGGTACGGACATAGGTGCCCGTACTGCACCTGACCATGATGCACATCTCATCCCCCGCAAGGGTTGCAACACGCAAATCGTAAATCGTTACCTTGCGCGGTTGCCGCTCGATTTCCACACCTTCTCTGGCGTAGGCATACAGGGGCTTCCCCTGATGCTTCAAGGCACTGTACATGGGAGGGATCTGTGTAATGCTACCGATAAAACTCTGTACTACTTCTTCAGCATATTGCAACGTCAGTTTCACATCACCTGCTATCGAAATTTCCCCCTCAGCATCTCCGGTGGTACTGATATAACCCAGTTTCAGCACCGCTTGATAGGTTTTATCAGCACCCAGTAACGCTGAAGAGAATTTGGTAGCTTCGCCGAGACAGATTGGCAATAATCCAGTTGCCAGCGGGTCAAGTGTACCGGTATGCCCAGCCTTGCTTGCAGTAAAGATACGTTTGATGATTTGTAATGCCCGGTTGGATGAAATTCCGCACGGCTTATCCAGCAGCAGGACGCCACTGATATTACGTTTGATGTATTTTGGCTGCAAAGGCTTAGAGTTCACAACATGCAGGGAATTTGGACACATCCGGCACTATCTGCGCCTACTCTGCCGGACCTTCCTGTGCCACCGCTTCGTCTATCAGTTGCGATAGACGCATGCCGCGTTCAACCGACTCATCGTAGATAAAATGCAGTTGTGGCACCACGCGTAATTTTAGTCGGTGTGACAATTGACTGCGCAGAAATCCTGCCGAGTGTTCCAGTCCCTTATCAGTCAGAAAGTTGTCACCGGCACTGCCAAGCGATGTATAGAAAACCTTGGCATGGGCATAATCATGGCTCACTTCGACACCGGTCAGCGTGATCAAGCCGATACGCGGATCTTTAAGTTCATTGTGGATCAGGTCAGCCAACTCGCGCTGGATCTGGTCAGCAATACGCAGGGTGCGGGAATAGTCTTTGGGCATGATGTTTACGGGCAGGACGAGCCATCAAAATACTTCACGGAACCGTGGATAGCGCTTTGCAAAATGCGATAACACCAAAGTCGGCTTTGCCCCGGTTTACAGGCTGCGCGCGACCTCGATGATTTCATAGACTTCCAGTTGATCGCTTACCTGAATATCATTAAAGTTTTTCAACGACAGGCCGCATTCAAAATTTGCCTTGACCTCTTTTACGTCATCCTTGAAACGCTTCAGCGAATCCAGTTCACCAGTATGAATCACCTCGCCGTTACGGATTAACCGCACTGATGAGCCGCGCCTGATAACACCATCGAGCACATAACAGCCAGCCACAGCGCCCACTTTGGAGATGCGGAATACTTGACGAATTTCCACCAGCCCGATAATGCTTTCCTTGCGTTCCGGCGCCATCATCCCGGACAAGGCTGCTTTGATTTCGTCTACTGCCTCGTAAATGATGCTGTAGTAACGTACATCTACCCCGGTTGCACTGATCAGCTTGCGCGCAACCGTATCCGCGCGACTGTTGAAGCCGATCACCACGGCCTTGGAAGCCAGTGCCAGGTTGATGTCGGATTCCGTGATCGCGCCCACGCCGCTGTGGATGATGTTGACTTTGACCTCGTCAGTGGATAGCTTTTCCAATGCATGGGTCAGTGCCTCGTAGGAACCCTGCACGTCTGCCTTGATGATCAATGCAAGTATCTTGACCTCGCCCTTCTGCTCGAACAGGTTTTCCAGCTTGGTTGCCTGTTGTCTGGCAAGTTTCACGTCGCGGAATTTGCCTTGACGAAACAGTGCAATTTCACGCGCTTTACGTTCATCAGCCAAAGCCACTACCACTTCACCTGCCACCGGCACTTCCGACAAGCCATGAATTTCCACTGGAATGGAAGGGCCTGCCTGTTCCACCGGTTTGCCATTCTCGTCCAGCATTGCCCTAACCCGGCCAAACACCGCGCCTGCCAGTAGAACATCCCCTCGCTTCAAGGTGCCGGACTGCACCAGGATTGTTGCTACCGGGCCGCGCCCCTTGTCCAGACGTGATTCGATGACGATGCCTCTGGCGGGCGCTTCCTTTGCCGCCTTGAGTTCCAGCACTTCAGCCTGGAGCAGCACACTTTCCAGTAATGCGTCAATGCCTTGGCCCGTCTTGGCCGAAACCTCGATAAACATGGTGTCGCCACCCCAGTCCTCTGGCACCACACCTTGTGCCACCAGCTCCTGCCTGATGCGTTCTGGATTGGCTTCCGGTTTGTCAATTTTGTTGACCGCCACCACGATCGGCACCTTGGCAGCCTTGGCATGATGTATCGCTTCTATGGTCTGGGGCATTACACCATCATCTGCTGCGACTACCAGCACGACCAGATCGGTAACCTTGGCGCCGCGAGCACGCATGGCAGTAAATGCTTCATGACCCGGGGTATCGAGGAAAGTAATCATGCCCCGTTCGGTTTCGACGTGATAGGCACCAATATGCTGTGTGATACCGCCCGCTTCACCGCTTGCTACACGTGTACGACGGATGTAATCCAGCAAGGAGGTTTTGCCATGATCAACGTGACCCATCACCGTGACTACCGGCGCGCGCGGCTCCGTTTTATACTCCGTTGCGGGCAACTCGGTATCCGTCAGGAAAGCTTCTGGACTATCCAGAGCCGCATATTTGGCAATGTGGCCCATCTCTTCCACCACGATCATGGCGGTTTCCTGATCCAGTATCTGATTGATAGTCACCATGTTGCCCATTTTCATCAGGGTCTTGATGACTTCGGCTGCCTTGACTGTCATTTTCTGCGCCAGCGCACCGACAGAGATGGTTTCAGGGACCATTACCTCATGTACCACAGGCTCAGTTGGTGCCGAAAAGCCATGAGTCCCCTGGTCTTCACTGGAGGAAGCTCTGCTGTGTTTATCTCTGCGCGTACGCCATCCTTTGCCGGCGGATAAATCACCGCGCGTCTTGAGTCCGCGTTTTTCAGTACTCTCGTCTTTCCAGATGACTTGTTTGGTCTGTTTCTTCTTTTTCTCGGCTTTGGCCGCCTTGTCTTCCGGCTTAACTACCGGTTTATGCAGGGTACCTTCCGTTGGAGCAGGCTGAAGCGCTTCCACCTCAGCTGGAACTGGAACTGGAATTGGGATGGGCGCGGCAACTGGCTGAGCTTCTTTGATCTCGTCTACAATAGGCTTCTTGCGCGCTCTCTTTTCTTTGATTTCAGCAACTTGGCGCGCAATCAGTTCAGCCTGTTTTTTTGCTTCTTCCTGACGCAACGCTTGTTGTGCAGCGTCCACCACCGATACAGGAACCGGTGCAAGTAAAGGAGCAACCACTGGCACACTGGGTTCGACGGCCTCATCCTTACCTGCCACATCATCGGCCAGATCACGCTTCACAAATACACGCTTCTTGCGTACTTCCACCTGGATGGTACGAGCCTTTCCAGTGCTATCCGATTTCTTGATTTCTGATGTCTGCCGACGGGTCAGAGTAATCTTGCCCTTGTCCTCCTTGGCGCCATGAACCTTGCGCAGATAATCCAGAAGCTGGGTTTTATCCTGCTCGGTCAGGCCATCTTTGGCCATTTGCTTACTGACACCAGCAGCCTGAAGCTGCTCCAGCAATACTGCTGGCAACAGCCCCAGTTCAGTGGCAAATTGTTCCACACTCATTTGCGCCATTAATTAGTAGCCTTTAATAACCTATGCTCGATCCACCAAGATCAGGCAAACCACGGAGCGCGTGCTGCCATGATCAACTGCTTGGCTCGTTCGGCATCCATTCCGATCATTTCCACCAGATCATCCACCGCCAAGTCAGCAAGATCTTCCTGAGTTTTCACACCCTTGGCCGCCAATTCGCGCGCAGTCTGACCATCCATCCCTTCCAGCGCCAGCAGGTCTTCCGCCATATGCTCTACTTTTTCCTCACTGACAATGGCCTCGGTCAGAAGCGCATTACGGGCCCGATTGCGGAGCTCGTTGACAGTTTGCTCGTCAAATGACTCGATTTCCAGCATCTCATTGAGCGGCACGTAAGCCACTTCTTCCAAACTGGTAAAACCTTCCTGCGCCAGGATATCCGCCACCTCTTCGTCCACGTCAAGCTTGTCCATAAAGAGCTGGCGAGTAACCGAAGATTCTTCTTCATTTTTCGCCTGTGACTCTTCCATGCTCATGATATTGAGCTCCCAGCCGGTCAATTCAGATGCCAGCCGTACGTTCTGACCGCCACGACCGATTGCTTGGGCAAGATTATCCTCATCCACCACGATGTCCATGCAGTGTTTTTCTTCGTCCACCATAATGCTGCTGATTTCGGCAGGTGCCAGCGCGTTAATGACAAAGGTAGCCGGATCATCCGACCATAAAATGATGTCCACCCGTTCTCCGGCCAGTTCACCGGTTACTGCCTGCACTCTGGAGCCGCGCATGCCGACACAAGTACCGATCGGATCAACGCGTTGATCGTTGGACTTTACTGCAATCTTGGCGCGAGAACCCGGATCTCTCGCTGCAGCTTTAATCTCCAGCAAGCCTTCCTCAATCTCCGGCACTTCCAGTTCAAACAGCTTCATCAGAAATTCTGGCGCAATCCGTGACAAAACCAGCTGCGGCCCCCTGGCGGTACGGTCGACTTTGGACAAATAAGCACGCACACGGTCACCAACTCGCAGGTTCTCCTTGGGGATCGTCTGGTCACGCGGCAACACAGCCTCGACTTTGCCTGATTCGATGATGGCATTGCCGCGTTCCATGCGCTTGATGGTGCCGCTAACCATGTATTCCTTGCGCTCGAGAAAATCATTCAGAATCTGCTCACGCTCGGCATCGCGGATTTTTTGATATATGACCTGTTTGGCTGCCTGAGCCCCGATACGGCCGACTTCCACCGCTTCCAGCGGTTCCTCGATAAATTCTCCCAACTGGATTCCAGCATCGCGTTGCAATGCTTCGCTCAGGGAAATTTGGCGTGCGGGTTCCTCGACGGTATCGTCAGCCACTATCTGCCAGCGACGGAAAGCCTGGTAGTCCCCCGTCTCACGGTCGATTGATACGCGCACCTCGGCGTCTTCGTGAAAACGCTTTTTAGTAGCGGATGCCAGCGCTGATTCGAGTGCTGCAAAAACAATGTCCTTTTCAACATTCTTCTCGCGCGCCAGCGCATCCACCAACAACAAAACTTCGCGACTCATGCTACCTCCGGCCAAATTCTCAGATAGCTACAATTTTGGAACCAAACGGGCTTTTTCAAGGTTGCTCAATTCAAGATCAAGTATTTTTCCATCCACTTCCAGCTTTAACACTTCGTCGCTCACTCCACGCAAAATACCGACGAAATTTCTCTGGCCCTGCAACGCCACACGTAACTTCAGTTTAGCCAATTCTCCCGTAAAACGAGCAAAATCGGATATCTTCTTCAACGGCCTGTCCATCCCGGGAGAAGATATTTCCAACCGGTCATAATCAATATTTTCGACCGCAAACAACCGGCCCAGATGGTCGCTGACAGCGACACAGTCTTCCACAGCGATGCCGTCGGGCTTGTCAATAAACACCCGTAACAGCTTGCCGCGTGGCGACCGTTCCACCTCAACCAGCTCATAACCCATTCCGGACAGGGTCAATTCCAGCAATTCGTGTAGCTCCATAGCCTCGCTACAAACAAAAAATGGGCCAAACAAGCCCATAAAAATTACGTGCGTATTTTAGCAAAAATTTATAATTAATGAAATAGATACTTCATAAAGAAGCCTTGGCTGGCAGCGATATTTTGCTCCGGCCGAGTCCTGTCATGCCGATAAAGTCGCAAGCAAAGCCAAGATCAGTTGTCATCTGCTTGCTATCGACATGTAGCAGGGGAAAGATGTGGGAGTAGCCGTACTCAGACGATGTGGATGATACAATTCTGCCAGTTATAAACCTTAGAGAACCACTGGAGAAGCGTCATGCCCGCAATTAAATCCGTCTTGCATGAAACCCGTATTTTCCCTCCCGACGCGGCATTTGTGGACCAGTCCAATCTGGCTGGCATGGCTGCCTACCATGCATTATGTGCCGAAGCTGTAAGGGATTATCAGGGTTTCTGGGGGAAACTGGCACGGGAGCACATTCTATGGCACAAGGCCTTCACCCGGGTGCTGGACGAAAGCAATCATCCGTTCTTCAAATGGTTCGACGATGGCGAACTGAATATTTCATTCAACTGCCTTGACCGGCATCTCGCCACCCAACCGGATAAGGTCGCCATCATTTTCGAGGCAGATGATGGCAAAGTCACTCGCTCCACTTACCGCGATCTTCACCGCCGCGTATGCCAGTTTGCCAACGGTCTCAAATCGCTCAATATCAAAAAAGGCGATCGCGTCATCATCTACATGCCGATGAGCATTGAGGCAGTTGTGGCAATGCAGGCTTGCGCCCGTATCGGGGCAATCCATTCCGTAGTATTTGGCGGCTTCTCCGCCAAGAGCCTGCACGAACGCATCATCGATGCCGGTGCAGTAGCCGTTATTTCTGCTGATGAACAGATCCGTGGCGGCAGGGCCATCCCGTTGAAACCCGCAGTGGACGAGGCGCTTGCCATGGGTGGCACTGATTCGGTGAAATCCGTGGTGGTTTACCAACGCTCCGGCAAAGATGTGTCATGGCATGTCCCGCGAGATGTCTGGTGGCACGATCTCATCCATGATCAGGCTGACATCTGCGAGCCGGAATGGGTCAGTGCCGAGCATCCGCTGTTTACTCTCTATACCTCCGGCTCCACCGGTAAGCCCAAGGGGGTACAGCATTCTTCCGCCGGCTACCTGCTGGGTACGATGGTGAGCATGAAATGGATTTTCGATTACAAACCTGCCGACATCTTCTGGTGTACGGCTGACGTGGGCTGGGTTACCGGCCACAGCTATGTCGCCTATGGTCCCTTGGCAATAGGCGCCACCCAGATCATGTTCGAAGGTGTTCCCACTTATCCCGATGCGGGCCGTTTCTGGAAAATCATCCAGGACCACAAAGTCACTACTTTCTATACTGCCCCCACCGCCATCCGTTCACTTATCAAATCAGGCCCGGACTTGCCCAGGCAATATGATCTGTCCTCCTTGCGCCTGCTGGGATCGGTAGGTGAGCCCATCAATCCGGAGGCCTGGATGTGGTATTACACCGTCGTGGGCCAGTCGCGCTGCCCCATCGTGGATACCTGGTGGCAAACTGAAACCGGCTCGCACATGCTTGCTCCCATGCCCGGCGCAGTCCCGCTCAAACCCGGTTCCTGCACTTTTCCGTTACCTGGCATCATGGCGACCATCGTGGATGAGACCGGTCATGAAGTGGAAAATGGCAAGGGTGGGTTCCTGATCATCAAGCGCCCATTTCCATCACTGGCACGTACCCTGTGGGGCGACCCGGAGCGTTTCCGGAAAACTTATTTCCCGCAAGATCTGGGTGGAAAATATTATCTGGCTGGCGATTCTGCCAACCGTGATCTGGACGGCTATTTCTGGATCATGGGGCGTATTGACGATGTGCTGAATGTCTCCGGCCACCGCTTGGGTACCATGGAAATCGAATCGGCACTGGTAGCCAACCCCCTGGTAGCGGAAGCCGCAGTGGTGGGCAAGCCTCACGACATCAAGGGTGAAGCAGTGGTTGCGTTCGTGGTGCTGAAAGGCGCGCGCCCTAAGGGTGAGGACGCGCACAATATCTCCGTGGCGTTGCGCGACTGGGTAGCCAAAGAAATCGGCCCGATTGCCAAACCTGACGAGATCCGCTTCGGCGACAACCTGCCCAAAACCCGCTCCGGCAAAATCATGCGCCGTTTGCTGCGCGCCATTGCCAGAGGAGAAGAAATCACCCAGGATGTTTCCACCCTGGAGAACCCGGCAATACTTGAACAGTTGCAGCAGCCGATAACATAATCCAGCAAGCAAGGCACTCATGGCCCTACCCCGCATCACTGACTACGACCACGGTATCAGCACTATCGATGCGCAGTACCACCGTCCAGGACTCGTTGCGATCCACCTGCTCATCGAAGGTGACACCGCCGCGCTGGTAGACACCGGAACGGCATTTTCCGTTCCTGGCGTCATCGAAATATTGCAGCGAAAAGATCTCGCGCCTGAGAAGGTAGCCTATGTGTTTCTCACTCACATCCATCTCGACCATGCCGGTGGCGCGAGCGAATTCATGCGCTGCCTGCCCAATGCGAAACTGGTGGTACATCCGCGTGGTGCGCGGCATATGGCCGATCCTTCCAGACTCATCGCGGGTGCCACAGCGGTTTATGGCGCGGCGGAATTTGGCCGCATGTACGGCGAGATCCGCCCAATTGACGCAGACCGCATCATCGAAGCGCCAGATGGATTTCGCATCGATCTTAACGGCAGGCCCCTGCTGTTTCTCGATACGCCGGGTCATGCGCGCCATCACTATTGCATTTTCGACGAACACAGCCGCTCATTCTTCACCGGTGACACATTCGGCGTCTCCTATCGCGAATTCGACGTGAATGGAATGGAGTTCATATTCCCGACCACTACACCCGTACAGTTCGATCCGGTTGCGGCCCATGCCTCTCTGAACCGGTTGATGAGTTACGATCCGGATCATGCCTTCCTCACCCATTACGGCCGCATCAGCCATTTGCCGCGCCATGCCGGGGAGATGCACGATTTGATCGATGCGCATGTGGCAATCGCCCGCAAGGTGCGCGGCCCTACTCCTGACAGGCATACGGCACTGGTGGAAGAACTTGGCGTATTATTATTTCAACGGCTGACGGCACACGGCTGCAAACTGCCACGGGAACAGATTCATGAGTTGCTGCGCATGGACCTCGACCTCAATGCCCTGGGCCTGGAAAACTGGCTGGATCATTCTGTGGCGAGCAGTTGAGAATTGATACAGTGTTATCGGGATAATTTACCCAGGCCAGAGCCAATATCCGGTATTGATAGTGCTCGGAAAATTTGCCCGCAAACTCATTCTGGTTTATCCTTTGCGGCCTTATCGGTTCCGGTCAGCCGGATTCCTTTGATCGGAGAGATGGCCGAGTGGTTTAAGGTACACGCCTGGAAAGCGTGCGTACGGCTTCAACCGTACCGAGGGTTCGAATCCCTCTCTCTCCGCCAGTACCTAGACCTCAAACCCGCTCAAGCTGAGTTGAGGCCCCGCTTCCTGTGGGGCGTAGCGCCAAAAGCTCCTGACTGCGGTCGCGACATTTACCCGCAAAACCCGTCTCAAACCCCGTTTATCTCAAAACCTCCTGACTTTTTCGGGCTTAGTACGGCGGCGTGGGTTTTCGGGTTTCGGCAAAAAGGGCTGTGAACCTTAATGAACGGAAGTTAGTGGTGAGGTGTGGTTTGGGGGGCAACCGGCCATCGTTAAATTCACTTTTAATCTCGGGGCTGGCCAGTTGCAGATGTCTAGGCTGCGGCTGCGGGTTAACCAGCGAGATTAGTCGAGTGCGACGATAGAGTTGCGCCAGTGGGTTTATGGCGGTGCGGTTATGTTGCCGAGGTTGGTGGCGCGCAGAGAGGCTAAAGTCGATCTTGTTGCGTGAGTGAACCACCGACGCTGTGGGGGGATGAGCCGCGACGCCATTAATATCGACGAAGGTTTCGATTCCGCTAGCGGCTTAAATTGCGAGTCCACAAGCAGCATTTCCAAGCGCTGCATATCCACTTTAGACTCGGTCATCGTCATCAATATTTAGCAGAGTTCGCAATTGTGTAATTTCCTCTGTTGCATGAGGCCAGCCCATTGTCTGCGCCGCCTCAAAGCAAGCTAATGCTCTTTCAAGGCGCTCGGAATCTCCAAGCCCTAAGCGCATCCAGTGCTCAACGGGCATGGAAACTCCTAAGAATTCCCCGGATTTGTAGAAGCATGCGAGGTCCAGTAATACTTCTTGATGGTGGGAGAAATCTTCATACAGGTCTAGCCCACGCCGAAAATCTTCAAAGCCGTCCCAAGAAAGTCCCCGCTCCAGATACCTTGGCCCTAATATCAGCATTGCCTGCAAATAGCCGGCCGTGACGGCTTTTTCCAATTGGCCTGTGTCGCCACTTATTAGCGCTGCGAGAAGGTGGCCTTCATCATGGCCACCTTCAGCCGCCTTAAGGTACCAACTGACAGCAACTTTCAGGTCTTTGGTAACTCCAATTCCATTTTCAAAGTAATGTGCTAAAGCAAGCATGGCTTCAGTAATGCCCGTCTGCGCAGCGAGTTCATAGAGCCGAAACATTCCTCTTGGGTCATCGGGGGTGACGCATCCAAGCTCCATCAAGTACGCCAAATCGTAAGCGGCCCCTCCGCTAGGGTGGTCGTTGTATGCGGCTTTGTAAAGCCATGCCGTCCCCTCCGCAAATTGGCGCAGATCGTTCGAATGGATTAAATCCATGCCGATTTTGTGCTGGGCGTCCGCTGATCCATTTTCGGCAGCCTTTCTCCACCAAATAGTCGCTTGGGCCGTATTGAAAATATCAACTTCCTCTGGCGCAATCTCAATGCGATCGATTTCATGGTTCCAATATTCCGGAGGGAGAAGCTCACCGCGACTAGCCAACAATGCCAATTCAACTTGGGCATTTAAGTAACCATCCTCAGCCGCCTCAAATAGATATCGAAGCCCCCTTTCCAAAGGGATACTTTTTCGTTCTCCATGCTCTCTAATGACGAGCTCCGCTAACGCTGAAGTTGGTATGCCACTTCCATTTTCAGATAACAAGAATTCTTCAATATTTGCAATCAGCAGGTCATATTGCTGATCGCTGATGCGGCGCGTAGCATCTGCATTTGCAATAACTCCAATGCACCGGGCTACTGCTTTTAAAGCAGGATTACATCCCGATATCGAGGCGGAGCAGACTATCGATGTTTCGCGCATACTTTCCTCAAAAAGGGCTGTGAACCTTGATGAACGGAAGTTAGTGGTGTGGTGTTATTTTGGGGGCACTCCGTCCTCCTTCTTCAATTCGTCACACCGTCACTCCCAATCCGCATTCTTGAAGTTCAGCGTCCTCGCATTCTCCGTGACAGCACGCTTGGTTTGATCAGAGGCGCCAGATGGGAAGCTGACCTGAATTTCTACTGTGACTTTAACGTCTGCATTGGGGTCTGCCGCCAGCACGGCAATGATTTCCTCTGCGACTTGAACCAAGCGCATCTTGGCTGTCGAAGCAGTGATGGCTACGTTGCCATGAAACGCACGGGGTTTGGGCGTCGGTGCGGGGCCCGGGGGCGTTGGACCAGGCGGTATCGGACCGGGCGGTGTTGGTCCAGGGCCTGGCGGAAGTGGCCCTGGCCCGGGTGGTGTGGAGCCCGGTGGTATGACTGGCGGGTTCGCTGCCTCATACGCTTTTGCCGCAGCGGGTTCAATCAGCAGGAGTGTGTCGTCCAGTTGCACGTTGGCATCGCCGAATTTAAAACCATCGAACTTGCCCTCATGCTGTCCGTAGGCCGTGCCGAAGAAGTCCCGGCTACCTGCGCCCTTTACAATGGCTTGCTCAAGCACTTGGCTACTCTTCAAGCGCGGCAGATATAGGTAGCGTAGCGTGTCATTCCAGAAAGCCATTCCGCTAATGGCGGTTTTATCTACCTTCCAGTAAAGCTTCTTTAGTTCTTCGCGCAGATGTATTGGCGACCAGGTTGTAATGACCAGTACGTTGTCCGTACAAACGCGCTCGATCTCTGGCCCCAGCGACGCGCTTGCGGTATTTAGTGGGAATACCTCCACCGTAGGTTTGGGTGATGTCGGTGTATCTTGCGACGGGCACAGCAACCACTTGTAGACCTCTCGTGCTACACGTGGCAGAACCTCCTCTGCTGTGACTAGCTCCTTCTTAGCTTGGGTCGTTTGAAGATTGTCTAGTGTTAATCGATTTTCTTCGACATCTTCAACTATGCTCTTCCAAGCTAGTGCCACGCGGATGCAATCGCGCAGCCGCATCAGTGCGCCATGGTCCGCCGCAATAAAGAGCAAGCGATTGCCACGATAGCGGGGCGTGGTGCCGTGGTGCTTGACATACTCAAGCACCCCCTCGAAAGCAACTTGAGCCGCTTCTCGCGAGTAGAACAGTTCGGGTGGCAGCATAATCAGGCGCAGCGCACTGTCATCTGGCACATCACTATGCGGAGTGAAAATATGCGTGCCATCAAAGAATGCAGCATTGCTGGAGATCCGCTTTAAAACCTCGGCCATGCGCCCACGCACTGCCCCGTCTTCAAACCGCTGCTTGCGTTCCTCCATTTCGCGCCGAAGATTGGCGCGCGTGTCGAACCAGTAGCGAGTTTCTTCCTGAGTCTTGTCCCCGGATGAATTCAGGTAGTGGAGTTTGCCCGCCAGCCGGTCCAGCGCATCCGAATAATCGGAGGACGTTTGCCCTGGCTGAAGGCAGCCCAGCAGTACTCGAGCGCGGTCTAGCCCGCGTATTCCCGGTTTTGTAGTGACTGATGAAGGGGCGCTGCCAAGGAATACTGTTCGAGCTACGCGTCGAGCAGCCTGCACCGAGCCGAACCGAGGCTCTTTTGTTTCTATTACCGTAGTCTCTGCACGCTCGCCATCAATATCCCGGTCGATCACTGGGTCCCAACCTGGCCCAAGATAGTTGACAAGTTCATTACGGGCACTGCCGTCGTAGAGGGGCAGGCTGCCTGGGAGAATCATCAGGTCCCTATTATCGTCCTGCCATAGTCGATGGATCACCTTGGCCATCAGTTTCAGCACGCCGCGGGTTCTCTGGAACCCTTCAATCGTCGTCCATTCTTCGTAGAGTTGCGTGAAAACTTCAGGGTGGATTGGGTAACTTTGCACCATACGTGTTGCTGCCGGTTGAAAACTGACCATCTGTGCCGGTTGAAAATTGACCAGGCGTTATAGCGATGTAGCGTACTACATGGCTGTGGGTAAGTCGACCAGACTGAGATGGAATTAATCTCCTTTTGAAGTGATTGATGTT
>JAPLQS010000083.1 GCA_026399575.1 Nitrosospira sp. | reverse complement strand
CGGTGGTGTTTGTTCATGGTTGGATTGCATTTGCGGCGGAGGCGGAATTCTATCATGCCAGCCGGCATGGTATGAGATTGGGCATGGGGAACAGCCTGTTCATTTTATGAACAAATTCCCCCGTGCGCAGTATGGTGAATGCTTCCATTTCATGTAGAATGGAAATCTCATATGGGGAGCCGCAATGCCGGAAGATACGCATTTGAAATATCTGTCCATCCGCCTGGACGCAGGCGGGACAAGAGTAATTGCCTATTTTGCTCCGGCAGGTGATGTGGACAGCATCACGCTCAGCGATTTCAAGCAGGCAGTTAATGCGGCAGGGTTCGGGGGGTATAAGCTCGATGAGGCCGCGTTGCGGGATGCGACAGCGCAATACTCTGCCGGCAAAGCCTTTGAACTCGCCCTGGGCGATGCCATCGATGGTGAATTCGACATCCGCATTGATATCGGTCATCTCAATGCCTATCTTGCCTGCACCCTTCCCCGTGGCGGGGTTCCGGTTACGCTGGAACGCGTCCTTGAAGAAGTCAAACATAAGGAAATCACCGTAGAACTTGACCTGGCAGCCATTGAGCAGACACTCAAGGGAGGTGGCGACAATGTTCTGATTGCCCGCGGCAAATTGCCGGTAGACGGGGTAGACGGAAAATTCGAGAATCTCATTCCGAGCGCGAAAGATCGGAGCCCGCACCTTGATGAGCATGGCCTGGCTGATTTTCGTGAGCTTGGTGAGATCCTCGTCGTACACAAGGGTGAACCGCTGATGCGGCGCATTCCGGCGACAGATGGCGAACCAGGGTTGACCCTGACCGGGCAGCCCATTCCTGCCAA
Source organism: Nitrosospira sp. (assembly GCA_026399575.1). GTDB lineage: Bacteria > Pseudomonadota > Gammaproteobacteria > Burkholderiales > Nitrosomonadaceae > VFJL01. The sequence continues at coordinate 6,294 of JAPLQS010000083.1, read as the reverse complement.
GCCGGGGAAGAATGTTACCTTTGCCGCAAAACTCGACGGGGCCGAGTTTGATCCCGCCGATATCAATTTACTGATTGCCGCGACTGACGGTTGCCCGGTTTTATTGAAAGACGGGGTATCGGTGGAGCCGATCTATACTGTCGGGGATGTCGATCTCCACACCGGCAACATCAATTTCCTGGGAACAGTAAATGTGACCGGAGAAATCCATACTGGCATGACCGTCAAAGCTTCCGGTGATATTCATGTCAATGGCACAGTTGAAGGCGTTACATTGGCTGCTGGCGGCGACATCGTGGTGGAAGGCGGCATTATCGGCCTGACGGAGCGGGGAGGCGAGAAATCTCATCATTCCGCCATTACCTGCGGCGGATCGTGCAGCGCTAATTTTGCGCAGAATGCGCATATTGCGGCGGGAAAGGGCATCTTCATTCGCGACTTTACGATGCAGAGCGAATTATCCGCCGGACACCAGATCGTCGTCGGCGACGGCAGCCGCAAGGGCCATCTCATTGGTGGAACTGCCCGAGCTGCGATGCTGATCAAAGCCAAAATCATCGGCTCGCCTACGCGTTCGAAGACGCTGGTGATCGCGGGTGCAGATCAGACACTGCATGAACGTTTGGTTGCAATAGCCGAGACTCGCGGTGCTGCCATGAGCAAGCTGTTAAACGTGGTCAAGCTGCTTGAATTGGCTGACGCCAGTCCTGGCCGCTTGCCGGCGGAAACTGTCAAAGCGGCGGAAACGACACGTGACAGCATCAACGCCGAAATGGCCTCACTCAATCTGGATGAGGCGGAATTGAACAGGGAGATTGCCGCCAGCAAGGAAGCGCAGATCGTGGCGGAAAAAAAGTTTCTTGAAGGGGTCGAAGTACGCTTCGGCTTGAAACGCCATACCATGGTTACGGACAGGGAAGGCGGCGTTTTTAAATTGAAAGAAGGCGAATTGACCTTCGATTAAAAAACGGCACCTCGTGTGCTGGCGCCTGTCCGTTCTGCCTGACCGTCTGGCTCAAGGCAAAATCAAGGCGTCGAAATACTTGTCCGCCCGCGCCGGATCTATCCTGCGCAAGGTGTGATAAATCTCCCGCACTTTCTCGCGTTCGCCCTGAAAATAATAGATCCTGCCCAGGTCATACCAGGCCATGGCGTACTGCGGCTGGATGCGCAGCGCCTCCTGATAGGCCCGAATGGCCTCATCCCGTTGTTTTAGCTCGTCGTAAGTAACGCCCAGGTTATACCAGGCATTGGCATTCTCCGACCGGATGCGCAGCGATTCCCGATAGGCTTGAACTGCCTGGTCGTATTGCTGGAGGTCGTAATAAGCGTTGCCCAGGTTGTACCAGGCATCGGCCGATTCCAGTTGGATACGTGCCGGCTCCCGATAGGCATGAACGCCTTGATCAGGTTGTTTGAGGCCGCTGTAGGCCGCGCCCAGATTGCGCCAGGCTTCTGCACTCTCCGGCTGGATGCGCAAGGCTTCCTGATAGGCATGCATTCCCTGTGCGTGTTGTTTGAGATTGAAGTAAGCATTGCTCAGGCTGTACCAGGCATCGGCATATTCCGGCCGAATGCGTATCGACTCCCTATAGGCTCGAATCGCCCGGTCGTACTGCTTGAGGCCAGTCTGAGCTACGCCCAGGCTGAACCATGCAACCGTGTTGCCGGCCTCACTTTTGGTCCACTGCTGCGAGAGTTTTAACAACCCCTGCCAGCTTCCTTTCTTCTCCAGTGCGATGGAACGGTTAAGTCTGTCCAGCCCGCTTTCTTTCCGTGGTGTTGCGCGCGCGGTCTTCGCCGCCATCGGCAGTTCACGGATCCAGTCTACCGGCAGCGCAAAGCTGGAGTTCCGCCCTTCGATAGACTCGGATGTGGCAATGCCCACCAACCTCCCCTGATCGTCGAACAGGCCGCCGCCCCTGAAGCTGGGTGAAATCACGGCGGAAGTGTGGATGTATTGCGCACCTTCATACGGACGCAGGCTGGCGACAAGCCCCTCGCTCAAATCCGGTTCCTGATCCTTCGCTGTACCAACGGCATAAACGCGCTGGCCCACTCGGAGTCTTTGGGTCGTGCCCAGGATGGTTGGCGGAGCCCGCAGCCGTGGCACATTCAACTGGCACAAGTCGCGGGCGACGTCCGTGTATTGCAATCTGGCTTTGAGGGCACTGCCGTCCTGCCACACCTGCAGGTTTCGATCTTTCTGTATCGCCTTGCAACTGGTAACTACCTGCCCCACGCCAATCACGACACCGCTGTGCTGCTCGATGGGTTTGCCGTAGATGTCGGAAATGTCCACCATCACGATGGAAGGTGCAACCTGCTGCAGGATTTGTTCGGGAGCGATGGCTGCGGCGAATGATGAAACCAGGGCAAGTGCGCAACCTGCAGCATGAGCTAAATATTTTGATGGCATGATTTTCCTTTTTAGCAGTATACCCAATGCATGAGGCCAACGCAGCCTGGTGAATCAAAATCAGCACTTGCGGCGCGGGCGGCAAGACGGCATTTACATGCCGTCGCCGACATGCCGCAGTTTTAATTTCTGTCCAGCCGCCGATATTGCACCGCTTCGGCAATGTGGGCGCTGACTATGCCCGCGCTGCCAGCCAGGTCTGCGATGGTGCGCGCCACTTTCAGCACGCGATGATAAGCGCGCGCGGAAAAATTCAGGCGGCTGATGGCTTGCTTGAGCAGGTTCTCTCCTTGAGCATCGGGCGTGCAGTATTTGTCTATGCCTTTCACCGTCAGACGGGCATTGGTGTTGCCCTGCCGCTGCAGTTGCCGCTGATGGGCTGTCTCCACCCGTTGCTGCACGACGCTGCTAGTCTCGCCCGCTTGCTGGCGCAGCAAATCTTCCTGCGGCACGGCGGGCACTTCGATCTGGATGTCGATGCGATCCAGCAGTGGGCCGGAAATCTTTCCGCGATAACGCGCTACCTGATCGGGAGTGCAGTGGCATTTGCCGCTGTAATGGCCGAGATAGCCGCAAGGGCATGGGTTCATCGCCGCGATCAACTGGAAGCGGGCGGGAAAATCGGCCTGGCGCGCCGCGCGTGAGATCGTGATGTGACCCGACTCCAGCGGTTCACGCAGCACTTCCAGCACTTTGCGGTCGAACTCCGGCAACTCGTCGAGAAACAATACGCCGTTCATTGCCAGTGAGATTTCGCCGGGGCGCGGATTGCTGCCGCCACCGACCAGAGCTACGCCCGAAGCGGTGTGGTGCGGCGCACGGTAAGGGCGATGTTTCCAGTTGGCGATATCGAAACCGCCGCTGCTTAACGATTGCATTGCAGCGGCTTCCAGCGCTTCATCTTCGGTCATGGATGGCAGGATGCCAGGAAAGCGCGCCGCCAGCATGGATTTGCCGGTGCCCGGCGGCCCCAGCATCAGCACGCTGTGGCCACCCGCTGCGGCGATTTCCAGCGCACGCTTGGCATGTGCCTGGCCTTTCACTTCTTCCAGCCCGGGATAATCGGCGGCGGCTGTATCTGTTCCCGTCCTGGCGGGATGGAGCTGCAGCGGTTCGCGTCCGGCAAGGTGCGCACAAATCTGCAACAGAGAGGTCGCCGGGTAAACTTCCGCTTCTTTCACCAAGGCAGCTTCGGCAGCATTTTGTTGCGGCAGCACAAAGCTGCGGCCCGAGCAGGCTGCACCGTAAGTCATCGCCAGTGCGCCGCGGACCGGACGCAATTCGCCGGTCAGGGCCAGTTCGCCGGCCCACTCGTATTGAGCGAGTTTGTCCGAGGGGATTTGTCCGGTCGCGGCGAGTATGCCCAACGCGATCGGCAGATCAAAACGCCCGCTTTCCTTGGGCAGGTCAGCGGGTGCGAGATTGACGGTGATGCGCCGGGCAGGAAATTCAAATTGCGCGTTCTGCAGTGCCGCCCGAACCCGATCCTTGCTTTCCTTCACTTCCGCTTCCGGCAACCCGACGATGGTGAAGCTCGGCAGGCCGTTGGCGATATGCACTTCCACCGTGACCAGCGGGGACTCCATGCCGGAAATGGCGCGGCTATAGAGAACGGCTAGCGACATGGGGGGAACTATCAGTCCCGGGTTGACATGCCAATGGGCTGGCGTGAATGTGGCCGGGTCAATCCACGATCAACTGATCGTCTGTTTTTCCTTGTTTCCCGGCAGCTTCCAGCTCCGTCACCCGTGTTTCCAGCGCAGTCAGTTTCTCGCGTGTGCGTTTCAGCACTTCCTGCTGCACGTCGAATTCCTCGCGCGCTACCAGATCCAGCCGCGCGAAAACCCCGGCCAGCAACACCCGCAGATTTTTTTCCACGTCTTTTACCGGACTTTGCGCCAGTAATTCGTTGACCTTGGTGCCGATTTCATCCAATACTTTTTGATTCAGCATGATTTCCTCCGTGATTTCTGCTCAGTCACCCGGCTGGGTGAAGAGTGATGCTTGCGTGATAAAATCTCATACTTCCGGCAATTAGGCAATCGTGGATTAGTTATGCAACATTTGCAACGCCTGCAGCTTCTGGAAAGCTGGCTCAAGACGCAGCTTCCAGGCAAACCCTTCACCTTGTCACCGGCTTCCGCCGATGCGAGTTTCCGCCGCTATTTTCGCGCAACTTTCAGCGACGGGACACTGATCATAATGGATGCGCCGCCACAACAGGAGGATTGCACCCATTTTATAAATATAGCCAAAACCTTTGCCATGGCAGGTGTGCATGTGCCCGAGGTACTGGCGCAGGACTTGACGCAGGGATTTCTGCTGCTGTCGGACCTTGGCAGCACCACTTATTTGCAGGCACTGACTGACGCCCCAGGTAGCGCCGATAAACTGTATGGTGATGCAGCGGATGCGCTCATCAGGATTCAGCTGGCAAGCCGTCCGGGTGTGCTGCCGGATTATGATGCAGCGCTGTTGCTGAGAGAATTGAATCTGTTTCCGGACTGGTATATCGCCAAGCATTTGCAGGCAGTGCTGAGCGCAGAGCAGCAAGCGGAGCTGGCCGCTGTTTTTGACCTGATTGTGCAAAACAATCTGGCCCAGCCGCGTGTGTTCGTGCACCGCGACTATCATTCACGCAATCTGATGGTCACGTTGCCCAACCCCGGTATCCTGGATTTTCAGGATGCGGTTTATGGTCCGGTCACCTACGATCTGGTGTCGCTGTTCAAGGACGCCTATATTCACTGGGATGAGGAGCGTGTGCTGGATTGGCTGATACGCTATTGGGAGAAGGCCAGGAAAGCGGGATTGCCAGTGGCTGCCGATTTTGCCGAGTTCTACCGCGATTTTGAGTGGATGGGCGTGCAGCGCCACATCAAAGTGCTGGGCATCTTCGCGAGATTATGTCACCGCGATGGCAAGGAGGGTTACCTCAGGGACATGCCGCTGGTGATGGATTATTTACGCAAGGCTTGCGAGCGCTACCGCGAACTTGGCCCGCTGCTGTTGCTGCTGGATGCGCTGGCAGAAGATAAACCGGATGCAACCATTGGCTACTCTTTCTAAAGATACATCGTTCAAGGCAATGATACTGGCCGCTGGACGCGGCGAGCGCATGCGCCCGCTGACCGACAGCTTGCCCAAGCCGCTGCTGCAGGCAGGCGGCAAGCCGCTGATCGAATATCATCTGGCAAATCTTGCGCGTGCGGGATTTGTCGAAGTTGTCATCAACCACTCCCATCTGGGACAGATGATAGAGACCGCATTAGGCGATGGTAAGCGCTACGGTGTCAGCATCCGTTATTCGCATGAGCCGATGGCACTGGAAACCGCTGGAGGCATTGCCCAGGCATTGCCGTTGTTGCGAAACGGGCCGGAAAATGGGGTAGATGAACGACCATTTCTGGTAATCAACGCCGACATTTATTGCGAGTTTGATTTTGCCAGACTGCTGCCGGTTTTGCGGCACATGCAGGCGAATCCGGATGAGATTCTCGCTCATCTGGTGCTGGTGGATAATCCGGCACATCATGCCGCTGGCGACTTCGCTCTTGATTGCGGCAATGTGGCATTGACAGGAAAAGACATGTTTACCTTCAGCGGAATCGGCATTTATCAGCCGCAGCTTTTCCGGGAGGTGCTACCCGGTGCGGCGACAAAACTCGCGCCGTTGCTGTACCAGACGATTGCGCTGGGAAAAATCAGCGGCGAATATTATCCTGGGTTATGGATGGATGTGGGCACGCCGGATCGTCTGCACCTACTCGATGACCGGCTCAAGAGTGGCTGAAGCGATGCTTTGCTTTATCCGGCAAATCCTGTGAGAATCCCTTTCCATGATCCCGATTAAATCTTTCAGCGAACGCCGCCGG
>JAPLQS010000037.1 GCA_026399575.1 Nitrosospira sp. | reverse complement strand
CTGCGCGGCATTTTCATCCCCCTGCGCCGCAGCCAGGCGATACCACTTCACGGCTTCCTTCACATCCTTGGCTACGCCATGGCCATTGAGATACATCGCAGCCAGACTGGTTTGCCCATATTTATCTCCCTGCATCGCAGACAAGCGAAACCATCTCAGGGCATCGGGATAATTCCGGACTACGCCATCACCATTGAAATGCATCGCTCCCAGGTTATTTTGCGCACTTGCATTGCCCTGTGCTGCCGACAACGTGAGCCACTTCACGGCTTCCGGATAATTCCGGGCTGTGCCTTCGCCTTTGAGGTACATCATGCCCAGCATCGCTTGCGCATCCGCGTTTCCCTGGGCGGCCAGCGGCCTGAATAGCTTGATGGCCTGCACGTGCGCGCTTTTGTTGTAGGCTTCCCCCGCAATATCGATAGGCGCTGCGGTTGCAGTGCCGACACTCAGCAGGCAGCAGATACAGGCGGCGGTGATGCGGCGTGGCAGGATCATGGTGCTGTGGTGTACGGGGATGGGCATGCGAAATCTCGTTGCGCGTAGTCTTGTCAGTAGCATAACCCAAAGCAGAGCATTTCAATAAGTATAAATAAAAACCCGGCGCAGCGGTCGAGCTGGGTATAAAAAATCCGCCTCCTTTATTACTGATTCTTTTACTACGACTATTTCCCTAAATATTTAAAAAATACTGCCGTAATGAAGTTTATCAAACTTGAGCTATTGGTGAACTTTATGCTGCGTTATCTGACCTTCCTCGAAAAAAATGGCCGCAATCTTTTTGCATATCGCCATGTTATTTTACTAGCGGGCTTAGGTTGCGCGCTTTCCCAGAACAACGCGCAGGCAGACCCGGTTATGGAGCAACGGATCATATCTGTTGCCGTCACTACCACTTATCAACGCCTGAACACGGAAAATACGTTTGGAGTGCATCAGCCACAATCTAAATCACCCCAAAGCATGGGGCTTATCAGCGTTCAGCTTAAAACACTAACTGCTGCCCAAGCTAATGGCGACGCAATGACAGTGGCCAATCAGTCGCTCGACTTGCAAGAAAATGCGCTTAATGTAGAAGAAATAATTGAAGCTGATACTATTATTAAAAATGAAGACGGTACTGTCAGATTAGTGAATCAAAGACGAGGCTTACAGCCAGATTTGGGTCTTATACAAAAAGAACCTATCAAGATAGGTGGTATTGCTTACTAAGGAACTCGCGTATTCTCCGGTTGTGCCCGCCTCCCCCTCCTTCTAACCGCCACTCTCCCATTCCCGCCATCCCTTCAACAGCGGAAAATACAATCCCAGTTTCACCGGCCTCTCATCGATCCTGCGCATGAGCGCGGCATAGCGCTCGAGCTGGGCGCGGTAGCGCTGTTGCTCGCGATCGAGGAAGCCTTCCACATCAGTGCCTTCATGGCTGCTGGTTTTGTAGTCCACAACCCAGCGCTGGCCATGTGCATCACGGAAAGTGCGGTCGATCACCAGATTCATCTGCACGCCATCAATCAGGGCAGTCAGGCGCAGTTCATTCTGGGCATCCTGCTGCGGCCCGAGCAGCCACTGGCCGCGCATATCGCTGAGTGCATGGCTAAGCGCCACTACTACACGCTCGCTGGCCACCTCTACTTCACTACCGCTAATGCCGCATGCGAGCAGATTGTGTTTGAAGATGGTGCGCAGGCTCTTGATCCGCGCCGCATCCCAGCCTTGCATCTGGTCCTCGGCAATGCGCTGTAGCCAGCGGTGCACCACGCTGCCGGCATGGCGCGCGATTTCGCCCACCCAGGAAAACTCGATCTGATCCTGCGTCTGCGTCATACACTGTGGCGGACTCCATTCCACCCGTGGCGGTGCGGCGGGCAATGTCCAGTCCGACGTGAGGCGGCGCAGTGACTGATCGACAGAAAGTTTTTCTTCTGTAATTTCTCCGCCCTCCGGTGCAGGCGGGGCATGCGCATGCATTGCGCGTGAAGCGGCTTCGACATAATCCGGTTCAATTACCTGCCAGAGCTTGCCCAGCAAGGATTTCCCGGCAGGCAATCGCGGCTCAATCACGCCATCACGGTCGGGAACCAGACAGGTACTGCCCAGCAGGTGCAGGCGCTGCCTGGCACGTGTCGCCGCGACATAGAGCAGGCGCTGATCCTCGAAATACTCTTTGTCGGCATCCAGCTTCTCCAGCCAGGCATAGATGAGGTCGCCGTCCGTACCGGTCTCCTGAATCGGCGCCAGCAGCAAGTCAGTACTGCCGTCTTGCTCGCCGCCAGCAAATGTTGCGCGCGGGCGTTCCATCCACATGAACAGTTTCTTGTCGTTGCTGCGCGACAGACGGCCGAGGCCGGGCACGATCACATGATCAAACTCGAGACCCTTGGCTTTGTGGATGGTCATGATCTGCAACCTGTCGTCAGCCCCCAGATCGGGCAGCGCGTAAAGCCGATCCAGCCCTTGCTCGAACAGCGCCAGTTCGGGAATGCTGCCCGCTTCCTCATGCGCTTCCAGATAATCAAAATAGATTTCGGCGTCGGCAAGATCGGTCACATCGCCGACACAAGCCGGACCGCCCAGTGCCAGCCATGCCGCTTCGACCAGCGTGCGCAGCGATGAGCGGCAGCGGTTGCCGATACACTCCTGCAGTACTTCGCGCACACGCAGCAGTCGCGCACCACCATCGGCGGAAACTGCCGCCATGCGTGCATCATCGTGGAGCAATTGCCACATGGTGTGCTCGCTGTCAGCGAAAGCAGATTGTACTGCCGCCAGCGCATGCAGATCGGCCAGCGTAAGTCCGCACCACGGCGCGCGCAGCACTGCCAGCCACGCCAGGCGATCGGCCGGATGCGCCAGTGCACGCGTCAGCGCCAGCAGATCCTGCACCACCGGCCGGTAGCCGAGGCCTTTGATTTCGATGGCGCGGAAACGCAATCCGGCCGCGTTGAGCTGCAGCACGATTTCGCGCAAGTGGCCGCGGTTGCGCACCAGGATTGCGGTGGTGGCGGACGGATCGTCATGCTGTACCTGCTGGATGATCTCTGCCACCTTCTCCGCTTCAGCCGCATGGTCATTGTTGAAAAATGCGTGCACATTGACTGCTGCATCGGGAAGCATTGCGTGCGTAGCGATGGATGCTGTGTACGGCACCGCACCGGCAGCGATATCTTCCTGCGCCGGCATCACCTGCGCGAAAGTGGCATTGACCCAGTCGACAACGCCGCGCTGCGAACGGAAATTGGCGCACAGCGCAACCGGCTGCAGCGCGAAGTTACCGATGCCCATTGCACGCGCACGCAGGAACAATCCAACCTCGGCCTCGCGGAAACGGTAAATGGACTGCATCGGGTCGCCAACCACGAACAGGCTGCGACCGTCTCCCGGTTCCCAGCCGGCAATAAGCTTGGTCACCAGCTCATACTGGCTGATCGACGTATCCTGAAACTCATCGATCAGCAAATGCCGGATGCGATAATCGAGCGCCAGCGCAAGATCGGTCGGCGCATCCGGCTCGCCCAGCGCGAGCAGCGCAGCCTGCGCGACTTCGGTGAAATCCACCTGACCGCGCGCCTGGAACACGAGCTTGAGCTGGCCGACGGTGTGCAGCAGCAAGCGGGTGATCGCACCGAGTACCTCCCACTGCATGTCGGTGTAAGCGGGCGGCGGCAGGCGGCGCAGGTCATGCAGCGTCTGACGCAGCGCATCGTTTTCCTTGAGTACCGCGATCAATGCAAGTGCACGCTCTTTCCATGATCTGGAAATTTCTTTCTCGGCCTTGCTGCTGCCCGGCGGGAAACCATTCTTGACATCATGCTGTCTGCGCCAATCGCCTTCCTTGGTCAGCAGCAGTTCGGCGATGCCACGCCACAGTACGACAGCATCATCAGCGCTGCCGGGTAATGCAGCGAGTCTGTCGCACACACCGATTGGAGAACTCCTGCCGGCAGTGGTCAGATTGGCGGCGGCATAGCGTGCAAGTTCAATCAACTCGCTTTGCGCCGGGACGGGATAGATGCCGCACACATGTTCCAGTGCTGCGCGCCGCGCATTCTTCAGTGCTGCTTCCAGCTCGCCACGGTCTCTGCCGTGGATATGCCGCAGCCAGTGGTCACGCCGTGCCAGCATGTCGGCCAGCAGCATTTCGATGCGGGCCACATCATTGTCGAGATGTTCGAGCAAGCGTTCGACATCCTGCGCCCCTGCATCGTCACCTTCGACCAGCTCGATGGTCGCGCGCGCCGCTTCCAGATAAAGTTCGGATGCGTCCTCGACGCTCTCCGGTTGCGCACCGAACTTTGACAGTAACGGCATCTGGTGCGTAAGAGCAGCACACAATGAATCGATGGTCTGGATGCGCAGTCGCGCCGGATTCGCCGCAATCTGCCAGCCCGCTGCAGCGTCGCGCTGCAAAGCCGCGTGCGCCAACTCGCGGGTCAGTTGTTCGTGTTCAGTTGCGGGGGTTTTGCCATCCGGTGTCAGCGCTGCCAGCACTCGTTCGCGCATCTCCGCCGCGGCTTTGCGGGTAAAGGTGATCGCAATGATTTCTTCCGGCGCATCGACACATGCCAGTAATCTCAAATAACGCTGGATCAGCAACCCGGTCTTGCCCGACCCGGCTGGCGCCTGCACGATGAACGACTGCGCAGGATCGAGTGCATGGCGGCGCTCGGCAAGATCCGGAATGGGCGTAGTGCTCATTCCTCCTCCTGGGAAAATGCGCTCTCGCTGCGTTCGTAGATGCGGCAGAACGGCTGCATGTCGCAATTGTCGCAGGTGTGTCGGCGTCGCTTGGGATCGACCTGGGCATCGCCGTTGCGGAAACTCGCGGCAAGGTGGGTGAGATTGGTGCGCCAGGCGGCAACCAGCTCCTCCCATGAGCCATGCCGCTCACGCTGGCGCGATTCGGAAAAGGCTTTCACCCCGGGCAACAGGTCGTTGTCGCGCGCCAGTGCGGTGAATTGCATGGCGCCCAACCTGACCTGGGCAAAGGCAACTGCGGCGGCATCCGGCTCGGCAGTGACCAGATACAGCGGCAGTTGCGGCTCGTCCGGGCGCTCGCCGAGCATGGCGCCAACCGATGGTGCGCGGGTCTTGTAATCGATGACGATGCGACGCCCGTCAGCAAGCTCGTCCACGCGGTCGAGACGCGTGGTCAACGCCAGTCCGCTGATTTCGATGCTGCGTTTGTCTTCGCAGGCAATGACGCTGAAATCGCCGCGTTCTTTGTCTGCGTTGAGCCATGCGCGCGCCAGTCGCACCAGACGCCGTTGTTCGATTTCCGCGAAACGTCCGGCGAGTGTGGTCGGCCGGTCTTTGCGGATGTGTGCAATCGCCTCTGCGGCAGCCTGCTGCAATATTGCTTCGAGCTCCGCGTCGCTGCTCGCAGCGAGCGCACTGCTGCTCTTGAGTTGTTTCCATGCCTGTGCGAGCACACGATGCACCAGCGTGCCACGCTCCCGCGCATCCAGTCCGGTGTGCGGAGCCTGCAGACTCTGCGCACCAAGCCGATGCAGCGCCAGTGCGCGGAATGGACAGGCGGCCTGATCTTTTATCACCGCCGTGCCGCCACTGATGGCGTTTGTTACTTGATCGAATGCCGGTGCCTTGGCATCCTCGCTGTGTTCAAGCTGACTGGCGCCGTGAATCAGATCACGGTGGCTGGCATAAGTAGCTGGTATCGATGCGAGTGCAGGCTCACTTTCGGCAATGTGCGTAATCAATGGACTGGGCATGAGTTCCTGGCCACCGCGATCCATGCTGTGCCGTGGATGACTCAGAATGACTTCATCCGCACTGCATAGCCAGTCAGCAGTAAGCCGGCGCGCCAGCTCGAGTGATTCAGCGGCAGAACCCTGCGGCAGCTTTGCCGCGCGTTGCAGCTCGACCGGCAGGAACGGATTCGGACGCGGTGGCTGCGGCCAGACTTCATCGGACAACCCCATCACCCACAGGTGATCGAACTCCATGCCCGCAGCTTCGAACACACCGAGTATCTGGATCGGAACATCCGCTGTCTCGGGCTGGAACAAGGTTTCCGCTGTCATGCGACGCAGGCGCGACAGCCCCTCGCTGTAACCGGTGCGCGCTATGACGCTGTCAAGTGCGGCGAAATCGGCGACAACCTCGTGCCATTTCTTCAGAGTCTGATATTCGGCTGAATCGAGGCTGCGCTCGCCGGGAAAACCGACAATCTGCAGTGTTGCGGAAATGGCTTTGGCCAGCGCTGAGGGCGCCTGTGCGCCGAACAGATTTGCCTTGCGGAATTCAGCCAGCGCGGACAAGCGCTGCACGAGGATCGGACAATCCCCCCCAGCGCGTACAATCAGCATAAGCAGTCGGTCGAGTGTCAGCACCGGTTCGGCACGCTGGCGCAACCGGGCATCGAGTCGCGCGCGGCTGGCCATTTCAGTCTCGCCGCCCGCAATAAATGGCGAGCGCAGCAAGCGGCTGGCACGTTCAAACTCGATCTCCCGTCCGGCCAGCTCGAGCAGCAGGAATGCGGTGCTGACCAGCGGATATGAAGTCAGTGCCATGCCGAGCGAGGTGTTGAACGGCAAGGTGCGCTGCGCAACATCCGGTAGCACACACTGTACGTCCGGCTCCATCACCGCACTGAAAATGCGCATGATCGCACTGCGCCGCCTGGCGAGATCCGGTACCACAATGCCGATACGTGCCGCAGCATCAGTCTCGAGCCGCGCTCGCGCCCACACCGCCGCACGCTGAATTTCATCGCGGCTGTCGGCGCCTGCGACACGCTGCACAGCGCCATGATGCCGCCGCAGTTGCGACTGCGATTGTGCCAGCAGCACTTCGCAACCAGCAGCCTCGAGTTTGCTCAGCAATGTCGCCTGCTGCGGTGTGATGATGTCGAAGCCGTAGCAGATCAGGCGCTGCGGTACCGCTGCGTGCTGCCACAATCCGGCCACCAGATCATACAGCCGCGCGCTGTCGGTTTGCTGTTTGCGCCCGGTAGCGCGTACGTAATGCTGCGACCAATCCTGGAAGGCCTTGCCATCTTCGTTGAGCGGAAAATTTCTGAGCTGTGGAAAAAGCTGCCATGCATGCGCGAGCTGCCACGCTTCGCGTGCGAGCCGTGCAGTTTCCGCGATCGCCAGCAGAACCGTATCCGCACGCCGAATGGCGTCCTCCCACAGCGCCTGTTCCTGCGCAGCAGTAAGCAGAATGGGCAGCCCGGTTGCCTGGCCGGAGTAAAGCACGTCCGCGTAAGCACGTTCGACGAATGCGGGGAATGGCAGGATATCGGCCGTATCCCAGAGGCTGAATCCCTGAGCGGCCTGGGCAGCGTCGAACTCGCGTTTAAGCGCCAGCGCGAGCCGCCGGTTAGGGGTAACGACCGTGACGCCGGCTTTCAGGCCGGCGGCAAGATACGTGAAAACATCAGTTGGAGTGACTTGCGGAAATTTCAGGGTGATGGACATGCGGCAAGGCAGGCTACCGCTACGCCGGGTCAGCGTTCCAGCTTGTCCAGCTTATCGGTCACTTTCGCCCATTCGTCGGCATCGGGCGGGGCATCTTTCTTCTCGATGATGGGTCCCCATACTTTTGACAAATCGGCATTGAGCGAAATAAAATTGTGCTGATTGTCCGGCACATCATCTTCGGCAAAAATCGCTTCTACCGGGCACTCAGCCACACACAGGGTGCAATCGATGCACTCATCCGGATCGATCACCAGAAAATTGGGGCCTTCGCGGAAGCAATCCACCGGACACACATCTACGCAATCGGTATATTTGCACTTGATACAGTTTTCAGTTACTACGTAAGTCATGGCGGTTCTTCCTTGCGGGGCTCTTTGAGAATCCGTAATTTTACCAGAAATTTTACGGACACCACTATAACTGTATAGCCAATAATCGGGCGCGCTGTTAAATGATACCCGCAGTCAGTAACACTTTAACAACCATGCCCAGTGCCACGCACAGCGCGAGAACCGCAAAGCTCTGCTGCAGCTTTGGACCCGCGAAACGCCCGGCAAACATTCCGCCTGCCACCATTCCGGCGATTGCACCAGCGGAAAATGGCAGCCCGATTGACCAGTCCATTTCTCCAATCAAAACGGCTGAGGCAACACCGGCTGCGGAAACAAGTGCGATCACCGCCAGCGATGTTGCCAGTATGGATTGCATCTGCAGATTGGTGGCTTTCCTGAGTGCCGGCACCACGACAAAGCCGCCGCCCACCCCCAGCAGACCCGACAAAGAGCCTGCAACAGCACCTGAAATTGCCAGTGCCCTGGCGCAAGGCTCGGTCCAGATCAGACGGCCGATGGCCGCATCCAACTGGCAGAGCATGACTCTTCAGCCTTGGCGACAGTCGCCCTGCTCTGGCGCAGCATGTGAAGCGCAACGTACGCCAGTACAATGGCAAACAACAGGGTCAGAGGCGCATTGGGTAATTTGTGCGCTGCCCAGATGCCGATGGGCGCAGTCAGAACACCGCTGACAGCGATCAATCCGGCCGCCCGGTATCGCACCCTCCCCAGCTTCAGCGCCAGCGCGGCGCCAATGGCAGCCGACAAGCTCACAGCAAGCAGCGCAATAGGGGCTGCCTCGGCAACCGCAAGATGCAAACCAAAAATGAGCAGGGGAACCGCAATGATGGCGCCACCTGCGCCAGTAAGCGCGAGCGTGATGCCGACAAGCGAACCCAGCAGTGCGCTGGTTATCTGGATTGCTTGCTGCTCCATGATTCAATGGCCCTTGTCACAATAAAGCTTGGATAGAGTCTGCATGATTTGAATCACTTCCTGGCTGGACAGACTGTAATAAATGTATTTTCCTTTGCGCTCGGTTGTGACCAATCCTTCTGTGCGCAGCACGGTAAGCTGCTGCGATAGCGTAGGTTGGCGGATATCCAGCAGCTCTTCCAGTTCGCCAACGTTTCTGGCGCCCTGAATCAACTGACACAAAATGAGCAGCCTGTCCTCATTTGCCAGTACTCTCAGCATGGAACAGGCTCCCGCCGCCGATGCGCGTATCGCCGCAACACTGGGCAAATCTGTTTTCGTTTTCATAAACGCCCCCGCCTTGCGTGCAGAACCAACACCACGCTTGCGCGGGATTTGTTCAGCGATGCCTTAGACATGCTGGCCAGTTTTGGACCGGTCAACGGATTTGGATCTTTCCAGAATTTCAAAAATCCCCATTCCCAGCAGCATTGCCGCGACGAATACGGCGCCTTCGCTGCTGCCAGCTCCCAGCAGAACCAGTGCGGGTCCGGGACAGATGCCTGCCATCCCCCAGCCGATGCCGAATACAAGACTCCCCAGCACCAGCCGCTTGTCGATCATGCGCGCAGCAGGCAAGTGCATGGGCAACCCCAGATAGCTGCGGCTGCGCCTGCCGGCCACGGCGAAAGCGATTGATCCCACGGCAATCGCGCCCCCCATGACCAATGCGAGAGAAGGATCCCATGATCCGGTGATATCGAGAAACGCCAGAACTTTGGCCGGATTCGCCATTCCTGCCAGAATCAGTCCCAGCCCAAAGATCAAACCCGCCAGCAATGCAGTGATGTTCGCCATTTTATTTCTACCCGCCGAACACATGTCGTATGAGGTAAACGGTGACGAAGCCCGTGCCCATAAATACCAGGGTGGCAACGATGGAGCGCGGCGACAATCGGGACATTCCGCAAACCCCGTGACCACTGGTACAACCAGAGCCGTAGCGCGTGCCGATGCCGACCATCAGACCAGACAGCGCCAGCATGCCGTAGCCGGTATCAATCTGCAAAGTGGGTAAGCCATGAAACAGCTGCCATACCAGCGGCGCAGCGACCAGCCCCGCAACAAAGGCCATGCGCCAGCCCATATCACCCGTCTGCAGCTTGAACAATCCGCCGACTATGCCGGAGATTCCGGCAATACGTCCGTTCAGCAATACGAACAGTGCTGCCGCGATACCAATGCCCATCCCGCCTGCCAGCGCGGACCACGGGGTGAAGTGATTCCAGTCGATCGACATCTTATTTATCCTTTTACCTGATTTTGGGAAGCGGCTCCTTGCGAGCCAACAACATTATGTTGACGAATAATATATTAATTGATATATTATTGTCAACACAAATTCCGCATGCAGGAGAAAACAATGTCCCCGCAAATCCAGGCTTTTTTTGACCCGGCCACATGGACCGTCAGCTACGTGGTATTTGACGAGCCTGACGGGAGTTGCGCGATTATCGATCCCGTCCTGGATTACGAGCCAAAATCTGCCCGGATCAGCACCTCATCCGCAGATAAGCTGATTGCATTCATCCATGACCGGCGACTGAACGCTGCCTGGATACTCGAAACGCATGCGCACGCCGACCACCTCTCAGCCGCACATTATCTCAGGGAAAAACTGGGTGGAAAAATTGCCATCGGTCATGAAATTCCCCAGGTGCAGGAAACTTTCAAGAAGATATTCAATCTCGGCGATGACTTCATTCCGGACGGCAGGCAGTTCGACCATTTGTTCACAGATGGCGAGACTTTCAAGATCGGCAAACTGAGTGCGACAGCCATTGCAGTTTCAGGTCACACACCAGCCGACATGGCTTACCAGCTCGATGATGCGATTTTTGTAGGCGACACACTGTTCATGCCGGATGTGGGTACGGCGCGCGCCGATTTTCCGGGCGGCGATGCCCGCCGCCTGTTCCGCTCGGTGCGCCGACTACTCGCACAACCTCCGGCCACGCGATTGTTCATGTGCCACGATTATCCACCCGCGTGTCGTCCCGCGCAGTGGCAAAGCACGGTGGCCGAGCAGCGCGCGCACAACATTCATGTACATGACGGCATTAGCGAAGACGAGTTTGTTGCCATGCGTGAAGCGCGGGATGCCACGCTGGAGATGCCAACCTTATTGCTGCCGTCGGTGCAGATCAATGTACGCGCGGGGGAGATGCCGCCAGCAGAAGCGAACGGCACTATTTATTTGAAAGTACCCGTCAATGTGATTTGATGAAACAGACTGGTACGCTGTATCACGCAGCTTCCTTGCCGCGCACGCTAATTTCCAGAGTGATGGTTAGCTCCCGCGTGGACACCGGCCATGCCAGTTGCAGCGTCACCGCCTGCATGATTTTCTCGAATCCGCCCTCGGACTGCGATACGGAATAATGCGGCTGCGCCGACAGCGCGACTGGCGAGGAAACATGCAAGGTAACGCTCCCGGCCAACACATCATCGTCCAGCGTGATCTCATTCAGCGCAGTCAGCTGCAGCGGTTGACCAAAACCGCCGGGGATTTGTCCCTGATAAATATAGCGCCCGCCCCAACCGTCGCAACTGGGCATGGCGAGATTGAGTTCGGTGCTGAATACGCCCTCCACTGCACCGCTGAAACGATACGACACATGTAACCGGTTACCCGCAAGCTCGAAACTTTTGCTCACAGACAGGTCGGACATATCCGCCAGAAAATGTACGCCGCCCACAGTGGAAGGATCATGCCGATAGTGCATGAACACGCCATTCAGACGATCAACAAACAGCCCGCGCACATGATCGTCAGCCTCCATGTCCGCAGCATTTATTTCATGCTTGAAATTGACGCGCTCATGCGCCGAGGCGATGCCCGTGTCACTGTGCCCGTGTCCGCCTCCCTCGCCCTGTTGAATCCGGCGGTAATAATGCTCGGCCTGGCGCCGCAAGGTATCACCGAAGTTGTGATTGAGCGTATAGGCATCAAGTTCGCAAATGCAGCCATTACCATCCAGTTTCGACACCGCCTGGAGTACGCCATTCTGCAGATAAGCCTCATCCACCCCGTCAAGATCGGTATCCTCCATGAAACGCACCGGACGCGGTGCACAGGCATCGAGCATTGCTTCCAGGGCGACCATGTCGTTGTAAACCGCGCGCCGCAGGTGCGGCAGATACAGGCCGCCAAACAAGCCATGCCAGTAAGCGTCGTTGGCCTGAGACTCGTACAGTTTCTGTTGCATGGCGGCAGTGCGCTGCGTCTGCGGTAGCGTGGCAAGACGCGCGGAAAGTCCCAGCATGCGTTTGTGCATCCAGTTGGACTCGGGATAGAGCGAAAAGAAATTCTTCCAGATGCCCCCGCGTAGAAACGCTTTATCGTGTTCGTAGCGGCCGTCCGTTTTTGCCTGCTGCACCAGATCGGCGTAGGCATTGGCTGGCTGCGCAGGAAGCGTCCATTCGTTCATTTCAATGTAGGAGGTGGTAGGCAGATAGACTATACCGCGAGTCTTTCCGCTGGCGTGATAATCACGGTAGTGCCGGGTGCGGATTTTTGGCGAAGCCAGCACACCCTGGATGAATTGGTCGAGCCAGCCTTTTTCGTATACCCATTGGTAAGTTTCCGGCCAAATGCCGAATTTTTCGATGTCATCGAAATAAACTGCTGCATTGCCGCCGTCTGCGCTACTGCCCTCGGCCAGAGATTCGATATACGCCACCGCTTCATGGGCCGGAGAAAATGGCAGCTTGTAGCGCAAGGTTTCGGAAATGGGAAACAGGTCCAGCGTGCGTCCATCTTCCTCGGTGGTGAAATAACCATTCAATTCCGCCACCGTTTTACCGGTGCAGAGAAAATGATAGTCGTCCACAATCACATAGCGTATACCGCAATCGGCCAGTGCCGGAACTACCGTTGCCTCCCACACCCGTTCTGTCAGCCACGCACCTTGGGGACGCTGGCCTAATTTCATTTCCAGTTTGTCGGAAAAAGTCTGGATCTGGCCGATACGATCACGGTTGGGGATCACCGCCAGCACCGGCTCGGTATCGCCCGCGCCGAACAGTTCCACTTGCCCCCGCGCCACCATTTCCCGCAACAATGCCATGTCTTGCGGATAATGCTCGATCAGATAGTCCAGCAACCAGCCGGAAAAATGTACCGCAAAATGAAAATCCGGGTAGCGGTGGAGTACCTGCAGAAAGGGTTTGTAACAACGCAGGTGCGCATCGGTCAGCACTTCCGGAAAGTTGCCGACGGGCTGATGCGCATGCACGCCAAAAAGCAGGGAAATGGTTGGTGGCATCAGATTATTCCAACGTGGATCGCCGCATCGCGCCGCCCGACTCGGGGTGTCCGCTGCCATGGCTGATCGGCTCAAGCACCGCTGCCGGTACTGGCAGTTTCAGCAAACCGTAAAGATTGGCCAGATTGTCGCGGAACAGCTTGTCAAAACCTTCCACCACATTCGGCGGATTGTAATCACCCAGCCACCAGAACCAGTCTGAACTTTCGCAGGAAGCCAGTTGCCGTCCGGCTGCAGCCTTTTCCTCGTCAGTCATGCGCCCGCTTTGCATCACCAGATCGTAGCTGCGCTTGGCGGCACATAACAGATCCCACGCATGGTTCTTGTCGTGGTCGCCGATCCAGGTGGAAAATGTTCCGTACACCCAACTACCCGCCGCCAGTACCGGCAGCACGGCAGCGGCGGCATACTCCGGGGATGCGACATAGTCGCGGTAAGTGGTGGCACGGATTGAGGGATGATTCTCAAGAATTTCATAAAGATCATTAAAGAAATGATAGCCGTTATAAGGATAATATTCCCAGGCGTTCTCGCCATCCAGAATCACGCTCACCACTGGATTCTCTCCCGCTGGGGCATCACGGCTGATTTCTTCGAATGAATGCACCAGGTGCTCGGCGGCATCGCGGCCGAACCATTTGGCGTATTCGAAGCCGATCATGTCAGATAGTTTATCGTCACGAAAAAAACAGGTCAGGCCATCGCTTCTGCCCTGCACCCGGTAGGGGCGGTAAAGATAACGGCTTCGCTCCGGCAGTGGTCTGTCAGGATATGATTTGTACAGACTGTTGACCAGCACGCCCTCACCGCTGGCACTCCATTGACAGCCCTGCTCTGCCATGATCTCCAGCAATGGCGCGGATACCGCACCTTCCGCCGGCCATACGCCAACAGGCTTGCTGCCGAAGCGCCGCGCGTGACTCTCGATCGCTGATGCCACATGAAATGCGACACGACTGCGCCCTCCCGGGTAAATCTCTTCTGTTGGCAAAGCAACGTCGGGCAGACTGTCGCGCGCAGAAGTAAAATCAATCAGCAGTGGCGAGAGTGGGTGGTAATGCGGCGTGGTAGACAGCTCGATCTGACCCGACTCGGCCAGCTTGCGGTAGCGCGGAATCAACCCCTGGATCAATTCTCCAATCAGGTCAAATAATTCAACCCGGTCAGCATGGCTGAAATTTCCGCCTTGCGCCATCAATCGCGCCACCACCTCATTGCCCCGGCGCACACTCTCACCGGTCCATGCCAGGTGATACCACACCAGCAAGTCCGCCAGGTATTGGCCGGAAAGATAGGCCAATTGGGCCTCGCCGTGTTCACGCAGCGTTGCGTGCAGGTCATACAGGTGCTGGTATGCCGGATACGGCTGCAGCATCCGGGTATGGTTGCTGCGAAAGCAGCTGTCGAATACACGCAGACGCTCGCTCGCGGATACCTGATCCAGGTCGGCAGTAGTCAGCAAGCGCAATAGCGGGTCGCGCATCCGCCCCAAGGCAAACTGTGCGGCATAGTCTTCCAACTGGTCCAGCAGCACCGGCACGAAATTCACTACTGCCTTGACGCGCGGATGTGCCTCAAGGTGATGTGCCATGTCGGTGTAATCCTTGATGGCATGCAGATACACCCACGGCAGCGTAAATTCGCCGGTCTTGTAATTGCGATAATCCGGCTGGTGCATATGCCACAGCAGAACGAGGTTTAGTGGTTGCATTTGCGCTGGAAACTCTATGAAAATTCAGCAGGACGACTTCAACTGGCACGGGGGGCCAGCCACATTCCGCCTTTGATCCCCGGCCATCCGGCTACCTGACATAATGCACATTCTGGCCGAGCATTTCCGGAGTAATAAGCGTAATGCCTTTGTCAGTGACATGGAAGCGCTTGCGATCTTCCTCCGGATCAAATCCCACCGTCAGCCCTTCAGGAATCATGCAGTTCTTGTCCACTATCACCCGCCGCAGGCGCGCATGCCGGGCAATGTCGACATTGGGCAATATCACCGAGTCCTCGATGCTGCTGTAGCTGCGGACCTGCACATTGGAGAACAGTATTGAGCGGCGAACCGTCGAACCGCTGATGATGCAGCCGCCTGATACCATCGAGTCCAGCGCCTGACCACGTCGATCCTCGTCATCAAATACGAACTTGGCGGGCGGCAGTTGTTCCTGGTGAGTCCAGATCGGCCAGTCCTCGTCGTACAGGTTGAGGTCCGGAGTCACGTGGGTGAGACCAAGATTGGCCTCCCAGTAAGCATCGACCGTACCCACGTCGCGCCAGTACGGCACACCCGAGACCATATTGACGCAACTGTCAGAGAAACGGTGGGCAAACACCCGATGGCGAGGCACCAGGTACGGAATCAGGTCCTTGCCGAAATCGTGCGATGAGTTGCGATCATCATGATCGCGAATCAAGTGTTCGAAAAGAAAGGCCGCGTTGAATACGTAAATACCCATACTGACGAGCGCCTGCCCCGGTTGACCGGGAATAGGTTCCGGGTTGGCGGGTTTTTCGGCAAAACTGGTGATGTGCATTTCATTATCGGCGCTCATGACACCAAAAGCGCTCGCCTCTTCCAGCGGCACTTCAAGGCAGGCCACGGTCATATCGGCGGATTTTTCTACATGTTCGGCCAGCAGCTTGCTGTAGTCCATTTTATAAACATGATCTCCCCCCAGAATCAACACGTATTTCGGCTCATGGCGGCGCAGGATGTCAAGATTCTGGAATACCGCATCGGCGGTTCCCTGGTACCAGGCCTCCTCAATCCGCTGCTGTGCGGGCAGCAACTCGACGAACTCCTTGAAGCGGCCATCAAGAAAACCCCAGCCGTGCTGGATGTGACTGATCAAGCTCTGTGATTTGTACTGGGTGGCAACACCGATGCGGCGGATACCGGAATTGACGCAATTGGAAAGAGGGAAATCAATGATGCGAAATTTGCCGCCGAATGGCACCGCAGGCTTCGCACGCCAATCAGTGAGCTGTTGCAAACGACTGCCGCGCCCACCTGCCAGTATCAGCGCTATGGCATTGCGTGTAATCTGACTGTGAAAACGAAGATCAGCCTCTTGTTTCTTCGGGTAAGAGTTCTCGGGCATATATTGCTCCCCTGATTATGTTGCCGCATCTTTCTGCATTATGGCACTTTCTCGCAATAAGAAGTCACTGAACGAGTTATACGCAGGCACGACGGAGAATCTGTTCAGTGACTCCTTAAATTTGCTCCGAATCAACAGTCACATGCAAGCTATAATTCCACACATGCAATCCAGCCTCGTGAAACCCGTCACCTCGGTTAAAGCCGATCCGCTGCTGAAAGCGCTACTGGCAGCACGGCTGCACGATCCTTTTGCTTTTCTTGGCGCACGCATGCAGCAAGACCACGGCCTGGTGCGGGTATTCCGTCCCCACGCCGGCAACGTCTGGATCAAGACGGCCGATGGCTTTGAGCCAATGACGTGCGTCCATCCCAGCGGGGTTTTCGAATGGCACGGCGCAATTCTGCCCGCCATACCCTATCTGCTGCGCGTTGAGGAACATGACACAGCGCGGAATACCACAGTATATGAAACTTATGATGCTTATGCATTCCCGCCACAAATTTCCGCTCATGACTTGCATCTGTTCAACGAAGGCCGGTTACGGCAAGCGTACCGCACCCTGGGCGCCCGTATTGCTGAAATCCATGGTGTCGCAGGGATATGTTTTTCGGTGTGGGCACCCAATGCTGAACGCATCAGCGTAGTAGGTGATTTCAACCGCTGGGATGGGCGAGTGCATCCGATGGCGGTACACGGCTCCAGCGGTGTCTGGGAGCTGTTTATCCCGAACCTGCCGCCGGACTCACTCTACAAGTACGAGATCCGCAACCGCGATAGTGGCGAAGTCGTGCTGAAAACCGACCCTTATGCCACGCGCTACGAACTGCGCCCCGGCACTGCCGCGCGTACCCCCACTTCCGATATTATCAACTGGCGGGATAGCGGCTGGCTGGCAAACCGCGCAGAGTGGGACTGGCTGCACGCGCCGCTGAATATCTACGAAATTCATGCCGGATCGTGGAAAAGGCATCCGGATGGACGCTGCTATACTTATCGCGAGCTTGCCCAACACCTGATTCCCTACGTCCTGGAAATGGGCCATACCCATATCGAACTGCTGCCGCTGTCGGAGCATCCTCTCGATGAGTCCTGGGGTTACCAGACCACCGGCTATTTCGCTGCCACCAGCCGCTATGGCCCACCGGATGATCTGAAATTCTTTATCGATGCCTGCCATCAGGCGGGGATCGGTGTGATACTCGACTGGGTGCCTGCACACTTTCCGCAGGACGCCTTTGCCCTGTCCCGTTTTGACGGCACCGCACTATACGAACACGAAGACCCGCGCCTGGGATTTCACCAGGACTGGGGCACTTATATTTTCAATTTCGGGCGTAATGAAGTTAAATCGTTTCTGCTATCCAGCGCGCATTACTGGCTAGCGGAATTTCATTTTGACGGACTGCGGGTGGACGCGGTTGCATCCATGCTCTATCTGGACTATTCCCGCAAGCAGGACGAATGGTTGCCCAACAAATATGGCGGCAGGGAAAACCTCGAGGCCATCGAATTCCTGCGTGAATTGAACATCATGGTGCATGAAGAATTCCCTGGGGCGCTGACGCTGGCCGAGGAGTCCACCGCGTGGCCGGGGGTGTCGCATCCCACCTATGCCGGTGGATTGGGATTCTCGATGAAGTGGAACATGGGCTGGATGAACGATACGCTTGCCTACATGCTGCAAGACCCGGTGCACCGGCGGTTTCATCATAATCGGCTCACTTTCGGTCAGCTCTATGCCCATACCGAAAATTTCATGCTGCCGTTTTCGCACGATGAAGTGGTGCATGGCAAGGGCTCGCTGCTGGACAAAATGCCGGGCGACGCCTGGCAGAAATTCGCCAACCTGCGCCTGTTGTTCGCATATCAAATGACTTACCCCGGCAAGAAGCTCAATTTCATGGGTAACGAATTTGCCCAGGGACGCGAATGGAATGCCAGCCGGGAACTGGACTGGAGTCTGCTGAAATATGAACAGCACTGCGGCGTGCAAGCGGTGCTGCGTGATCTCAACCATCTCTACAACAATATTCCGGCGTTGTATCAACTGGACTTCTCTCCAGAAGGCTTTGCCTGGATCGACTGCCACGATGCCGATAATTCCGTGATCAGTTACCTGCGCCGCGCACAGGATGGCTCATTCGTGCTGGTCATACTCAATTTTACTCCGGTGCCGCGCGTGGGCTATCGTATCGGTGTGCCTGTTGCGGGAAATTATCATGCAATATTCAACAGTGATTCCACTTACTACGGCGGCAGCAATCTGGGCAGTCTGGGTCACCTCGCCAGCAGCGGCGAGTCATGGATGGGACTGCCGGATTCCATTGTCGTCACGCTGCCGCCGCTGGCAGGGATCATTCTTTCCCTGGAAGATTCATATGGCAGCACGGCATTAACGAATGTAGTGCGCAATTGATCTGCAAAACGCAGCCACCGAGTGTGCGCAAAGTAAAATATTTCCGGCAAACAAGGAAAATGTCATGAATGCGCGCGAAGTAGTGATATTGAGCGGTGTCCGCACCGCCATCGGCGATTACGGCGGCGCGCTCAGAGATGTTGCTGCTACAGAACTGGCGGCAACCGTGGTGCGCGCAGCAGTGGCGCGTGCCGGGATTGATCCCAATGAAGCCGGCCATCTGGTATTTGGCAATGTAATCCACGGCGAAGCCCGTGACATGTATCTCGCACGCGTGGCTTGCATCAACGGCGGCCTGCCGCAGAGCACCGCGGCACTGACCTTGAATCGCTTGTGCGGCAGCGGCCTGCAGGCCATCATCTCCGCCGCGCAGACCATCCTGCTGGGTGACACCGATGCAGCCGTCGCCGGTGGTGCGGAATCGATGAGTCGCGGCGGCTATCTGCTGCCAGCACTGCGCTGGGGACAGCGCATGAATGACGGCAGCACCGTGGACATGATGGCAGGGGCACTGACCGACCCGTTCGACAACGTGCACATGGGAATTACCGCGGAAAACATTGCCGCCAAGTGGGGCATCAGCCGTGCAGAGCAGGATAGCTTCGCGCTGGAAAGCCACCGCCGCGCCATCCATGCCATCACGAATGGTTATTTCCGGGAACAGATCCTGCCCATGGAATTGAAAACCCGTAAAGGTACGACGACCTTTGCTACTGACGAACATCCGCGCGCGGATGTGAGTATCGAGGGTCTGGCCGGACTCCGCCCGGTGTTCCAGAAAGATGGTACGGTCACGGCTGGCAACGCTTCCGGCATCAACGACAGCGCGGCGGCGGTAGTGCTGATGGAGCGCAGTGTCGCCGAGCAGCGCGGCCTCAAACCGATGGCGCGACTGGTGTCCTATGCCCACGCTGGGGTCGATCCGAAATACATGGGCATTGGCCCGGTGCCGGCAGTGCAAACTGCCATGAAGCGCGCCGGTCTCACGGTGGCCGACATGGACGTGATTGAGTCCAACGAAGCTTTTGCTGCTCAGGCATGTGCCGTAGCACGGGAACTGCATTTCGATCCGGCAAAAACCAACCCCAACGGCGGCGCGGTGGCGCTGGGACACCCCATCGGGGCGACCGGTTGCATCCTCACGGTCAAAGCCATTTACGAACTGCACCGCAGCGGCGGACGCTATGCGCTGGTAACCATGTGCATCGGCGGTGGTCAGGGCATCGCAGCGGTATTCGAGCGCCTATAACCCGAGTTTCCCACGATCAGGAACAAGACAACATGTCCACTCTCACCCTGTCCCCTGCCTGGCTTGCATTGCAGGCCCACCAGCCAGTCATCGCAGGGCAGCATTTGCGCGAGTTGTTTGTACAGGATAAACAGCGCTTCGACAAATTCTCGCTGCGATTCAATGACATGCTGCTGGATTATTCCAAGCAGCCCGTCAGCGCGGAGACCATCGCCTTGCTGCTGGCACTCGCCCGCCAGCAAGGGCTGGAGGATTGGATCGCACGGATGTTCCGTGGCGAGAAAATAAATAATACCGAGGGCCGTGCCGCCCTGCATGTTGCGCTGCGCGGCGACAACCCAGCGCGGGTGGACGGGATCGATGTCATGCCTGCGGTCAAACGGGTGCTGGCACAGATGGAGCAATACTCGCACGCGGTGCGCAGTGGCGAGCTGAAAGGCTACACCGGCAAGCGCTTCACCGATGTAGTCAATATCGGCATCGGCGGTTCCGATCTGGGACCGGCAATGGTGGTCGCAGCGCTCCGGCCTTATGGCTCGCCCCATCTCGCAACACACTTCGTTTCCAACATCGACGGCACCCAGCTTGTCGAAACGCTGCGGCAGTTGAACCCGGAAACCACGCTGTTCATCATCGCCTCGAAAACTTTCACCACCCAGGAAACCATGGCCAATGCCCGCGCCGCGCGGGAGTGGTTTCTTACCCATGGCGACAGGGAACAGGATATCGCCACCCATTTTGTTGCGGTCTCCACCAACCGTGTGGAGGTGGAGAAATTTGGCATCGACTCCGGCAATATGTTCGAGTTCTGGGATTGGGTGGGCGGACGCTATTCGCTGTGGTCGGCCATCGGCCTGCCGATTGCACTTGCGATCGGCATGGAGAATTTTCATGCACTGCTCGCCGGGGCAAAGGAAATGGATCGGCATTTCAGCAGCACGCCGCTGGAACAGAATCTGCCGGTCATGCTTGCTCTCATCGGCATCTGGCAGATCAATTTCTGCGGTGCCACAACCCATGCGGTACTACCTTACGATCAGTATCTGCAGCGCTTCCCGGCTTATCTGCAACAACTGGAAATGGAGAGCAACGGCAAGCGCATAGACCGTGACGGTAACGCGGTGGACTACAGCACCGGCGTAGTGGTGTGGGGTGAACCGGGAACCAACGGGCAACATGCTTTCTACCAACTGCTGCACCAGGGCACACAAACCATCTCGGCCGATTTCCTGGCACCCTGCCAAAGTCACAACCCCATCGGCAATCATCACCGCCTGTTGCTGGCAAATTTCTTTGCCCAGACCGAAGCGCTGATGTGCGGCAAGAATGCTAACAAAGTCCGTGCCGAACTGGCAGCCCAGGGGATGACAGGAGAAGCGCTGGAGCAACTGCTGCCGCACAAGGTGTTTCCCGGCAACCATGCCACCACTTCCATCCTGTTCAGGCAACTGGATCCCCAAACTCTGGGGTCGCTGCTCGCCCTGTACGAACACAAGGTATTTGTACAAAGCGTAGTCTGGAACATAAACCCATTCGATCAATGGGGCGTGGAGCTGGGCAAACAACTGGCCGGGACAATTCTGGCTGAACTGGAGCAGGATGGTCCGACAGCCACCCATGACGCATCCAGCAACGGACTAATGAATTATTTCAAGGCAAACCGTTAGTAACAGAGCGGCAGACAACTAATCCACTCCATGCCACCCAGCCCATCACGCTCCGAACTTAGTGTCCTGTTCATCACATCTGAAGTCCATCCCCTGAGTAAAACCGGCGGTCTGGGCGACGTCAGCGCAGCACTGCCGGCGGCGCTACGGCAACTGGGGGTGGATGTGCGCCTGCTGATTCCCGGCTACCCGCAAGTGCTGGCGGGACTCAAACACAAACGCAAAGTGGCAGAATTGAATGATCTGGCACAGTTTCCTCCAGCCGTGCTGCTATCCGCCAGACTGCCGGTAACTACGTCCACCGATGTTCCCGTATTCATCATCGACTGCCCCGGACTCTATCGGCGTGAGGGCGGTCCATACCTGGATGCAGCCGGCCACGACTGGCCGGATAACGCGCTGCGTTTCGGCCTGCTCGCAAAAGTCGGCGCTATTCTGGCTTGCGATGCCAGTCCGCTCGCCTGGCGCCCGCAGGTGGTGCACTGCAATGACTGGCAAAGCGGCCTCACGCCGGCATATCTGCATTTTCATCGGGGAACAAAAGCGGCATCTCTGATGGCGGTGCACAATCTCGCTTTCCAGGGGGTATTCCCGCCTGGCAGCGTAACCCAACTGGGACTGCCTGCCGCCAGCTTCGACATCAACGGTGTTGAATACCACGGCAAAATGTCGTTTCTCAAGGCCGGACTCTATTATGCCGACCACATCGTCAGCGTCAGCCCCACCTATGCCAGAGAAATCCAGACGGCACCACTGGGTTTCGGCTTGCAAGGCTTGCTGGCAGGACGCCGCAAACATCTCAGCGGCATCATCAATGGCATCGACACGGTCGAATGGGACCCCGCCACCGACCCCTGTCTTGCGCGCAATTACACTGTCCGCAGGCTTGCCGCCAAGGCCGCCAACAAACGTGCATTGCAGCAGGCGCTGGGACTCACGCTCGATCCGGATATTTTGTTGTTTGGGGCAGTGAGCCGTTTCACTCACCAGAAAGGCTACGATCTGCTGCTGCAGGTCGCGCTGCAACTGATCAGGCTTCCTGCACAACTGGTCATTCTTGGTAATGGCGAAGCGGCGCTGGAACAGCAGTTGGCGTTGCTGGCAAAGACTCACCCCGGGAAAATTGCGGTGCGCATCGGTTTTGATGAGGCGCTATCACACTTGATCGAGGCCGGCGCCGACAGCTTCCTGATGCCGTCGCGCTTCGAGCCCTGCGGTTTGAACCAGATGTACAGCCAGCGCTATGGCACGCCACCACTGGTGCATGCCACCGGTGGCCTGCTCGACACGGTAGTGGATTGCACCCCGGCAACACTGGCAGACGGAAGTGCCAGCGGTTTTTTGTTTCACCCCATGACCTCCGGCAATTTCCTCGCCGCCATCCGTCGTGTCAGCATCACCTACCAGGACAAACCGATCTGGCGCCGCTTGCAGAAAAACTGCATGACCAAAGATTTCAGTTGGCTCCCAAGCGCTGCAGCCTACCGTGGAATCTACCTGTCGCTGGTATCCGGGTCAGCAAAACCAGTCCGTGCCACCCCGATTGCACCTAAACGGAAGCGCAAAACGTAACGCCCCACTTACCACTTTCCACTCACCACTCACCACTCACTACTTACCACTTAACTACTCCCCACTCCCCATCATCACAGCCATACCATCAGGCCCATTTCCAGCGGATGTGTCAGCAGCGGCTGATACGGATAAATACGGATGTAATATTCCAGTCTGCCGCATAGTTCCGGAGCGAGATTCAGTTCAAACAGATATTCACCCGATTCCTCGACACCGCTAGCTTCGAACCTGAAGTGCTTGAAATCGCATGGCTTGCTGCCTTTGAACTGGCGGCAAACCAGCAGTTCCACCACCACATCCTCGGGCTGCAGGCCGTTCAGTCTTGCGGCGATGCTGAAATGTACGACATCACCAAAACTGATGCACTTGCATGGGGTATCCAGCCGACGCAGCGTCACTCCGCCCCAGGCATTTCTCACATGTGCTTTCCAGGCCGCGATCTTCCTGGCACCGTCGAAATCGTTCTCGGTATAGAGTGCGCCCTGGTTGCTGGCCGGCAGATAGAAGTTGTTCAGATATTCGCCCAGCATGCGCGTGGCATTAAAGCGCGGCAGCAACGACATCATCGAGTGCTTGGCCATTTTCACCCACTCGGGCGAGTAACCAAGCTTGTCACGATGATAATAGAGCGGCACCACCCGATCCTGCAGAATTTCATAGAGGGTCTGGCTCTCTTCCTTGTCGCGCAGCGTGGGCGGCATATCCTCCGGTCCCGGTTTGATAGCCCAGCCATTCTTGCCGTTGTAGCCTTCTCCCCACCAGCCATCGAGCACGCTCAGGTTAATTGTTCCGTTGATGCCCGCTTTCATTCCGGAAGTGCCGCTTGCCTCCAGCGGGTACACCGGGTTGTTGAGCCACACATCCACCCCTGCCACCAGCCGCCTGGCAAGCCGCAGATCATAGCCCGCGATCAGCAGCAGCTTCCCTTCAAATTCCGGCATGCGTGCAACCTGACTGATGCGCCGGATCAAATCCTGCCCAGGGATATCCGCCGGGTGCGCCTTGCCGGCAAAAATAAACAGCACCGGGCACTCCTGATCAAGGATGATTTTGCGCAGCCAGTCGAGATTCTCGAACAGCAGCGTGGCACGTTTATAAGTGGCGAAACGGCGGGCAAAACCGATGGTCAGGATATTCGGATTAATTGGGTCGGTAAGCTTGAGCAAGCGGTCCAGATGCGCCTCAGAACCATGGTTATGGGTATTTTGTGCGGCGAGATGGGAGCGCACACCGTAAAGCATTTGCGATTTCAGTGACTGCCGTACGCTCCAGAACTGGTGGTCAGGTATGGTCTCGATGCGCGACCAGTACTCGATGTCGCACATTTTGTTGCGCCACTCGTGACCGAGATGGCGATCGAACAGGTCGGACCATTCCTGCGCCAGGAACGTCGGCACATGCACGCCGTTGGTGATATATCCCATCGGATTCTCTTCCGGCTCGATCTGTGGCCACAGATCCTGGCAAATGTGCGACGACACATGGCCGTGGATCCGGCTCACGCCGTTATGCGAGCGCGAGCTGCGGATGGCAAGCGCGGTCATGTTGAAATCCGGAGTGCCCGGAACGCGGCCCAGCGCCATGAACTCCTCGCGGGCCAGACTAAGGTCACGGTAGAATCCCTCGAAATATGTCTGCATCATGTCGGCGCTGAAATGGTCGTGCCCCGCTGGTACTGCAGTATGGGTGGTGAACACCGTGTTCACTGCCACCGCTTCCAGTGCACTGGCGAAATCCAGACCTTGCTGCACCAGAGTGCGCATGCGTTCCAGCATCATGAATGCCGCATGACCTTCGTTGATGTGCCACACCGTGGGCCGCATGCCCACCGCCTGCAATGCGCGCACGCCGCCGACACCAAGTATGATTTCCTGCTCGATACGCATGGCCTTGTCGCCGCCATAGAGTTGGTGGGTGATGTCGCGATCCTGCGAGGAATTCTCCGGCAAATCGGTATCCAGCAGATAGAGCGTCACATGACCCACCTGCGCTTGCCATACTTTTATCACCACCTTGCGCTGCGGCAATTCCACTTCGACCCGCACCTCCGAGCCATCTGCATGCAGCACCGGCACCACCGGCAAGTCTTCAAAATCCGAATCGGTGTAGGTGACTTGCTGGTTGCCCTGGTTGTCGATGGTCTGGAAGAAATAGCCCTGACGGTAGAGCAGACCAACACCGACAAACGGCAAGCGCAGGTCGCTCGCCGCCTTGCAGTGGTCACCAGCCAGGATGCCAAGGCCGCCGGAATAAATCGGAAAGCTCTCGTGAAAACCGAACTCGAAACAGAAGTACGCCACCTGGTCATGCGGACGCAGGCTTTCGGTACCGTTATGTCGTAACGGTTCGGAATGATAAGAATCGTAGGACGATAGTATGCTGTTGTAATTGGCAAGAAATACCTGATCCTCTGCGGCTTCCAATAGCAGGGATTCGTCCACGCGCTTAAGGAAAGCCTTGGGGTTGTGCCCCACTGCCCCCCATAAGCCGGGATGCAAACGGGAGAACAGCGAGCGTGTGGAGCGATCCCAACTGTACCAGAGATTGTTGGCCAACTCCTCCAGGCGCACCAGCCGGCGGGGGATTTTGGGATTGACTGCAAGATTGAATACAGTGCCGGAGGACATGTGTGACTCTCCTTGACAGAGACTAGACGATAGGTGTTATTGCAAGCAGAAAAGTAAATTGCGCATCACTCTGCTACGCTCTGAGGAAATGCTCGCGGTAATACTTCATTTCAATAATGGAATCATAAATATCCGCCAGCGCTTCGTGCTTGCTTTGTTTGGTCAAGCCTGCGGCAATCTCGGGCTTCCAGCGCTTGACCAGTTCCTTCAGGGTGCTCACATCCAGATTGCGGTAATGAAAATATGCCTCCAGTTGCGGCATCGAGCGCGCCAGAAAGCGGCGATCCTGACAGATGGAATTGCCGCACATGGGAGAAATCCCGGCTGGAACATGCTGCTGCAGGAACGCAAGCATGCGTGCCTCCACTTCGGCTTCCGTCAGCGTTGACGCCCTGATCTTGTCAATCAGACCGGATTTGCCATGAGTGGATTTATTCCAGTTGTCCATCCCGTCCAGCACCGTGTCTGATTGATGCACCACCAGCACCGGCGCTTCCGCCACCACGTTCAACTGTGAGTCGGTCACGACCAGAGCCACTTCGGTAATACGATCGGTATCCGTATTGAGACCGCTCATTTCCAAGTCAATCCAGATAAGATTACCGTTATCTTGTGCCATAATCCGACCCTTCCCCTGAATTTTCAGGATGTAATTGTGTCATACCGCTAGCAGTCCGTCACGCTCACTGCCATTTGCCAACCTCTGGTCTCAATTATCCATGCAAATCTTCACTGCCGTCTTCGTTGCCGCCCTGCTGCTCACCACCTGTGTGCGCATGTGGCTCGCAACGCGGCACATCCGCCATATCCGCGCCCATCGCGCCAGCGTGCCCGACAACTTTTCCGCACAGATCGATCTGGCGGCGCACCAGAAAGCAGCCGACTATACTTGCGCCAAAACCCGTCTCGGTTATCTCAACATATTTCTGGAAGCGGCATTGCTGCTGGCGCTTACCCTCGGCGGCGGGTTGAATGCCCTGGCCGCTTTCTGGTCAGACTTGCTGGGTGTCCCGATGCCGCTCGATGGCAGTTCAGAAAATTACCCAATAACCCACGGTATAGCGCTGATCGTCAGCACCATGCTGCTGATGAGTGTAGTAGAAATCCCCATGACCTACTATCGCACGTTTGTCATCGAACAACAATTCGGCTTCAATAAAATGACGCCCGCCATGTTCTTTACCGATCTCATCAAGCAGACTGCGCTGGGTATGCTGATCGGCGTACCGCTGCTGTTCGGGGTACTTTGGTTGATGGCGGAGATGGGTGCGCACTGGTGGCTCTACGTCTGGTTCGCCTGGATGGTATTCAACCTGCTGGTTCTGGCTATTTACCCCACCTGGATTGCACCGCTATTCAACAAATTCACGCCGCTGGCAGATGCTGCACTCAAGACACGTATCGAACAACTGCTGCAAAAATGCGGCTTCGAATCCAGCGGGTTATTCGTGATGGATGGCTCGCGCCGCAGCAGTCACGGCAACGCTTATTTCACCGGCTTCGGCAAAACCAAGCGTATCGTTTTCTTCGACACTTTACTTGCGCGTCTCGACGCACCCGAAATCGAAGCAGTGCTGGCGCATGAACTGGGACATTTCAAGCGCCGCCACGTCATCAAACGCATCGTCTTGACTTTCGCCATGAGCCTGGTGTTCCTGTGGGGACTGGGCTACCTGATGCAGCAGGACTGGTTCTATCGGGGACTGGGCGTAACCGTTGTGGCCGTACCATCAACCGCAATGGCACTGTTGCTGTTTTTCCTGGCAATGCCCGTGTTTACCTTCCTGTTGCAGCCTCTGTCCAGCCTGTATTCGCGCAAACACGAATTTGAAGCTGACGAATACGCCGCACATCAAGCCTCTGCCAACGATCTCATCCGGGCGCTGGTAAAGCTCTACCAGGACAATGCTGCAACGCTCACTCCCGACCCGCTGCATTCGGCATTTTATGACTCTCATCCGCCTGCTGCGTTGAGGATAGCGCGGCTGCAGAACCTGGCGCATAATTGACGCAGAAATCTTGACCCGTTCCTCCACCTTACCCAAAGAAGGAGAGAAACAATGAATGCTTCCGTCTGCGATCTCGCAACCAAACAATGCAAGCCCTGCGAAGGCGGCATGCCGCCGCTCACGCCCGGCGAAATTGCCACGCTGCTGCCGCAGCTTGAGGGCTGGCAGCTTTTCGACCAGCGGATCGGCAAAACCTACGATTTCAAGAATTATTACCAGACCATGGCGTTCGTCAACGCAGTCGCATGGGTTTCGCACCGCGAGGATCATCATCCGGACATCACGGTCGGCTACAATCAGTGCCGCGTGGAATACACCACTCACGCCGTCAATGGACTGTCCGAGAATGATTTCATTTGCGCGGCGAAGGTCGATGCCCTGTTCAAGATTTGAGCACGGCCCGCAATTCCCCATCTGTTTCACCGGCACCTGTTGCAGGACAGATCGTCGCCGCATTCGGCCGGCAGTATCTGGTTGAAACCGCAAGCGCGGTAACTCTATCCTGCGTGATGCGTGGCAAGAAGGGGGGTGCGGCCTGCGGTGACCAGGTGCTGATTCAGCCCACCACGCCCGGACAAGGTGTGATCGAAAACATCCTGCCGCGTACCACGCTACTTTACCGCAGCGACGCTTTCCGCGAAAAACTGATCGCTGCCAACGTCACCCAGATCGTCATCGTGGTAGCCGCCGTTCCCAGCTTCAGTGAAGAACTGGTGAACCGTTGTCTCGCCGCCGCCGAAAGCCAGCGGATCAAAGCGTTGATCGTGCTCAACAAGGCTGATCTCGCTGAGCCCACGCGCACTGCTGCCGCCACTCTCCTGCTCTACCGGGAACTGGGTTATCCGCTGCTGCAGCTCAGCGCCAAGGCGGATGTCACACCGCTGTTGCCGTATCTGCAAGGCCAGCTCAGTGTGCTGGTAGGACAATCGGGCATGGGCAAATCCACCCTCATCAATGCGCTCATCCCAGCTGCACAACGCGCCACTGCAGAGATTTCCGTCGCACTCGATACCGGACGTCACACCACCACCCACGCGCGGCTCTACCACCTCGATCAGAGTAGCCGCCTGATCGATTCCCCCGGCATGCAGGAGTTCGGTCTGCATCATATTGACGAAGCGGATCTGGCTTGGGGATTTGTTGAATTTCACCCCTACCTCGGGCAATGCAGATTCAGCAATTGCCGGCACACCGGCGAACCCGGTTGCGCGCTGGCACAAGCGGCAGAAGAAGGAAGAATCAACGTACGGCGGCTTGGTTTCTACCGGAAGCTGGCCGCATCACTGGGTGCTGCGCCACGTAAGTAAGTACTGGCGTTTCAGTATGAAACTGTCGGCCCTTCCACCCAGAGGCAGTCTGAAATCAGGCACATGCCACCAAATTCCTTCAACCTGGGGCGTAGCACCGTGACTACTTTCTGTGCCTGCTCTTCCTGGCAGGCGAGAATCACCATGGCATTCTTTTCCTGAAAAAAGAGGCCATCAGGACGCCGTTCACCGCGCGAACCGAGACCGCCCGTATGCTTGATGAAAGTATAGCCGCGCACACCGGTTGATTCCAGCAATGCGATCAGCTCGTTGAGCTTTTCCTCATCGACGACGATCTCAAACCGTTTCATTGTTATCGTATTATTCATGGCATCTCCAAAACGTAATTCTGAATTGAATGCTTCCTGTTAATTTCATAGATGACGTAACCTCTGCCGTCAAGCGGACAATCTTCAACCATCTGTTTTTGCTGAGATAACTTGTTCACGGCAGACAGAAATTCAGTTCGCGCTGCATCGCGGCGCGAATCTGGTGTGAACGGCAAAAAAAAAGCGGAGCTGCCAGCTCTATCTCGAACTGGCAGCTCCGCTTGTAGCTTCTACCCTGCTAAGCCGCTTTGTAAGCGACCGGATTGGAAACCTTGTCCAAACGCTCCAGCACTTCAAACTTTCTGGTGTTCAAATCAGTGTATCCGGTAAGTATATTTAGGTGAGGCACCAGATCCGGAACCTTGGCCTTGATGACGTCGAGCGCAAATTTGCTCAGGAATCTTGCTTTCTCCTTCGCCAACTCACATTCGGGGCCAATTTCTCTGTAAGCGGCCGAAGTCATGAGTACAATACCGCTTGGGGTGACCCGGCCATCGTCGATATTGCCTTTCAGCAATACAGCCGCAGTTCCAATCGCATCAGAAAGATTCGGATCGAAAGGCCCGACGATGAAAGCCGTATTAATGGCATGCAGCCAGTCAAAGCCGCGCCCCACTCCCAAAACCCATTCCTTGTGTTCGGCATCTTCGATCGGCCTGTTGGAAGCGCGGATCATTCGGACGTGCCGGATATTTCCTTCAACCAGCGGGATCATATCCTTGAAAATCCGTTCCGGCATTGAGGGGTACAGCGAATGCAACATACCTTCCAATTCGAGCCCGGATAAGTCTTCCTTTACTTCGGCCAGATCGATAACGCGACCGTCTTCGCCGTGCAGGATCAAGGCCTCAAGGTCAGTCTCGATCCCGCACACTATCGGTACCACGGCACCCTTGCCATAAATACGCTCAAACTGGTTCTTGAGTTTTATGGCCGTGTCTCTGGCAGCATTGGTATCGTAATTGAATCCCCTGCAGCCACGGTGAATGTCTCCGCGCGCAAAATGATAGGTCACGAAGATCAGGCAGTGCCTGCCGCGGCCGATGGAGTACTGCGCCCAGTGATCCAAAGTTGCCTGAAAGAAGGGCCAGCCCAGATCAAACTTGCCACCCAGATTGCGAAAAGGTTGAATGATCCCGACTGCAGTTCGTGTCATGACCGGCAGGTTAAGCCTGCCATCCATGCATTTAAGCGCCGCTATTTCAGTGGGATGTTCGCCCCGATATCTGCGCCGCTCCATGGCCAAATCAATAAAAGCCCGCGAGTGGCGTGTATTCAAATCAAGCAGGTAATCAGTTCCGGTATTCATACGGTCATCTCCATGTTAGGTGCAATATTATAACGAATGGAGAACCCAAAAGAAAAGAGCTGTGGGGCAAAAATGCTTCTGCCGGTTACGCCCTAAGGAGCTGGATTAAGTATCCGCGACAACCATACTTCCGACGCCATTTGATTGATATGCAGCACACTGTCCGGGAAGAACCCAAACACCAGAACCAGCAAGGCAGGAACACATAACAGAGCCAGTTCACGCGGGTATAAATCCTGCGCCTGACTGACAACGGATTGCGTGATCGGACCAAAGAAGGCACGGCGGATATAGGACAGCATGTATGCAGCACCGAGGACTGCGCCGACCAGCGCGGCAACTCCCAGACTGGAGTGAGCTTTCAATGCGCCGATAATCAACATCAGCTCAGCGGGAAACCCGTTGGTTCCCGGTACTCCGATACTCGCCAAGGTAAACAGGAAGTAGAAACAGGTCAGCCGTGGCATCA
The DNA here is from genome assembly GCA_026399575.1 of Nitrosospira sp. GTDB lineage: Bacteria > Pseudomonadota > Gammaproteobacteria > Burkholderiales > Nitrosomonadaceae > VFJL01. The sequence goes on along the minus strand of JAPLQS010000037.1, from coordinate 1,389 downwards.
CTTTGGCCAAACCACCCAAATGGATAATCTCGGTACTGCCCAACCGGTGTTGAATCATGCCGACAATCAGTATCAGTGAACTGGCAACCAAAGAGAAGTTGAGCAATTGAAAAACCGCACCCTGCAGACCCTGTATATTCAGGGACGCGATACCGACCACCACCAGGCCAACGTGACTGATACTGGCATAAGCCAGCAGACGGCGCAGATTAGTCTGTTGCAAAGCAATCAGCGCACCATATATAAGCGTAATCGTGCCCAGAATGCCCAATATCCAACTGTATTCGACTGCCGCAGCCGGGGCTAACGGCATGGCAAAACGCAAGATACCGTAAGCTCCCAGTTTCAGACCAGTCAGTATCGCCGTTACGTGTACTGGACCTTCCATTGCGGCAGTCGGCAACCAGGTATGAAAGGGAACCAGAGGTGCTTTGACACCGAAGCCCAGCAGTAGCAACAAGAAAACCAGTATCTGCAAATTATCTGACAAGGGTGTTTCCAGCAGGACCGGCAAGCTGAAGGACAGGGCATGGGGAATGACTCCACCCGCCACACTGGCATGATTAATCGCCAGTATGATGAAAGCAAGCAATAACGGTACCCCGCCGAACAGCATAAATAGTGTGTATTTCATCGCCGCACCACGCCGCTGCGAACCGATACCCCATAAGCCGATTAAAAAGAAGAATGGCGGCAGCGTCAGTTCCCAGAACAAAAAAAACAACACCGTATCCAATGAGGTGAACACCCCGATGGTGATCCCTTCCAGTACCAGCAATAATGCAAAATGGAAGCGGGGGTTATGCTGTATCGAATTCCACGAAGCAATGATCGTCGTCAGCGTCAACAACGCTGACATTGGCAGGAACAATACTGATATGCCATCAACACCGACCAGATAGTCGATATTCAGGAACGGTATCCAGGGGTACTTTTCGACCAACTGGAAATCGCCGCTACCGGCATTGAATGACTGCACTATGAACAACGTCAGCAGCAGTTCACAGCCGGCAATTGCCAGCGCGATCACTTTAGCCAGTTTTATGTCGCGGGTGATTCCGGTGGCAATGGCACCCAGTAGCGGCAGCAGAATGGCAAGACTCAGCAGCGGGAAACCGGCTTCACTCATCATGTTCGCCTTTGGCCCCGACAGGCACAGTCACCGTGTTAGATTGTTGTATACCGTGATGTGAGGAATTCAAATCATCCATGGAAGCTAATACGTTCTGGTCTATCACATGCACCCAGGGGGTCGTGTAAAAACCCGTACCGATCAGTAATGAGCATATCGACACAGCAATCAGTCGTTTCGCCCTGAACCAGTAATGAGTATCGCTGGGAGGGAGTTGGAACCGTTTGGGCGCAGCAATGAATATTTGTTGGAACGCG
>JAPLQS010000016.1 GCA_026399575.1 Nitrosospira sp. | reverse complement strand
TGGCTCAAATTAACACGTATCCGCGATTGTTTTCTAATCTGGATAGAGAGTGTTCTGGTATTGCAAATACCGAAAATTTGCTAGAATAGCGACGGTTTTTCTTATCTGAGAAGAGGGGTATCTGATGGAAAATGTGGAACAACGTATAAAGAAAATCGTGGCCGAGCAACTGGGCGTGAATGAGGCCGAAGTCAACAACGAATCTTCTTTCGTAGATGACTTGGGCGCAGACTCGCTTGATACCGTTGAACTGGTCATGGCGCTGGAAGAGGAATTTGAATGTGAGATCCCCGACGAGCAGGCGGAGAAAATAAATACTGTTCAGCAGGCGATTGATTACATAAATTCCCATACGAATTAATTGCATGTTTTAAACCCTCCATCAGAGTTATCTTGTCCAAGCGTAGAGTAGTCATTACCGGATTAGGCATTGTCTCGCCCGTCGGCAATACCGTTTCCGATGCATGGGCAAACATCCTCGCAGGAAAGTCCGGTATCACCCGGATCACCCGTTTCGATGCCACGGCTTTTGCTTCGCAGATAGCGGGAGAGGTCAAGGATTTCGATATCACGCAGTACATCTCTGCCAAGGATGCGCGGCGCATGGATACTTTTATCCATTACGGCATGGCAGCGGCAATCCAGGCAGTGAGGGATGCTGGTATTGAAGATATCGCCAGTGGCAATCTTGATGCCGAGCGCATCGGTGTCAACATTGGCTCCGGCATCGGTGGTCTGCCGATGATCGAGGGAACCCACGATACCTATCATGCTGGCGGTCCACGTAAAATCTCACCATTCTTCATTCCCAGCGTCATCATCAACATGGTCGCGGGCGACTTGTCCATCATGTTCGGTTTCAAAGGACCCAATCTGGCCATCGTCACCGCCTGTACCACCGCGACGCACTGTATTGGCGACTCTGCCCGCATGATCGAATACGGCGATGCCGACGTGATGGTGGCAGGCGGCACGGAATCGTGCGTAACGCCGCTCACCATCGGTGGTTTTGCTTCGGCGCGGGCGCTGTCAACCCGCAATGACGATCCTGCTAGTGCCAGTCGCCCGTGGGACAAGGACCGGGATGGGTTTGTGCTGGGTGAGGGTGCTGGCATTCTGGTGCTGGAAGAAATGGAACATGCCAAACGCCGCGGCGCAAAGATTTATGCTGAGCTGGCTGGCTTCGGCATGAGCGCCGATGCTCACCATATGACCGCACCCTGCGAAGACGGCGAGGGCGCTGCACGTTGCATGGCCATTGCGCTCAAGAACGCAGGTATGAATAATGATGAAATGGATTACATCAATGCCCACGGCACTTCCACGCCACTGGGCGATCTGGCCGAAACCATGGCGGTGAAACGCTGTTTCGGCGAGCATGCAAAAAAACTTGTGGTCAATTCCACCAAATCCATGACCGGACATTTGCTTGGCGCAGCGGGCGGGGTGGAAGCAATATTTTCCGCGCTGGCGATATATCATCAGGTGGCGCCACCAACCATCAATATTTTTGACCAGGATCCGCAGTGCGATCTGGATTACGTTCCCAATGCCGCAAGGAATATGAAAATTGATGCGGCAATGTCAAATTCGTTTGGGTTTGGGGGTACCAACGGCACGCTGGTTTTCCGCAAAGCCTGACCTCACTGTCGTAGTGCAGGGAGTATTTGCAACGCATGCATATGCTGAAACGCATGATTTTCTTGGTGTTGGCTGCTATCTTCCTGTTTACCGGGTGGTTTGCCTATCATGCCAACGCCCCCGTTCAGCTTCCCACTGTTCCCTACGAATTTTCCATAAAATCGGGCAGTAGCCTGAGAAGCGTTGCCAGGCAATTAGCCGATGCCGGGGTTTTGCACGATACCTGGTCATTCGTTCTGCTGTCACGGCTGATGGGTTATGCATCACTGCTCAAGGCAGGCGACTATGAGCTTACTGAGAACACTTCACCATGGCAACTGCTGGAGCGCGTCACTACGGGTGATGTCAACCAGAGCGAGGTCAGATTCATAGAGGGTTGGACCTTCTCTCAGCTTAGAAGCACCCTGAATGAACACCCTGCTGTCCGGCATGACACGGCTGGTTTGAGTAATCTGGAGATCATGCGGTTGATCGGGGCAGACGAAACGGCGGCGGAGGGATTGTTTTTCCCCGATACCTATTATTTCGTACGTGGCAATAGCGACATTACGATATTGAAACGTGCCTATCGTGCGATGCAGAATAATCTTGCTACTGCCTGGGCTGGGCGCGCCATGAATCTGCCGCTGACGGATGCCTACCAAGCCTTGATTCTGGCTTCCATCATCGAGAAAGAAACCGGCAGGGAAGGCGATCGTAGCAACATCGCCGGCGTATTCGTCAACCGCTTGCGTTTGGGCATGCGGTTACAAACCGACCCTACGGTTATTTATGGCCTAGGGGATAAATTTGACGGAAACTTGCGCAAAAAAGATCTGCTGGCCGATCAGGAATATAACACCTACACGCGCCGCGGTCTGCCGCCTACACCCATCGCCCTGCCGGGATTGGCTTCAATTCAGGCGGCGCTGAATCCAGCTAAAACCAGTGCGCTATACTTTGTCGCAAAAGGCAATGGCGAGTCACAGTTTTCCAGTAACCTGACGGATCATAATCGTGCCGTTGCGAAGTATCAGAAATGATGCGCATGCTATGTATCGCTGATCGACGATCATCAATATGACCAATTGCCGGGTTCAGGCTAAACCAAGATTAATCGACTGCACAATATGGGAATAAAAATTTCAGTCATTATCCAGATTCTGATAATTACTGGCATGGCTACTACTGCTTTTGCTGAAATCTACAAACATGTAGACAAGGAGGGGCGCATAACCTATTCCAATACTCCCACGAAGGGTGCGAAAAAGCTCTATCTCGATCCGGCAGCAGCGCAACCCAGGCCTAAGGTGACAACTCCTGAGGGTTTCCCCAAGGTGGCTCGTAAAGTGCAGCAGCAACGAGACGTGAAGCGCCGTGAAATTCTTGCAGAGGAGTTGGCTGCAGAAGAGATGTTGCTGTCAGATGCCAGACAGGCTCTAAAGAAAGGTGAAGTGAACTATCAGGCTCTTAAAGTCAGTCCTGCTCAATCCAGACATAACGTGGTTAACTCCGAAGAACAGATGAAGAAGCTCCAGGAACAGGTATTGTTGCATGAGAACAACATCGTGGCGCTGAAGAGAGAATTGGCAAACTGAGTATTTCGGGGATGATGCTTTATGTGTATCCCATTCTGAAAAGTTGCTATTACGCCCGCACGTGGCTTGCGGAGATTTTTCAGCTGGTGGACCTATGAAAATAAAGAGCAGCATACTTTTGGCAATATTTAGCGGCGCATGCTATGCCCAGCCTCAGCTATATAAACATGTAGATAAGGATGGCAAAACCAGCTATTCAAATGCTCCCCTGAAGGATGCGAAGAAACTTGATCTGCCACCGCTGACAGTCATACCGGCAATCAAGCTGAAAGCGAAAATCAAGCCCCCGGGCCTGTCTGATACTGCTGACAATGAAGCGCGCCGCATGGTCATTGAAGAGAAAATTGCCGGGGAGGTGATACTTCTGGAGGAGATAAAGAAGGAGTACAACAAGGGTGAACCGGACCGTCTAGGCAGCGAAAGAAATTACCAGAGGTACCTTGATCGGGTGCAGCAACTCAAGGATGGAATGGCCTTTCACGAGGAGAATATCAGGGTGCTCAGAGCGGAGCTTCAGAGTTTAGGTTTCAGCCAACGATAAGAGCGCCTGCGTAAATTCAAGGGAAGGCACTGCAGTTGCGATAAATAAAGCTGGCATTATGGCTGCACCATAAGCTCCACTGTCACCGGAGCATGATCCGATGGCCGTTCAAGTTTGCGCGTTGCCTTGTCTATGACGCAGGCAGTGCAGGCTCCGGCAAGTTCGTTACTCAGCAGAATATGGTCTATGCGCATGCCCATGTTGCGGCGGAAAGCCATCATGCGGTAATCCCACCAGGTGTATGATTTCTCCGGCTGTTCAAACAGGCGGAAGCTGTCCACAAAGCCCAATTTCAGCAGTTTGTGAAACGCCTCTCGTTCCGGCTGGCTGAACAGCACCTGTCCTTGCCATAATTCCGGGTTATGCACGTCGCATTCTTCCGGCGCGATGTTGAAATCACCCAGCAGTACTAGTTTTGGATATTTATGCAGCTCATCCTGCAGCCATAGGTTGAGAGCGGTCAGCCATTTCAGCTTGTATTGATATTTTTCTGATTCGATGTTTTCCCCGTTGGGGACATAGACGCAAATCACCCGCACATCGCCATAGGTTGCCGCCAGCACACGTTTCTGCTGATCGTCCAAGGCGGGGATGGCGCTGACGATCTCGCTGCCGGTCTGTTTGCTGAGTAAAGCGACGCCGTTATAGGCCTTCTGTCCGGCATAGGTTGCCTGATATCCAGCTGCGATGATTTCGGCTAGCGGAAAGTTTTCGTCTTGTAACTTGGTTTCCTGCAGGCATAAAACATCAGGCCGGTTAGCCATCAACCAGTCAATAACCTGCGGCAGACGGACTTTAAGGGAATTGACATTCCAGGTGACTATCTTCATGGCTGCCTGTGATCAAGTAGTAGTGGCGCGACATACATTACTTCGGTTCTGTCTTCGTCCACGCACCTGTCCGTTGCCGTGCTTCAGCGATCTGCTCGCGCGTCATTTTTTCTTCGACAACAGCGCGATTCTTGATGGCACGTTCTTCCCCGCCCGCAGCCGCCAAGTTGAACCACATGTGCGCTTCAATGTAATCCTGGGTAACGCCTTTGCCGTCAGCGTACCTGATGCCTAGATTGTATTGCGCATCCGCATCGCCCTGCTCGGCGGCCTTGCGATACCATGTTATTGCCTGCTGATCATCCTGTGCGACTCCGCGGCCTCTGGCATACATGACACCCAGATTATACTGCGCATCCGCATAGCCCTGCTCGGCGGCCTTGCTATACCACGTCACGGCTTGCTGCTCGTCCTGCACCACCCCACGGCCTTTGGCGTACATGACGCCCAGGTTGAACTGCGCATCCGCATAGCCTTGTTCGGCGGCCTTGCGATACCATGTCACGGCTTGCTGCTCGTCCTGTGCCACTTCCCGCCCTTTAGCGTACAGGACGCCCAGATTATATTGCGCCCATGGATGTCCTCTCTCAGCAGCCTTGAGATACCAGGCCACGGCCTGTCGATCATCCTGGGTAACGCCCTGGCCCTTGAGATACATGAAACCCAGAATCGCTTGCGCCGGCACATCTCCCTGCTCGGCCGCCTTGCGATACCATATCGCGGCCTGTTGTTCGTCCTGCGCAACTCCCCGGCCTTTGGCGTACATGACGCCCAGGTTGAACTGTGCCCCTGGGTGCTCTTTCTCAGCGGCTTTGAGATACCAGGCCAAGGCTTGCCGGTCATCCTGCGTAACTCCCTGACCTTTGGCGTACATGACTCCGAGACTGTATTGCGCCTCCGCGTGACCTTTCTCGGCAGCTTTGAGATACCATGAGGCGGCCTGCCGCTCGTCTTGCGGAACGCCACGGCCCTTGAGGTACATGAAACCCAGAATAGCCTGCGCCGGGAGGTCTCCCTGCTCTGCTGCCATGCGATACCAAATCACGGCTTGTTGCTCGTCCTGCGCAACTCCCTGACCTCTGGCATACATGACACCCAGATTGAATTGGGCATCTACATTCCCCTGCTCTGCGGCTTTCTTGAAAGATGCCATGGCTCTGGTGTAGTCCCTGCTGGCAGCAAACTGCCTTCCGTCCTCAAAATCTCCGGCAACAACCGGAAGTGCCAGCAGTGCCAGTACCAGCCCTGTAAGCGTTAATCGCCACATAATTTGCTCACTATTTTGACAGACTGCAATCCGCAAGGACGTGACGGTATCAGTTCCTTGTAATTTTCCCGCCGGTCGCCTTGCGTTAGATTTCGTATTCACTTGTTCTTAATAATCTGGATTGAAGCTTTTGATGATCACACCGCCGGATTTGTCATCGTGCTCCAGACTCAAGAGTTTGTGCTCCTCGGCTTCATCCAGTAGTTTGCCAAATGAGCGGAAGCCGTAATAGGCCTCGTTAAAGCCGGGCTTGCGGCGTTTCAGTGCCTGTTTTACCATCGAGCCCCAGATTTTTTCTTCCTCGCCCCGCTCCGAGAATAGAGCCTCCACCGTTGCCATCATCAGATCGAAAGCTTCCTGCTTTTTGTCACCTTTATTCCTGGGAGCCTCCTTGACCGCATCTGCGACCGCCACGTTCTTGGAAGCAGGTTTTTTCACCGTCTGCTTCTTCAGTTTTTCCCTCACCAGATCGTCATAATAAATGAACTCATCACAGTTCGCGATGAGCAGATCAGAAGTGGAATTCTTCACACCGATGCCGATGACGGTCTTGTTGTTTTCCCGCAACTTGGATACCAATGGCGAGAAATCAGAATCGCCGCTGATAATGACAAAGGTATCAACATGAGATTTCGTATAGCAAAGATCAAGTGCATCTACCACCATGCGGATATCGGCAGAATTCTTGCCGGATTGACGCACATGAGGAATCTCGATCAGTTCGAAGGAAGCTTCATGCATGGCCGTTTTGAAGGTTTTGTAACGATCCCAGTCACAATAGGCTTTCTTGACCACGATATTGCCTTTCAGCAACAGGCGTTCCAGTACCTTGTTGATATCGAACATCTCGTATTTGGCGTCACGTACGCCAAGGGCGATATTCTCGAAATCGCAGAACAGTGCCAGACTCCTGGTGTCGGTCGAGATGGACATGGTCGCCTCCAATAGCTTATGTGGGATCATTTTACCGCTGCTATGGTTCTTGTAGATAACGCTTTTACGAGTATTGCTGGTGACAG
>JAPLQS010000072.1 GCA_026399575.1 Nitrosospira sp. | reverse complement strand
TGCAATCACGACCGCATTGTCGCCGCCTAGCACAATATCAATGGCGATAATTTGCACCACCGCAACCCAGAATTCCGGGCTGGAAATGTCCATATAATAGTCTCTGAAGGTGTTGCAGTCTGGTGGAGTACAGTCATCCCGTCTGGTTTATTTTTGACGGAATTTCTGTCGCAGGATTATATCAGTGCCGGTTTAGTCTTTTGTATCAACCCCAAGAAACTGCAATATTTCCGCTGCGTGCGGCATCGTATCCTGGTAGCCCAGCTTGATCAGCGCCCGGCAAAAGGATTCCTCAAACAGGACATAGCTCAAGAGCGCGGAACCGTCGCGGCCCATCGCGCCAATCGCACGGTAAAAAAGACGTATGGTGCGCGGCAGGGTATGGGCATGCTGTTCTGCGATCCTGTTGATTTCCACACTGGGGAAAATCACCATCGACTCCACCCGGCGCAGAGGAACGTTGCTATTTTCCAGTTGTTCTTTCGGGATCAGCTGGATGGTATTGTTGATACGTTGCAGCCGTTCCAGATCCACGTCAAGGCTGTCGAGAAAAATACTGCTCATGACGTGGCCCGCAATCTGTGCTGGTGGTGGATAGCTTTCCACTTTTACCCGATCAGGCTGCGCTTCATCAGCTTTGCGTACGCCTATTACCAGTACCCGGTCTGCGCCCAGATGCAGTGCCGAACTGATGGGTGCGAGCTGGCGCATGGAGCCGTCACCAAAATACTCACGGTGCAGTTTTATTGCCGGGAAAAGAAACGGGATGGCGGAAGACGCCAGCAGATGCTCGACACCAATATGCGAGGCAATGCCGACACGGCGCGCTCGTTTCCAGGGAACTATGCTGTCTGCACCTTGGTAGAAAGTGACCGATTGTCCGGAGGTGTAGCCCCATGCGGTAATGCCCAAGGCATGCAAGGCGCCAGCCTGGATATTTTTCTGGATCGCGCGCAGCGGCATGCTGCGCTCCAGCAGTTGAGCAAACGGCGAATTGTCCAGCATGGAAACTGCGCTATGCTTGCCTAATCCACTGAACAGCAGTGAAGCCAGCCAGCGTGCGCTGTTGCCAAATACGCCGATGGGGTCGGAGCGATAAACCTGATCGACATGGGAGTTCTCCCACACTGACGCCAGTCGCCCTACTCCTTCATGGAAATTCCTGGCCGAGACTGCGAGGCCGGCAGCATTGATGGCGCCGGCGGAAGTGCCGCAAATGACGGGGAACGGATTGCGCGTACCCTCCGGCAGCATCGCGGCGATTGCCTGCAATACTCCGACCTGATAGGCGGCGCGCGCACCACCTCCGGTCAGAACAAGACCGACTCTAGGAGGTGCTGACGATAGCACTAAACTCATTCACTGGCAGTCAACTCTGCCCTCACCTTGTCCAGCGCATCGCGCAAGGTGTCTTCGGACAGGTCATTCAAACAGTTGGACAGCATCTCCGCCGCTTCATAAGCGTCCTCTGGCAGAGTGCCACTGTCCAGATTGGCGATAAACACGGCTGCTGCACCGGTAGTCTTGAGCAGACTCTGACGTTCTTTCATCAGCATCTCAATTTCGGTGCGTAACATGGAAATTTCCTGTTCTTTCAACACATGGGGCATGGGCTTGTCCTCGTCATGCTAATGTAGAGTGTGCAATATACCAGAATCAATGTGTGCGCAAAGCACGAACTCAAGCCTGTTTGCCATCCTTTTCATCGGCTTGGTAACTGGTAAACTGCGGATGTATAAAGGCCACCCAGGCAGTCATGAACGATAATCTGCGTACTGAGCTATTTCCAGCAATCGAGCCTTATGCCAGCGGCCTGTTAGCGCTGGATGGTCTGCACACAATGTACTGGGAGCAGTCGGGCAACGTCGCTGGTGTGCCGGTGCTGTTCCTCCATGGCGGGCCGGGCGCCGGATCATCACCCAATCATCGCCGGTTTTTCGATCCGGCTTATTACCGCATCATAATATTCGATCAGCGCGGCGCGGGCCGTTCCACTCCATTGGGGGAAACGCGTGACAACACTACGCTGCATCTCATCAGCGATATCGAAACCTTGCGGCAACATCTCGGTATTGCAGAATGGCTGATATTTGGCGGCTCGTGGGGCAGTACGCTGGCGCTGGCCTATGGCGAGGCTCATCCGCAACGCTGTCTGGGTCTTATCCTGCGCGGAATTTTTCTTTGTCGCAAAAGTGAGATTGACTGGTTTCTCTACGGTCTAAGAAATCTTTTTCCGGAAGCCTGGCATGCTTTCGTCGCGCCATTGTCATCAGCAGAACGCAGCGATATCCTCACTGCCTATCGCCAGCGCCTGATGCATCCGGACCCTGCAGTGCACATGCCCGCAGCCCGCGCCTGGAGCATCTACGAAGGCTCATGCTCGACACTGTTGCCCAGTCCCGAAACGGTCGGCTACTTTTCCGGCGCTACCGTTGCGCTGGGACTCGCCCGCATGGAGGCGCACTACTTCAGCCACGATATATTCCTGCCGGAAAATTCGCTGCTGGATAACATAGGCAGACTTCGTTCGATTCCCGCCGTCATTGTGCAAGGCCGTTATGATGCGGTCTGTCCCATCGTCAGCGCTGATGACTTGCATCGGGCGTGGCCGCAAGCGCGCTACGTGATCGTCAATGATGCGGGTCATTCGGTGTGGGAGCCAGGAATCCGGACAGAACTGATGCAAGCGCTGGAGAGGTTCAAAAGCGGCGGGGTATGACCCTGCTTTATTTGTTTCCTACCATGTTTTCCGGCTTTACCCACATTTCGAACTGCTCTGCGGTGACATGGCCGGATGCAAGCGCCGCTTCCTTTAGCGTGACGCCTTCGCAGTAGGCTTTCTTGGCAATTTCCGCTGCCTTGTCGTAGCCGATGTGGGGATTGAGCGCGGTCACCAGCATCAGCGAGTTGCGCATCAAATCATCGATATGCGCTACATCGGCGGTGATGCCCACTGCGCAGTTATCATTGAAACTGGTTGCGCCATCCGCAAGCAGGCGCACGCTTTGCAGGAAATTGTGGATGATCAGCGGTTTCATCACATTGAGTTCGAAATTACCCAGCGCCCCGCCCATATTGATCGCCACATCGTTGCCCATTACCTGACAGCACAGCATGATCATGGCTTCCGACTGGGTCGGGTTGACCTTGCCTGGCATGATGGAACTGCCCGGTTCGTTTGCCGGAATTTTCAACTCGCCGATGCCGCAGCGAGGCCCGCAAGCCAGCCAGCGGATGTCATTGGCAATCTTCAGCAAGGATGCTGCCAGTGTCTTCAGTGCGCCATGCGCATGAACCAGCGCATCGTTTGCAGCCAACGCCTCGAATTTATTGGGAGCAGTGACGAATGGCAGACCGGTCAGTCTTGCCAGTTCTGCTGCGGTACGTTCGGCAAATTCCGGATGAGTATTCAGGCCAGTGCCCACGGCAGTGCCACCCAGCGCCAGCTCGCACAGATGTGGAAGCGCCGCCTCTACATGTACCAGGCCATGATCCAGTTGCGAAACATAACCCGAGAACTCCTGCCCCAGGGTCAGTGGAGTTGCATCCTGTAGATGGGTGCGGCCGGTCTTGACGATATCGGAAAATTGTTCGGCCTTGGCGGCAAGAGTCTGGCGCAATGCACGAAGCGCGGGCTTTAATTGATGGTGGAAGGCATGTACCGCCGCCACGTGCATTGCTGACGGAAACACGTCGTTGGACGACTGCCCCATGTTCACATCATCGTTGGGGTGAATTTTGCGTCCTTCGCCGCGCCCGCCGCCAAGCAACTCGGAAGCGCGGTTTGCCAGCACTTCGTTCATGTTCATGTTGGTCTGGGTGCCGGAGCCGGTTTGCCACACCACCAGCGGAAACTCGGCTTCGTGGCGACCCTCGATTACTTCATCGGCAGCATGAATGATGGCATTGGCATTGGCTGCATCGAGCAGATGCAAATCATGGTTTACGCTCGCGGCCGCACGTTTTACCAGGGCAAGTGCGCGCAGCAATACGAACGGCATGCGCTCGCCGGAAATCTTGAAATTCTGCAAGGAACGTTGTGTCTGCGCCCCCCACAGCGCGGTGGCAGGTACTTGTACCATACCCATGGTGTCTTTTTCTTCACGGTAGCTCATGCAAACCTCCAGCTAAAGAAACAGATGAGATGGCTCATATCCCGGGCTTTCGTAGGGCCAGAGCAAATGGCTGAGCTGTAGACTGAGCGGGTACTTGGGAATAGGCTGTGGTTATAACGAACTGTGTCTATCGTGGGGATTTCGATCAGCAATCGACCAGAGCTCATTTTCAGAATCTTCCGGATATTGTAGTGCGGGTATTGCGGCAGTTATTGGTTGCGGTCTGTTCCTGGTGCTTTCGGGAAAGTGCGCCGCCTATTGAACAGACTACACCAGATCAGCAGCTGTTTAATTAATCAGTTTTCAAGACGAAACGATTCTTCACCCGGCTCCCCCGTTTCGGGATCAATCCAGCCGGACATGCCGATCTCATCTTCCGCCTGTTCCAGGGTTTCTCCCGGCTCATAATCTGATTCAGCGGTGTATTCCATGTCCTGAATCGCTTCAAGCAGGGTAGCAAAGGGACCGAACACCTTTTCGCTGGCATTCTCATAATGCCAATAGAAACCATCGGGGCGTTCGATAACGCGCGTATTGTCGTAGTCGCGCGATGCTTGTGGAATCTTGGTAGTCATAACCACCTCACTACATTTCTATAGGGTTGAACGAGTCTTCATGTTAATCCTGTTCACCGAGTTTTGCTAGCATAGATATTTGTCGAGTATGTAATTTTCCGAGAGGGTTCCCAACAACTTTATATTCCTATATTTCTAGGGTCTTAGGAAGTTAAGCACTTATTAAAGTGTGCTAACTTCTTGAGATGAATGTTAAAAATAGGTACTACTTCCGTTCCCGAATCAGCGAGAAGAAATTCCGGCAGCTTTTGCGCTGTTTTGCCATGGATTTTACGGCC
>JAPLQS010000039.1 GCA_026399575.1 Nitrosospira sp. | reverse complement strand
ACTGCTGCCATGGTTCTTCTCCTTAGTACTTACTTATTTTCTGAATGCGTTAATTTCGGATGGCTGTACTACGTCACCTGTCATATTGCTCCAGGCATTGCGTTCATACGTTACTACCGCTGCGATTTCCACATCCGACAGGTGCTTGAAAGCAGCCATTGCACTACCGGCTTTGCCGCCATTCACCACGATATTGATGTGTTCGGCTTTGGGGCCAGTGGCAACTTTCGATCCATCCAGCGCAACGAATGTTCCGGGAATGCCCTGGCCGTTAGCCTGATGGCAGGCGGCACAGTTACCCGCGTATACTTTCTCGCCTGCGGCTTTCAGTTCGTCCAGAGTGAACACCTTGTTGACATCGACTACCGCCGCAGCCGATTGCGCTTTCTGCTCCGCCACCCATTGCGTATATTGTGCCGGTTCCATCACTTCCACCACGATCGGCATGAAACCGTGATCCTTGCCACATAATTCCGTACACTGACCAACGAAAGTGCCAACCCTGTCAGCTTGAAACCAACCATCGCGTATGAACCCAGGGATCGCATCCTGCTTGATGCCGAACGCGGGCACCCACCATGCGTGAATCACGTCGTTGGCGGTAATGAGCACACGCACTCTTTTGCCTACCGGCACCACCATCGGTTTATCCGCCCTCAGCATGTAAAACTCATCCTTGGGGGCTTTATTGTTGCGCTGATCCAGTGTGGTAGTTGTTCTGCTGATAAAGCTGATTCCCGCACCCTCGCCCACCAGATAATCATAGCCCCATTGCCACTGGTACCCGGTCACTTTGACCGTGATGTCCGGATTGGATGTGTCCTTCATGGCGATGACGGTCTTGGTGGCAGGATATGCCATGGCGATAAGAATGATAAACGGAATAACCGTCCAGATGATCTCGACTGTGGTGCTGTGGTGAAAGTTTGCGGCCTTGTAGCCCTTTGACTTGCGGTGATTGATCAAGGAGTAGAGCATGACACCGAACACGCCGATGAAAATCGCCAGGCAGATCCACAACAGCATTATATGCTGATCGTATGTCTGCTGGGCGATGGCGCTGTTTGGCGTTTGAAAATTCAACTGATAGGGATCTGCTGCCGCCATCCCCATCCCTGAATACGAGGCTATCGCCAGAATTCCCAACAGGGTTACTACTGCTTTACTACTCATATTTCCCCCACTTGATTACTGAATTCAGTATGACCCAAAATGTTACTACGAATACCCATCCCGTCTCTCAACCTGTATCCGGGATTAGTTATGTGAAACACTCCCGGTATACGTGGCGATAACCGCGCTGCAATTATTCCTATTCTTTTTCTGTTGCTACGCGGCGCCTTTATTCAACTCCAAGCATTCAGGAAAAGGAACGCTATCAGCCTAGTAAATTCACCATCTCAATACAAGTCATTCCGAGCTTAGCGCAAATCCGGAATAACCATGTTCCGAATAACGATAATGTCTTGTCCGTATTGGTTTTGTGGCGCCACGATACGCTATATTTTCTATGTTCGCAAGACGTCTTATTCGATCCCAAACAAATAATTTTTAGGGCGTAAGCTTGATCGGCATTTAGCTAATGAAACTTCTTAATCGGGCTATTAAGCTTCCAGACTACGCCCCGCCCATCACAAGAGGAATCCATTTTCAGGACTTGTGGATACTGGAATCCAGTTATTGGGCCATTAATTACATTTTTTATGCCGCTCTGTCCCGAGTTTTTCCATATCGAACCAGTGCTGGCGCCTGTCTCAACCCTTGAGCTATCCGCGAAAACCGCATAGCCGATTTCAGAATTATTTTATCATGCTAATATTGTGTGTGCAAGATGGTATCTTTGTATCAAAGATGCACGGGGTTCCAAGTTGCAGTTATTTGCCCAAACACAACTTAAATTGATTTGCTTCAAACAAAACGACGCCCGACTTGCTCAAAAAAACGTACGGAAATGTGTAAATTAAACAACTCAGGCTTACACGGAAAAAGATAATGCAATGTCATACCGATTCAGCAGCCCCGCACAATCCATCGAACCCACTCCGCCGATTCAATTCAGCCGCATCACTGACGACACGTCGGATTACTGCCATACCTTCCTGGAATTAAGAATCTAAACCATGCCAATCGATATCAACACCATCCTTGCCGAAACCCGCGGCAAGAACTTCGAAATCTTTGAAGAGCACGTGAACCCGGTTTTTGTCAAAGTGCTGCGCATACTCGGCTTCAATCACTCCTGGACGCGCGGCGAAGGTCCTTATCTTTGGGATGAGGAGGGCACGCGTTACCTTGATTTCCTCTGCAACTGGGGGGTCTTCAATTTTGGCCGACGCCATCCGACTATCCGTGGCGCACTGCAGCAGGTGCTGGACTCCGATTTTCCGGGGTGGGTCGGTTTTGACGGCCCGCCACTTGCCGCTGTGCTCGCGCGTGAACTTATAAAACGCATGCCTGCGGGTCTTGACACCGTCTATTTCAGCAACTCGGGAACGGAAGCCATCGAAGCGGCCATCAAGTTCACCCGCGCAGCAACTGGACGTCCTTGCATCATCCATCTCGCGAAGGCATTCCATGGATTGACCACAGGATCTCTGTCGCTGAATGGCGAAGCGAGCTTCCGCAGAGGATTTGAACCGCTGCTCTCGGGCGGCTCTGAAGTAAAGCTCGGCGATCTTGCCGGCCTTGAGGCGCGACTCGCTGTCGGCGACATTGCCGCCTTTGTCTTCGAACCAATCCAGGGCAAGGGGGTCAACATTGCCAGTGACGAGTATCTGCTCGCCGCGCAAAGCCTGTGCCGCAAATACGGCGCATTAATGGTCTGCGATGAAGTTCAATCGGGCATGGGGCGCACCGGACGATTCCTGGCCTGTCAATGGATCGATGGCCTGCAGCCCGATGTTGTCTGTCTATCCAAAGCGCTTTCAGGCGGATATGTGCCGGTGGGCGCGACCATCACGCGCCGCGCAATCTACAACAGTGTTTACGATTCGATGAATCGCGCCATCGTCCATGCCAGCACCTTCGGCATGGGCAACCTCGCAATGGCAGCGGGACTGGCTTCGCTCGCTGTATTGGATGACGAGAATCTCACCGAACGCGCCACTGAGCTCGGTGCACGCTTCCGCCGCGGCATTGAAGCAATGGTACCTCGCTATGAATTTCTGAAAGGGGTACGTCAGCGCGGCCTGATGATCGGCATCGAATTCGGCAAACCTGAATCGATGGCGTTGAAGACAGCCTGGGCCATGGTCAACAAGATGGACGAGAATCTCTTTGCTCAAGCCATTGTCATTCCGCTGCTGGACGATCACCACATTCTCACCCAGGTAGCCGGTCATGCCATACCAATCATAAAAATCCTGCCCCCCCTTAATATCAGCGAAGCGGATGTTGATTATTTTCTGGCAGCACTGGAAGACGTGATGATAAAACTGCATAAGTTTCCGGGGCCAGCTTGGGACGTATTAATGAAGCTTGGCAACCACGCAATCACTGCAAAGCGGCGCGAGGGGCGTGCCGCTGCTACTTGATGTACGTCATGCAGATCCAGGCCAGGCCGAAAATAGCGCACTCTGCTTAGATTCGAATTCACCTAAAAATGACCGCAAATTGACCTTTTATCAGCCAAAAGGTATAGTGTCGCCCTTTCCGGGGTGTAGCGTAGCCTGGTAGCGCGCCTGGTTTGGGACCAGGATGTCGGGAGTTCAAATCTCTCCACCCCGACCAATTTACGCTCTGTTAATTCAGGGCAAGCCCGGTTTGAGTAGTGCCCGTAGCTCAACCGGATAGAGCACCAGCCTTCTAAGCTGGGGGTTACAGGTTCGATTCCTGTCGGGCACGCCATGGAGTAATGCTTTAACGAATTACGTCGGAACTCACAAACCTGTGTGATTCTTGTTTTTTCAAATGGTGGCTGTAGCTCAGCGGTAGAGTCCCGGATTGTGATTCCGGTTGTCGTGGGTTCGAACCCCATCAGCCACCCCAGCATAAGTAAATCCGCTGCAACATGGTCTGACGCTCAACTGCGGGCTTGATCGGAAGGAGTCCCCAGTTCCGTGCCTGCATGCCGCACCACTGTCAGTAGAGTGGAACGCGCGGCGCGGAGTTGCACCGCAAGGCGCAACAGTGTGCCCAGCGTCACGGATCGTCGCAACAACAAAGCCAGCAGGCGGGCTGGATCGGCGCTGCCATCGGGGCGTACTGCATGAAGCAGGGATGGGGGCGGTGAAAACTCAAGCGGATCTGCAATCACTCGCACCGCAAGGAATGGCACGCCGGCTCTTGCAGCCACCTCGGCCACCGCACCACTTTCCATGTCCACCGCACAGGCCCCGGTAGCTTCTGCCAGTTTACGTTTGGCACCCGCCGAGGTCAGCACTCCCGGACTCGCAGCCAGCATGCCACTCGCAACACTCAAGTGAGCAGGTAAGCACTGGCGCAGGCGATTACGCCAGTCCAGATCGACTGGCAATATATAGCCGGCGTGAATCGACTCTGGCAGCACCAAGTCTCCGGGACGCAAACTTGAATCCAGCGCGCCCGCAAGTCCGAAACTCACCAGAGTGGTTGCACCACTTGCCTGCAATCCTTCTGCCGCCTCCCGTGCCGCCTTTTCACCCATCCCGCTCAGCCAGATCGCTGCCCCCTCTCCCAGACTGACCCTTGCATTAAAGGGCAGATTCAATGTGGTAAGACAGCGCGCCTCCACCCGCATGGCGGTGACAATACCCACCACCCTCACACGGAAGTCTTCCGAGTCAGCGCATGAAATCTTGCCAATGCCCACAAAGGAAAGTACTTCGCATAGCCGTGATATCTTAAATAGAAGACCCGTGGAAAGCCCGGCGCATTAAACCACGGCTGGCTCCACAGACCGTTATTGCCCTGTATGCGTATCAAGTATGCAATGCCGTGCCGTACTGCCTGGCTATTGACCTCACCTGCCGCCATTAAGCCCAATAGCGCCCAGGCGGTCTGACACGGGGTGCTCGTGAAAAATTGTCCAGCCTGTTGCGGCTCGAAATAGCTATCGTTGCTCTCACCCCAGCCACCATCGTCACGCTGCACGGATTTGAGCCATTGCACCGCACGGCGGATAGCGATGTGATCAGTATCCACACGGGCCAGCCGCAAGGACTCCATCACCGACCAGGTACCGTAAATATAATTGCTGCCCCATCGTCCGAACCAGGCGCCGCTCGGTTCCTGCTCGCTGAATAAGTAGCTCAGCCCCCGCCTCATGCTGTCCTGCTGTTCGGCTTTGCCGTACAGCGCCAGGAAGCCTGTACACCGGGCACTGACGTCACTGGTAGGCGGATCAAGCAATGCGCCGTGGTCAGCAAATGGGATTTCGTTGAGATAGTAATAAGTGTTGTCCGCATCAAATGCCGCAAAACCGCCATTGCTGGACTGCATCCCGGTAAGCCAGTCCGCTGCCCGCTCCAGACTCTCGCGATAAGCCTGGGGATCTGCCTGGTACATTGCCCAAGCCACTGCAGCAGTATCGTCCAGATCAGGGTAATGAGGGTTGGCATACTGGAAAGCCCAACCACCGCCAGCCAGCCCGGGGTGGTCTTCCTGCCAGTCTGCGGGTGCATCGAGTATCTGCAGAGGGACCAGCCAGTCAAGGGCTTTGCGGATCGGCTTCTGATCCGCATCCACGTCTTCCTGCAGAGCGAGGGTTGCGAGAACGGTATCCCACACCGGCGAGGTGCAAGGCTGACACCAAGCCCGCTCGCCCTCCTCCACCAGCAGTCCGCGCAGAGCCTGACGGCACTGCTCTCGGTAAGGATGTTCGTAGGCATAACCCAGCAATGCCAGCGCCTCGCTGGCATTCACCATAGCCGGGAAAATCCCCCCCAGACCGCAATCGCCGTTAAGCCGTTCCACTATCCACTGTTCGGCACGGCGTAGCGCAACGCGACGCAAGGCATCCGGGATGAGTGGTTCGAATAATCGAGCCGTGCGCTCGACCATCAGGAGAATCCGATTGAGCGTTGAGCGCACTGGAAAGTAGTCGCGCTCATCTTCCGCAGGTACGGTGAACAGCTCGGGGACATTGACCTTACGCGGGTTGGCAGACTGCACCTTCAGAGAGTATAGAATGGTCAGCGGCACAGTCACAGTGCGAGACCAGTAGGCAATCTTGCTCAGGTGAAAGGGAAACCAGCTTGGCAATAATATAATCTCAACCGGCATGAATGGCACCCCGCGCCAGGGAATCTGGCCCCACATGGCGAGCAGTATCCGGGTGAATGAGTTGGCCCGTGCTGCACCGCCGTGCGCCAGAATGGCTGTGCGGGCGCGCACCATATGCGGCGCGTCGGGTGAATCACCGACGATCTTCAAAGCATAGTAAGCCTTGATCGTGCAGCTCAGATCAAAGTGGCCGCCATAGTAGAGCGCCCAACCACCATGGTCCAGGTCCTGCTGCTCACGAATAAATCGGCCCAGCCTGATCTCCAGATCGACGTCCACATCATCCATGAAGTGCATCATCAGGATATATTCGGACGAGATCGTGCAGTCTGCCTCCAGCGGGAAGCACCAGTGCCCATCCTCCTTCTGCAGCGACACTAAAGCCGTACGCGCCGTGGTAAGCGCATTTTCCAGCGCCGTGACATCTGTTGTTGCGTCTCGCTCTGAGTCTGGCCGATGGTCAGCAGCAATCTTGCTCGTGCGGTCGCTGCTGCTATCCCGCAGAGATGTTCTAGTCATACAATCGAAACCTCATTAATTATTTTCGTACCAAATATTTATTAAATAATTCTACATTATAACCCGTTGACACGCTCCCAGCAGCAGGTGCCGGGATGATTACCTCAGACTGAGGTCGTGCGTCTTGGTTCCATGCATGCGGTGTGGAGCAACTCGTTTCATTGTCGTCAGGGGTGGCTCTGACCTGATGGTTGGCACTCTGCTAATGCTGCTGCAACGTTCTGTCTGTGCGCCGATCCCTTGCGGGATTATGCTCGAGATCAATCGGCTGAAGATTAGCCCGCGGGAGATCCAGCGTCATTTTTACTGGATCATTCTGCGGACGTGACACCCTGTCGGTACGGCGATCTCTTGCAGTATTATTCTGCAACGGATTGTCCTGCACCAAGCTGTCCTCCAGGGAATCATCCTGTGAAGGATCGTCATAGCTTTCAGGGGGCGGGTTACCGTCATAGATCTGGTGCCTGCGCTGCTGCAAAGAAGCCTCGCGCACGAACAGATAGGCGTCCAGCGCTGCCTGGTCACGAATGAGCATGGAGCCCGACAACCGTGCGCGCTTATCAATGATCCCCAGAACACCTATAGGCGCAAAGACTGCGGCGCTAGTTATATAAAAAAGCGCATTGGTGACCACGCTGACAGGGATGCCGGATACATCTCGGCTGCTGCTGGGGCCGAGAAAAGGAAGAAACAAATAAGAGCCGGTATCAACCCCCCACACTCCCAGTGTCTGTCCAAAATCCTCGTCGTTCTGTTTCAATCCCATAGGGGTTGCCATATCAAACAGTCCAAACAGGCCTATGGTTGAATTGACGGCAAAGCGCAAAGTATCCTCGAGTCCCTGCTGTACCTTGCCTTGCAGAAAGGCGTTCAGAGCTACGTTTGGATAAGCCACATTATCATAGAAATTTCCGATCGAGCGCCGCAAGGGGTTGGGCACATGCACTATGTAGGCATGAGCGACCGGCTCCAGAACGTGCCGGTCAACAGCATCGGTGATCTTGTAAAATGTGCGGTTGGTATTCTCGTAGGGATCGACTGGGCTGACATTCCGGGCAGTCTGATCGCTCTGGTCATTCTGGGGTATGGTGGCGCAACCTGCGAACAGCACAGCAGATAGCAGTAATACGGTTGTAGTCAGACGATTAGGCTTCATGATTAAATATTATTTGGATTGTTCCCCCATTGATCTGATTCCGTTCGGTAATGCGGAGTCCGCTTCAGCGGTGCAAAGTATAAACAAAAATCATTGAACTAGGGCATAACTTTCTCATGAGTCCTTCCCTGATTCACAGTCGCCAGCAACACTGGCAATATGATCAGGATGCAGATCAACGTAAGCGCCAGCCCTATGGTAAGCAGCACCCCCATGCTGGCAGTGCCCTGGTGCGATGAGAACGCCAGACTGCCAAAACCGACCAAAGTAGTCAACGCGCTGTAAAAAATCGCACGCGTGGTACTGGTATGCATCAGTTCCTCGTGGGTTGTCCCATCGCTACGGCTTCGATGCACCATGTGGAGTCCACTGTCGAGACCGATACCCAGCAGCAGCGGCAAAGCAATGATATTGGCGAAATTGAACTGAACGCCCAGCAATACTGTAACAGCACCGGTGAATAGCGCGGCCAGCAGAAGGGGAATCAACACCAGCAGGGTTGCGGTGCCTCCTGCTGTATCGCCCGCACGAAACTTCGCAACGCCTGATTGTTATTGATATTCTCTGCCGGATAAATTGCGATCCGATACTGCCCTGCCTGGCTGTGCCAGCGCGTGCGCAATGATTCAGGCAACTGCTGCTGATTGAACGGGGTGGCCTCGATCGAGGTGTGCAGGCGCTGCATGGCATCAGGCAACAGAGCGAGCAGATCTTTGCCAACAGCCTGTAGCAACTGGTTCTTGTCGTCGCTGCTGGCCGCGTCGAAATGGGTGAGCAGCGCACCCAGCGATGCCCTGAGGCTGCGAGCGGGCACCAACGCGGGATGGTTAGGCCGTTCAGCAATGAACCGATCCAGCGCAGTGCTCAGCGCGCCCAGTGCTGCGCGCTGCTGTACCAGTGTGTACTGTTTTGCTACCGGCGGCGCTGGCGCGAATGTGAGCGGCCCCAGCGTAAGTGCCATCTCTTCGATGAGAGCGAGCTTCTCTTCCTGCGCTGCGGGTACGAAGTCGAGAATCGTGACCACTCTGCCGACTTCAGGCAGACCCGTCAACCGCTGTGCCAGCCGAGCCACCTCCACCTCATTGTCGGCCAGCGCAACTGCATGCCAGGGTGAGTGCTCGGTTTCTGCCAGCAACTCGCGGAAAGTCTGCACGGCTTCTCCGCGCTGATCCTGCAGATTCAGCAAGTTGTAGTCGAACTCAATCTTCGGCAGCACTGCCACGGCAGCGAGTAATGCGGCGAAAGTACCAGCATACACCACCTTACGCCAGCGCAAAGGCAACTCCAGCAGCTTGCCCAGCGAGCCCTCTGCACCAGCAGATACTGCTCTAGGTCGTGTCGGCAAGTAGCGCTGCAAGGCAGGTGCCAGGGTGAGAGTAATCACCAGACTGATCAGCATACCCGTGCCCGCGATCAATCCCAGCTCTGCAACCCCACGGTAGGCAGTGGGCATGAATGCATAGAAACCGATAGCGGTGGTGACAGCGCATAAAAATAATGAGTGTCCGGTGTCTCCGCCAGTTGCCTGCAAAGCTTGCACCGTCGGCTGGCCCTCTTCCAGCAGCTCGCGGTATCGCAGCAGGAAATGGATCGCATAATCTACTCCAAGACCCACATATAGCACCGCAAACGCAATCGAGATGACGTTCAGCTGACCAACTGCCGCAGTGGCAAAAGCCGCCGTAAGCAGCAGGCCCAGCACCAGGCTAAGCAGCACGGTAAGGATGGGACCAGCCGTATGCAGCGCGACATAAAGTACCGCTGTCACCAGTACGAGTGCGAGCAGTCCGGCGTATTCCGTGCCGTGCATCGCGCTTTTGAGCTCCTCGTCAGCCAGCGCCACGTCGCCGGTAACGCGCAACCGCACCCCATCCTCCGTCAAACCGAGATCCCGTGCGGTAGCGCGTAGCGCCGCAATCGGTTGTTCCGCTGCAGCCAGTTGGGTGTAGTCCAGCTTCGGCTGCACCGTCATCAGCTCCCGATAAGTGGTTTTCTGCGCCTCGCCACGGAACAGTGCTTGCCATGACAGTGCCCTCGGCACGCCGGCAAGCCTTGCATCCAGAGTGGCGCTCACCCCGCCCAGAACGGGCTCCAGCTCCAGACTGCGCCCAGCACGCAACTCTTCCACCGCCCCTGTGAGCACCGAAGCGAAGGTATGCAAAGTAGGGTCACCGGCGATGTGCGCAATCAGCGGTTGTGCCGCTGCCAGACGATCGGTGATGCGTCCAAGCTCCGGTACGCTTTCATAAAGCAGGCCATTGCGCTCGAAAAAAACATCTCCACTCGGAAGATAAGTATCCTTAATATTTGTGGTGTCTTGTTTCAGGCGCTCTGCCAGACGTTTGGTGGCAGTATGTGCCTGCTCGGGTGTAGGGGCATCGAGCACCAGCACCAGGGTGTCCATGTCCTGATCCTGGGGGAACGTTTTCTTGTAGTGCTTGTAATTGGCGCGAAATGGCAGGTGCTCAGAGAGCATATCTGTGGTATCGCTATTCATACCCAGATTGCGCGAGGTGTATACGGCGCATGCCACTGCAATCAGCAGCGATGCGAGCAGTATCCATGCAGCATAATGATAAGAAGCGGCGACCCAGCGCGCGAAGGCGCGGTAGCTGCGGCTATGCGAAGCTTCTACGATTGCGGTCATCTTTCAGGGGGTAGGTTGGAGCGAGCTATCCTCAGCTTTGCTCGGCTGAGGCGATCTTTTTCTTGAGCATATCGACAAGCGCCGGAAAGCCATCCCGCTCAAGAATAGCACGGTATTCGACACGTTTCAGCGCAAGGTCGCTGACACCATCGGCTAAAATGTTGATGATGCGCCAGCCATCTTTTGTCTGCCGCAGGACATAGTCGAAACGCACAACCTCGCCTTTTGCCTGGATCAACCGACTCCGCACCAATACCTGCTCCCGCGGCATGGGCTGCTGCTCCACGAATTCAAAACGCTCACCTTCGTGGCTTTTGAACCATTCTGCGTAGCTGCTGATACTGAGTTGCCGAAAGGTATCGGTAAAGACGCGCTGCTGCTCGGGATCCAGCTTGGTCCAGTGGCTCCCCAGGCTGGTACGTGCGATAAAATCAAGATCGTGTGAGCGCTCGACGGCGGACGCCAGCAGCTCGAGGCGACCTCGATAACCCAGCCTGCTGCCTTCACGCATCGCCTCAAGCAGCGATTCATGAAACCGCTGCACTACCTGTCCCGGATCGCCAGGCTCCGGTTTCTGCGCCCAGGACATGGACGCGACCAGCAGCATCACTGCTACCATGCAGAAGTGCGAAACAGATTTGGTTCCGGGCAAGATTCTCATATTGGCAACCTTTCCAGTAGAGACACTCAGCGTACCCAGTTCAGGATAGCAGATCGTTACCCATTGGCAATCTTATCCGTCAGTGCCGGTGCCAACCGATCCACTGGCCGCAGACCTGGTCACACCTGCCTTTTCAACCACTACCGCAATGGGAAACTCCTTTCTGCCGGTATTATGTGGCTGAGAAACGTCGTACACTCGCGGCAGCTCCGGCGCCATCGGTCCATCCGTACGAGGACCACGCAGCGATACTCCAAATGCTTTGAGTGGATTCTGCAGCATGTCTTCAACCGCGGTCGCCTCATAACCGCAATGTGCCATGCATTGTGCGCACTTGGGATTGCTGCTGTTGCCGTACTTGGCCCAAGGCGTGTCATCCAGTAGTTCCTGGAAACTGGCCGCATAGCCTTCATCTGGCAGCAGATAGCAAGGTTTTTGCCAACCGAATACATTGCGTGTTGGGTTGCCCCAAGGCGTGCACTGATAATTCTGATTGCCTGCCAGAAAATCAAGATAAAGCGACGAGTGATTCAGCTTCCACTTGCGCGTCTTGCCGATTTCAAAAATACCCCGGAATAATTTCTTGGTATCTTCACCCTTGATAAAAATGCCTTGCTGCGGCGCGCGTTCATAGCTGAATCCGGGTGCGATGGTGGCGCCCTCCACGCCCAGCTCCATGGCATAATCCAGAAATTCGGCCACATCTTTCGGCGTCTCGCCCTGAAACAGGGTGCAGTTGATAGTGACCCTGAAACCTTTTGCCAACGCCAGTTTTATCGCCTCCACTGCGCGCTCGAAAACGCCTTCCTGACACACCGAGGCATCGTGCCGTTCTTGCATGCCATCGAGGTGGATGGAGAAAGTCAGATAAGGCGACGGTGTATAGTCGTCTATCCTCTTTTTCAACAACAGCGCATTGGTGCACAGATACACATATTTCTTGCGGGCAATGATGCCTGCCACGATTTGCGGCATCTCCTTGTGGATCAGCGGCTCGCCGCCCGGGATCGATACCATCGGCGCATCGCATTCATCGACCGCCTGCATGCATTCCTCAAACGTAAGCCGCTTGTCCAGAATATCGTCCGGATAGTCGATCTTGCCGCAGCCCGCGCAGGCCAGATTGCATTTAAACAAAGGCTCCAGCATCAGAACCAGGGGATACTTCTTGACCCCTTTCAATTTTTGCTTGAGCAGGTACATGCCGACTGCTAGCTGTTGACGTAAAGGAACTCCCACGTGCCCATCCTCCAAAAAAACTTCACTAAACCGTGCTGGCTGCGCACAATGATTGCTTTCAATTTCTCTTCGGTGTTTACGCTGACTTCTGCCGTCGCAGAAGCGCCGCCGGCAATCTGGATGTGATGGCCTCGGCCACACCCTCTATCTCTTCGGTCTGGTTTACTCCCAGCTGCAACCGGGCGGAATTGGAACTGTTGCGAGCACCGAGCACCAGTAGGACATCCACCTTGGCCGCCAGAGTGGGGATTGGCGAGTAGCGCTTGCATGTCAACCCCTTGTCATTATTTGCCGTGCTGCCGTGCTGCCGTGCTGCCGTGCTACCGTGCTACCGTGTCATGGTGCCAAGTCAAAATACTAGCACGTATGCCGCATAAATTAAACACGCGGCTATGGCAGGGTTATAGCTGTGGTCACAAGACATAAGTCGCAGCGAAATCCCGGCACGTGATGCAGAGAAAACGGACAAAAAAATGGAGCGCCGTAGCGCCCCATTTTCAACTAATCAGGACTCGATTAGAAATTGTGACGCATACCTACTGTCCAGGTGTTGCGATTGCCTGCATTGTGGTGCGCTGTAGCATCGCCAGCGCTCTGCGCTCCCACGGTTACCCGTTGGTAGCCGCCAAACAGGCTGGTACGCTTGCTCAGGCTATGAATCGCACCCACGGTAAAGCTTCTGGAATCACGCGCTGCAACTGCACCAATTGCGTCAGCAGCCATCGCGCCGCCTTGCGCCACCAGCAGGGTATTGCCCCACTTGTAGTTAGTACCGACGTGCCAGATGTCGCCATCGCCGTTTGCGTTCATCGCGGAATTACATTGTCCGCTACCAGGAAGGGCTGTAGTACCTTGTCCGTTTTGTGACAGAGCAGCGGCCGAGGTACAGGTCGCAGCGCCGATGGCGTTGTAAACCCTTTCGTACTGACCGACGACAGACAGGTTCTCATACTTCCAGGTACCGCCGACGCGCCATGTTTCTTCGACTCTCATACCGGCTGCTTTCTGTTGAACGTTGGCGTTGTCGCGTGAATAGCCGCCGAACACGGAATAGTCATGCCCCATGTAGTTGCCTGCGTATTTGGCTGCAGCCTGGCCGTCAAACTCGCCATCCTTGCCGCCAGTCATGCCGGCAGAGCCGAGACCACCAGGAGCCAGGATATTGCTAGCGTTGTTTGCATCTTGAGGATTAAGCTGGTTGGCATCGCCCGGCATCAACAAACCGGCGAAAGAAAAACCTTCCGTGCTGATGGAGTCAAAGCGGATCGCGCTGTTGACGAAACCGTTCGCGCCCGAACCCATGCCGTTGGCGCTGCCGGTCATCGTGCCACCGGCACCGTTGCCTTGCAGAGTGGTGTAAGCAAACGGATCAATCGTCATGCCACCGGCAAAATCCTTGAACGGTGATTGCACGCGGCCGAATTTCACATCGCCCCAGTTATTGCTGGACAGACCGACCCACTGCTCGCGCGGGGTGGAAGCCGAGCCGGCGCCGGTGTTCAGGCCCATTTCCATGCGGGCGTTGGCTTTCAGGCCACGACCCAGATCTTCAGTAATTTGCAGACCCCAGCGCGACGAACGCGAGTTATCCGAAATGCCTGACTGATAAGCATTGTTACCGTTATCGACACCGCTGTATTCAGCCTGTACACGACCGAAAATCGTGACGTTGGTCCCCTGTGCAGATGCAATCACCGGGGCCGCGAGCGCACCAGCTACTGCCAGTGCAATCAGTTTCTTTTTCATGCGGAAAATCTCCTTTAAAGTTGAAACAACGAGCTACATCTTCTCACCGACAGTAACGCGGTGGAGTGCGTCCCGCAGCTTGGACCCCTCAATTTGAGAAGGTTGAACGAATTGTGCCTAAGGCAGCAGCGGGTAGCAAGGAAATCAAGCAATTTTTAGAAGGCAAACAAGAGATGTGTTGCTTTTATACAACAAAACTGCAACAAAGTTCCTTTGCCCCCCTTTCGCTTCGATTACATAGCCTGCTGCAGCGATCCCGTCACTACATCAAATACCATTCTACCCGAACAACTGCGCCAGTTCCACCCCTGGATCGGCGGCACGCATGCAGGCTTCGCCCACCAGAAAGGCATTGACCTGATGGGCGCGCAGTAAAGCAACATCAGCAGGCGCACGGATGCCGCTCTCGCTGACCACGATACGCCCCGGCGGGATGCGATCAAGCAGTTGCAGCGTCGTCTCCAGCCGCGTTTCGAAAGTACGCAGATTGCGGTTGTTGATGCCGATCAGCGGCGTATTCAATTGCAGCGCCAGCTCCAGCTCCAACGCATCGTGCACTTCAACCAGCACTGCCATGCCAAGTAAATGCGCAAGCGATTCGAGCTGGCGCATGCGGCTGACTGCCTCGCTTCCCCCTCCACCCTCTGCGCTCAAGCCAGCGGGTGCGCAGAAAGCCGCGACGATCAGCAGGATGCAGTCCGCTCCCATGGCGCGGGCTTCCACCACCTGATATTCGTCCAGCATAAAATCCTTGCGCAGCACCGGCAGATCGCAGGCGGCGCGGGCCTGCTGCAGATATTGCGCGCTGCCCTGAAAAAACTGCGTATCGGTCAGTACCGACAGGCAGGCAGCGCCATGCTGCGCATAGCTGGCGGCGATGCTGGCCGGGACAAAATGTTCGCGCAGCACACCTTTGCTGGGACTGGCTTGCTTGATTTCCGCAATTACCGCAGGCAGTCCAGCGGCAATTTTTTGGCGGATCGCACCGGTAAAATCCCGTGGCGGCGCGGCGGCTTCTGCGGCGGCGCGCACCATGGCGAGAGGCTGGATGGCTTTCGCGGCCACGATCTCTTGCGTTTTGACAGCGAGGATTTTTTGCAGAATGTCAGACATCTCAAAGATCTTTAATCAGAAAAACACATCTTGAACCGCAATGGACGCGAAGGACGCGAGGCAAATCTTACAAACCATTTACTATGCGCTTGATTCCATCCCTCATATGAACAACGTTAAAATTCAAAATGAACCCCAATTTACATTTGCTCAGTTTCAAATAACTCAAAAGTTGCGCGGTATGTACTGGTGATATTTTTTCAACGGCCTTCAATTCAACAATTACTTTGTTATCAAGCAGCAGATCCAACCTGTACCCCGCATCGAGTTTCTGATTGTCGTAAAAAACCGGCAATAGAACCTGCTGTTTTGAGGTTCCCCCGGTTTTTCGTCTTCCAAGAGGTGGGGTTCATGCTACCAGTTTTTCTTTCTGCTGGGCATTAAGCCAGTCATCCAGAAACCGTATTGGCGACTTATAGCCCAGTGTTGAGTGCTGCCGTTTCCGGTTA
>JAPLQS010000021.1 GCA_026399575.1 Nitrosospira sp. | reverse complement strand
CAGGAGCCGGTTCATCGTTCTCAGTCTGACGGCAGCGCTGCTGTTGAACCTGTTGCCGCTGCAAGGTGTTGCATTGCTGCTGCGCCCGGATTTCGTCGCCTTGGTGGTGCTTTACTGGAGCATCAACCAGCCGCAACGGGTTGGCATGAGCATGGCTTTTATCATGGGCCTGCTGATGGATGTGGGTGATGCCAGCATATTCGGACAGCATGCGCTGGCATACAGCGTGATGACTTTTGTTGCGCTGCTGCTGCATCGGCGCCTGCGCATATTCAGTTTGCGCAAGCAGGTACCGCAGGTTGGGCTGCTGCTGCTCTCGGCGCAACTGGTCATGCTGCTGACCGGGCTGCTGGCCAGCGCTCATCTGCCGGGCTGGGATTTCCTTCTTGCCAGCGTCAGCGGCGCGCTGCTGTGGCCGCTGCTCTCCGCTTTAGTGAAAATACCCCAGCGGCGAAAACCTGATTCCGATGCGCTATGAGCGGCACAGTCGAGCTTCGCAATCACGGACGTGAACTGCGTCATTTTCAGTTGCGGCTTGCCATCAGTGCCGGCTTTGTCCTGTTGCTGTTCGGTTTGCTCTTTGCCCGTTTTTTTTATTTGCAGGTATCGCAGCGCGAGCACTATCACACCCTGGCTGAAGCCAACCGTATATCCATTTCACCCATCGTACCCAACCGCGGCCTGATTTTTGATCGCAATGGTGAGGTATTGGCGCACAACTATTCGGCATACACGCTGGAAATCATGCCGAGCAAAGTCGCCAACCTTGAAGCTACCATCAACGAACTGGCCAACGTGGTCGAGATAGCGGCGAGGGATCGCAAGCGCTTCAAGAAACTGATGGGGGAAAGCAAGCAATTTGAGAGTCTGCCCATACGCACTCGTTTATCGGATGTCGAAGTGGCGCGTTTTGCCGCCAACCGCTACCGCTTCCCTGGGGTGGAAATCAAGGCGCGTTTATTCCGTCAGTATCCGAAAGGGGAAGGCGCATCGCATGTGGTGGGTTATATCAGCCGCATCAATAGTCAGGATCTGCAGCAACTGGAAGCCAGCGGAGATTCCACCAATTACCGCGGCTCCGACTATATCGGCAAGATCGGTGTCGAACAGAGTTATGAAAAAGAGCTGCACGGTATCACCGGTTTCGAGGAAGTGGAAACCGATGCAGCCGGCCGGGCGGTACGGGTGCTGTCGCGCACCCCGCCGATCTCCGGTAATAATCTAAAGCTGTCGCTCGATGCCAAACTGCAGGAGGTGGCGGAACAGGCATTCGGTGAGCGGCGTGGCGCGCTGGTGGCAATCGATCCCACCAGCGGCGACGTACTTGCGTTTGTCAGCAAACCAGGCTTCGACCCCAATCTTTTTGTTGATGGCATCGACTCGGAGAACTGGGATCTGCTCAATAATTCCATCGACAGGCCGCTGAATAATCGCGCGCTGCGCGGCGTTTATCCGCCGGGTTCCACCTTCAAGCCGTTCATGGCGCTGGCCGGACTGGAACTGAAGAAGCGCACCCCCCAGTACACCATCAGTGACGCGGGCTTTTTCAGTCTGCCCGGCAGCAGCCACCGCTATCGCGACTGGAAAGTGGGCGGTCACGGCAGCGTGGATATACACAAATCCCTGGTCATCTCCTGTGACACCTATTATTACGGGCTTGCCAACGACCTCGGCATCGATAAAATTTTCAGTTTCATCAGCCAGTTCGGATTGGGCAAACTAACCGGGATCGATATCGAAGGCGAAGTTTCCGGCCTGTTGCCTTCGCAGGAATGGAAAATGAGGCGGCATAAGCAGAAGTGGTATGCAGGCGACACCATTTCCGTCGGCATCGGCCAGGGTTACAATTTGACCACCCCGCTGCAACTGGCTTTTGCCACTGCCATACTTGCCAGCAACGGCACAGCCTTCCGCCCGCATCTGGTGAAACAGGTCACGAACAGCAAGACCGGGGCAGTACGTGATGTTGTCACGCAGCCGCAGTACACGCTCAATTTCAATCCGGAAAACATGCAGCGCGTGCATAATGCGTTGGTGGATGTGACACGCCCCGGTGGTACCGCAGCGCGCGCCGGCGCAGGGGCTGCATATACTTTTGCCGGCAAGACCGGCACCTCGCAGGTGATCGGCATGAAACAGGGGGAGAAGTATGTGGAAAGCAAGATTAATGAGCGCCATCGCGATCACGCGCTGTTCATTGCTTACGCGCCGGCTGAAAAACCGAAAATCGCACTGGCGGTACTGGTAGAAAACGGTGGGCATGGCGGCGCTGCCGCTGCGCCGATTGCGCGGCTGGTGTTTGACTACCACCTGCTCGGCAAGTTGCCCGCCGGCGCAGCGGCAGTGACGGCTGATGACGAGGAGGGCGCACATGACTGACTCCACCCGCCTGTGGCACTACCTCACGCGCTATGTGGATAATTTTCTGCTGGGTGGAGTATTGCTGCTGATGCTGATCGGTCTGCTGGTGCTGTACAGTGCCACCGATGCGAACCTCAGCCGCGTCAGCAATCAGGCGATCAACATGCTGGTGGCGCTTACCATCATGTGGCTGGTGGCCAACATCCCGTTGCAGCACATCATGCGCCTGGCGGTGCCGCTCTACCTGATCGGCCTCATGCTGCTGATCGGGGTGGCGCTGTTCGGCGAGATTCACAATGGTGCACGGCGCTGGCTGAATATCGGCGTGACCCGCATCCAGCCTTCCGAGCTGATGAAGCTCGCCGTGCCGCTGATGATGGCATGGTATTTCGACAAACACGAAGTCTCCCTGCGGTTGCGCGATTACGCGGTAGCAACGTTGCTGCTGTTGCTGCCATTATTTCTGATTCTGCGCCAGCCGGATTTGGGCACCACGCTGCTGATTGCCTCCAGCGGTTTTTACGTACTGTTTCTCGCCGGGCTATCGTGGCGCATCATAGCCGGATTGGTGATCGCCGCGTTAGGCAGCCTGCCGGTACTGTGGTCGATGCTGCATGACTACCAGCGCCGCCGTGTCATGACGCTGTTTGATCCCACTCAGGATCCGCTGGGGGCGGGCTATCACACCATTCAGTCCACCATTGCCATCGGTTCCGGCGGCGTCATCGGCAAAGGCTGGCAGCAAGGTACCCAGACCCATCTCGATTTTCTGCCAGAGAAAAGTACCGACTTCATCTTCGCAGTGTTCTCCGAGGAATTCGGCTTGATGGGCAATATCTTGCTGTTGTTGCTGTATCTGGTGGTAATAGGCCGCGGCATGGTAATCACCGCCAATGCTTCGACCCAGTTTACCCGTCTTATCGCGGGCTCGATCACGCTGACCTTTTTCACCTACATTTTTGTCAACATCGGCATGGTTGTCGGTATTCTGCCGGTGGTGGGGGTGCCGCTGCCGCTGATCAGCTACGGCGGTACGTCGATGGTGACAATGTTGCTGGGTTTTGGTATTTTAATGAGCATACAGACGCACCCCAAACTGGTGAAGACGTGATGAACAACGATTCGGAACTCGGAAGCGTGTCGTATCACCCCATACCGGCTGTGCAAATTATCGCGCTGGCTGCGCTGCTGGTTCTTGCCGGCTGCAGCAGCACACCGCAACGCGACACCCTGGAACAGGCGTCTTCTGCCGCATCCGGCTCCGTGAGCAAAAGAGGCGGCGGTTATTATCTGGATGACGGCCCCGGCGACAATCCACCGTCCAATCTTGCTGCCCTGCCTGACGCCACTCCTCGGCATGAACCCTTGCGCAAAGCCAACATGCGGCCTTATGTCGCGCTGGGCAAATCCTACACGCCGATGACTGCACTGGAATCGTACAAGGAGCGCGGTATCGCCAGTTGGTATGGTCGCCGCTACCATGGGCAGAAAACCGCATCCGGCGAAATCTACGACATGTATGCCATGACCGCCGCCCATCCCATTCTGCCGCTGCCCAGTTACGTCCGCGTCACCAACATCAAGAACGGGAAATCTGTGGTAGTGCGCGTCAACGACCGTGGCCCGTTTCATTCCGATCGCCTGATTGATCTTTCCTATACTGCTGCTTACAAGCTCGGTGTACTGGGCGGAGGCAGTGCCCAGGTGGAAGTGGAAAGCATTCTGCCGGGCAGAGAACCCGCCCCGCAGCTTGCCGCCGTGCCGCCCGCAGCCGTGGTGAACGTACCTGCCACCGTTGCGGACAATGCGAGTGGAATCTACCTGCAGTTGGGTGCTTTCAGCGTTTACGACAATGCGGATAATTTTCTTACCCGTATGCGCGCCGAACTTTCCGCAGTGGCGGATACGCTTGGCATCAGCGCAAAAGATGGTTTGTTCCGGGTGCATGTCGGCCCCTATGCCGATCAGACATTGGCGCAACAGGCTGCCGACAGGATTGCCCAGAGCCTGGCCATCAAGCCAGTGTTGTTGGTACGCTGAACCGATACGAATAGTGGTACAGTCAAGGTTGTCGCAGATAAATTGACCGTACCCTGCCAGAGCCTATAATCTCAACCATTCCCACCCGACATCCGGTGGATGTCATCCGAAGATCAGGAAGAATATGAACGAACTTGATGAACAGATATCTGCCTACGACCAGGTATCTGCCTATTTCAGTCACATGCCCATGTGGCCGTTGGCTCTGCTTGCCCTGATCGTCACTGTCATTGGAATTTATGAAGTGGTCGACCGCAAGCGCCAAATCAGGGCTGCCGAGGATTTTCGTTCTACCATCCTCACGGCACTCTCCGGCCTGTACCCTGAGTCCGTCAACTGGCCACAAGACATCGAAGCGCACCTTTACGCCCGCTTGCCTGCAATGAGGGAAGCTTTCGAAAACTTCCGCCGTCATGTCCCGCAGGAGAAGCTGCGGGATTACAACAAGGATTGGGAAAATTACTGCCGATTCTTTTACACGGTGGCATCCGACGAGAAGAATCCGGCAGCAGAACCTGTCTCCAGCAAAGAGCAGGACCCCAAGAAGACCTTTCACATGCTCGTTTCCAATCTGTTGCGTCACGCCCCATAAACATCTTCGCGGAAATTCATTTTCCTGAAATGAAGTAGGCAGCATCTGACGGGTTGTGTCCAAGGCATCCCGGAGAGATCAATCCACAACTGCTAAAAACCTCTGCTCTGAAAATCCCAGCATCGCTGCATCTTCAAATCTCCGGCAGCAGGTTTCTCCTCAAGTTTGCTGACAGGATGCCGCAATACCATAGGGAGTGGACAGTTGTACTGTTCCGCACCCTAACTCTCCTTAACAGGAACCTGTTTGCATGATTGATCAAATCGCTGGCGCTACCCGAGTTTTGTTGATTGGCAGATACCCCATTGTGCTTTGGGGTCTGGAAAAACTGATTGATAGTCAGAAATCCAGGATGAAAGTGGTTGGCAAATTCACCCATTGTGCGGAAGCACTCTCTCAATTGGAGAAATTGTCTGCCGATGTGATTCTGCTCGATCGGGATCTGGGTATTGAAAACGCGGTCGATGACATCCCGCGATTAACCGGTCTGTCCAAGGCAAAGATTATGATCCTGACCGGGTCACGCGACCCATCGGCGCATGTGAGTGCCGTGCTTGCCGGCGCCAAGGGTGTCGTTGAAAAAGAGGAAGGAGTGGAAATTATTTTAAGAGCGATCGAGAAAGTTCATGAGGGTCAGCTTTGGCTGGATCGCACCAGCATGGGCATGCTGGTCATCGAACTGTCCAATCGAAAGGTTTCAGAAAAACGCGACCCGGCGCAACAAAGAGTGGGAACGCTCACCGACAGGGAGAGGGAAATCGTGGCGACCGTAACGTCCCACTCCGGAGCAACCGGTACGGTCATAGCGGAAATGCTGCACATAAGTGAAAGCACGCTGCGCAAACATCTGAGTTCGATCTATGAAAAACTTGGTCTCAGCTCCCGGTTGGAGCTATGGGATTATGCGCATAAGCGCGGATTGAACAAGGACTAGCCCACAGCAAGCGGCACTACAGCCGTCAGCCCACGAAGCCCCGCATAGCAGATTCCTGCTATGCGGGGCTTTTCAATTCAACAGACCTGTTCCATCAAAAAATACAGTTATCTCCCATGACTGTGTCCAATCCGAAATCTAGTATGTGACCGTGTATTGAGCTGAACGGCCGGCGAGTGCATGCAAAGAACTTCCGCACGTGAAGCTGCAAACAACTCATGGGTACGCCGATAAAAAATTTCAGGAAAGAAGAACGAGCTATTCCAAAGGAGCAAGGTCGCATGAACATGCCCAAATCCACCCCCGCAATCCCTTGGCTGCTCCTGCTGAGCATTGCAATATTCATCATCTCTCTATTCCATTTATCGAATAGTTTAATCGATTACAGGACGAATAAAGCCGCGCACAAGGTAGCTATTGCGGAGCCTGAGTGTCCGGCAGGTACGCGCATTACGATCATCGAAGGGGGCAAAAAAACCTGTCTGACGCATCACGTCAGGACTTATGCGGCCAGCAGCATTCTGGTAACTAAAACTGTAGCTAGATAAAAGGAGAAAAAAATGCATCGGCATAAATTGGGCGATTTTTCAGAAGGGATAACGGAAATGAGAAATTCATGGGTACTGCAATGAAAGATTCCAGGAAAGAAGAACGGTTTTCCGTTGCGCATTCTGTAAATCTTGGGAATGCGGGAGGCATTACGCGCGATTTCAGCACTTCGGGAATGTATATCGAAACGGCTGTGCCGGATATGCCTTACGTACCCGGAGACAAAATCGGTCCTACGATAAAACTCGATTGCCCATGGGGCGAGTTGATGCTCAAGTGCAATGGAGAAATCGTCCGGGTCGAGAACCGGCAGGGCGGGATCGGTTTGGCGATGAAGATTAATGAATTAGCGATGGCAACGGATTCTTGAACCGGGCCGCTCGCAAAATTCGTTCTCTGTCAGCCGGTTGTCAAAGATCCCCATAAAAGGGGCCTATGCAATCAATGACTGCTGCAATTCATGACCACCATCATCTGTACCGGCATGTCCTGTTGCGCAATCCGGATTGGACTTGCTGGCATGGCGTGGCACGCGACGGACTCAACAGCAACATCAAGGAAAGCGTGGATGCGATCAACAATCCCGGCAGCGCCATGACCTTGCAGCGTTGGCTCACTGCTGCAGGCATGTGCTGTCTGCTGGGTATTGGCATTGCAACTACAGCGCCCTTCAATGATGCAGCAGCGGCCTACATCGAAGGTGATTACGTACAAGCCATCAAGATACTCAGACCGCTGGCTGTTCAGGGAAATGTAATTGCACAATTCGGTCTGGGTTGGATGTATGCCCATGGCCAAGGCGTAACTCAGGATTATCCGGCAGCGCTGCAGTGGTATCGCCTGGCGGCGGCGCAGGGAAATGCGGGGGCGCAATTCAACCTGGGCTGGATGTATGCCCATGGCCAAGGCATAACCCGGGATTACCCGGCAGCGCTGCAGTGGTATCGCCTGGCTGCTGCGCAGAGAAGTGCAGATGCGCAATTTAATCTGGGCTGGATGTATGAGCATGGTCAGGGCGTGACCCAGGACTATCAGGAAGCCCTGCAGTGGTATCGCCTGGCCGCAGCGCAGGGGCTTGCGGTTGCGCAAAGTCACCTTGGTGTGAGGTATGCCAGCGGCCAGGGCGTAACTCAGGATTATCCGGCAGCGGTGAAATGGTTTCGTCTGGCGGCGGCGCAGAGAGATGCAAGGGCGCAATTTCAGCTTGGCTGGATGTATGACAATGGCCAGGGCGTAGTGCAGGATTATGCGGAAGCCGTGCAGTGGTATCACCTGGCGGCAGCGCAGGGGTTCGGGCCTGCCAGAACAATCCTGGAGCGCCCGGACATGGTTGCGGCAGCACAGAGGCTCGCTGTCATGCAAGTACAGCCGCAGCAGCCGCAGCAGTTTCTGCAGCCAGTTCACAACAGAATGAAAACCAGAGAAAGAATTCTGGCGCCGGAGCTGGTTCTTGAGTCATCTGCTCCGCGCGCTGATGGTTCGATCGAACTGAGCGGCCGGATAACAAGCAGTGCCGGAATTTCCCAAATCCTGCTTAATGGCCGCGAGCTGGAAGTCCCGCTTGCCAAGGATGGTTCCTTCAAAGTGACGCGCGTTCCGCCCATGGGTGTCACGACCTACTGGTTGAGCGTAGTGGACGAATTCGGTCAGAGGGAAGATGTGGAGGTCAATGCTGAGCGTAGAGCGATACAGCAGACGGAAGAAGTTGCGCCGCTCGACCCGCGCAAGATGAGGGCAAAAGTAAATCCGGATGCGGTGGCTCTCATTGTGGGTATCGAAGCTTATGCCAGCCTGCCGCCAGCTCAATATGCCGATCTGGATGCGAATCATTTTTATGATTTTGCACATCATGCGCTGGGGGTGCCGATCAGCAGGATCAAATTATTGACGGATGCACAGGCTGGCCGCACCGACCTGTTGAAAGCGATGCGCAGTTGGATGAAATCAGAAATCGCTGGCGGCAAGTCGGATGTCTATATTTTCTTCGCCGGACATGGCCTGGCCAGTGACGATGGCGCTAAAACTTATCTGCTGCCGGCAGATGGGGATCTGGGTCTGCTGGATGAGACCAGCGTCTTACGCGATGACCTTATCGCTTCAGCCAAGGGGGCGCGGACGATCACTCTGTTTCTGGATACCTGTTATTCCGGCGGTACGCGCGGAACGGAAGTTCTGCTGGCGGGGGCGCGGCCCATTGCCATTGTTCCAGACGAGAGTGGTTTACCTGCCAATGTCACGCTATTGGCGGCTGCAACCGGTGCGCAACTGTCTTCCACCTACGATGCGGCCCAGCATGGTCTGTTCAGTTATTGGCTGATGAAAGGGCTGGAGGGAGAAGCGGAAGCCAATGGTGACCGGACAATCACCACGGGGGAGCTGCACGATTATGTTTCAAAACGCGTCAGGCAAGTAGCTGCGCGGCGCAACCGCCAGCAGGACCCGCAGTTGATCGGGGATAGCACCAGGATATTGGTCAGTTACTAGCATGCACACATCACGACAGTTACGCGAAATGACAAATCTGCCGGACAGCGTCCGCCTGCTGATGCTTGCTGTTTTTTTCCTGGCATCCGTGGATGCAGCTCAAGCCGAGGCAGTGAGCGCCAGGGGGGAGTATCTCTATGGCCCGGAGACTTCGGAGGCAGATGCCTGCAGACTCGCGGAGGAAAGGGCCAAGGCGGCCGCGTTGAGCAAAGTGTTTGGTGAAAGCATCTCCATGGAAGAACAGATGTCCTGCCGGGAGATCAGCGGCGGCAAGGCCGATTATGGCTGCGAGCTGGATCGTGTGTCCTGGTCTGCAATCGAAGGGGACATCCGGGCCGTGACTGCAAGCCGGAAAACGATTGAACCAAGAACAGGCGCGCAGGCCTGCATCGTAACGCTTACCGTCGATATCGTCCTGCCCGACCGCAGACCCGATGCGAATTTTGATATCAGAGTGAACATCAACGAGAAGAGGTATCGCGCGGGTGAAGCGCTGACCCTTGAGCTTGAGCCCACCGTGCCCATGCATATCGCCATCTTTAATTGGGTGCCGTACCAGAGCAGCAATACCGTGACACAGATATTTCCAAATGCAATGGACCCGTACAACTACATCGCCAAAAAGACCAATGTACCCACTGAGCATAAACTGGCGGCCTACAGTTTCACGCTGGTGTGGCTGGAGTCACTGCCCAAGGGCAGAAGTTTTGTAGACGAATACCTGATCGTGATCGGAACAAAAGCCCCCATCAAATGGCTGTCAAGTTATGACCTCGCAGACTTTAAATCCAGGTTGCGCGAGATTCCCCTGGATGAAAGGCGCGTCATCAAGCGCGGCTACCAGCTCATTCGCAAAACCACTCAAGTGGCCGCAGTTCAATGAAACCGCTTCCTCTCCTGATCGCCTGCATGTTTGGCATTACTGGCTGCGCGACGCGCTATGTTGAGCGCAGCGCGGATTATG
The DNA here is from genome assembly GCA_026399575.1 of Nitrosospira sp. Lineage (GTDB taxonomy): Bacteria > Pseudomonadota > Gammaproteobacteria > Burkholderiales > Nitrosomonadaceae > VFJL01. The sequence goes on along the minus strand of JAPLQS010000021.1, from coordinate 62,789 downwards.
CCGAGCGCAATCCAGAGATGGTCAAGACAACAGATACCATCATGGAAGCCATCAATGATGTCGTCGTCTTCGAGTCTTCTCCGGAATTAAAGTCCACACCCTTGTCTTGTCTTGCGGTCTTCCCGCTCACGGCCAGGAAGGAGGATCTCAGGAGTGCAGAATCCATTCGATCTGCGCTGCACGCACACCTGGCACCAACCGGCATCCGTCTGGTGGCGCTGCAACAGATCGATGCGGCAATCAAGGCGGCCGATGGACCGGGGGAAGGTTCAACCGCTACGGTGGCCAGATCAATTGGCTGTGACACCATCATGCAAGGTGAAGTGACTGACGGAGCGGCGAGGTTCTATGGGGTGTACTCCGAAGTTCGTGCCGGAGCCAAAGTGCAGATCATCCAGGCTTCCACCGGAGCCGTGCTCTGGCAGGGCAGTCACACCGCAGTGCTCAGGGGCGGAGGAGTACCTTTTGGCATGGTGAGTCTTGCCATGAATGTGGTTTTTGCGGGATTAAACCTTGTGGGTGAGCAGGGAGTCCGGGTAATCCATGATCTTGCCAGAAGGCTGGTATTGGCTATTCCGGATTTGGCCTATCAGGCTGAAATGTTGCCCGTTGCAGAGCTGCCTGTTCTGGCAAAGGTGGAACCTGCTCACCCCCAGACTGCCTACAGATTGCTGGCTTCACTGGAATCACTGCCGGCCGATCAGATTGCACAACGACTGATTGAAGAGCTTAAAAGCAACCGGTGGAGCAGGCCCCACGACCGTGTTCTGCTATCCGAGGCGTTAATCAGAATTGATGATAGGCAGCCATTGGGATATTACGAAGCTGCGCTCGCCAGACTGCAACTGTCGGAGCCAGGCGCGGCACTTGCAAACGCCCAGCGTGCCGTCGCCCTTGAGCCGGCAAATGCGGACAGCCAGTTCTTGCTGGGCCGCATACATCTGGTTGCAAATCAGCCCAAAGAAGCTACCGAACCCCTGCTCAAAGCCGTGGCTTTGGGCGGCGGAAAGGGGATTCATTTAAGCGCGCTGGGCACGGCCTATAACCAGATGGGTGATTACCCGCGAGCAGCGGCGTCTTTCGCCAAGGTTCTGGCCAGAGATGGTGTCAACAGTTATGCGCTTTTGCACGGAGCCATTGCCCAGGCGGGCACGGGTGCAAACGAAGAAGCGGTCAGAATGCTGCGCCGTGGCGTGATACTCGGGATAGCAAGAGACGACCCGGCCACGGCAACCAGAGCGCTGAATATATTGCGCGCAATGGATCTGGCTAAATTAATGCCTGCAGGCGAACTTGATGTCCTCGAGAGCAAGATCAAGGCGCTGCAGGTTTCTTAGAAGCAGAAGTTTCATTTTTTAAAAAGGAGTCGATCATGAACTTTAACAAACCAGTTTTTGTTGCAGCGGCAGTTCTCTTAACGGGGTTAGCCGGATGTGCGGGCCCTCAGCCCGGAACATCAGGTTTTGTCACCATGCAGCAGGAAGATCAGCAGAAAGCCGCAATCAAGGTTGCGGAGCAGTCCGTAGCCAAGGCCCCTTCCTGGTACACGCAGCCCCCGGTTGACGCCAGCTCAATTTATGCGGCGAGTACCGAGACATCCAGCGACATGCAAATGTCCATGGATATGGCGGTGCTGTCTGCCAAGCGCACGTTGGCGGGCCAGATCGGCAATCGGCTGTCATCCAAGATGAAAGAGTTCGCCATGCAGGTGGGCGCTGGCGATGACGTTCAAATCACCAAGGAGATTGAGCGGGTAACCACCAACGTCATTACCGAAGTCAATCTTGCGGGCTTTACGCGCGACAAGAGCGAGCTTATTCCTCAGGGCAAGGGCTACAGAACTTATGTGCTGCTGCGCTACCCGCTGGGCGAGTCCAACCGCATGATTCTGGACCAGATGAAAAAGAGCGCGGTGCTTGATGCCAAACTGCGGGCATCAAAAGCGTTTCAGGAACTGGAGAATGAGATTGAGGCTGCGAAACCGAGGCAATGATCAGGAGATGATCCGGATTTTCAGGAGGAGGCTGCGAATGGCTGCCGGTAGCATTCCTCCTGCAATACCGGTTTGCTGACGCATGCTCATGTTTGCTGACCCGAGTGTCGGGGCTACTCGGGTTGTGCTGGCGGGGGATCGAGGCTTTTCGCCGCTTCGACCATTTTGGGGTCTTTCAGGATTTTCCTGGCAGCTTCATGCCCCTGCGCCGCAGCCAGCCGGAACCATTTCACGGCTTCCTGATAATCCTGCTCAGCACCTTCGCCTGCGGCATACATATGGCCCAGCGTAAATTGCGCCCCTGCATGTCCCTGCGTCGCAGCCTGGTGGACCCACTTCATGGCTACCTTGTAATCCTGAAGCATGCCGCCCTGGCCATTGAAATATATCGAACCAAGCCAATATTGCGCCTCTGCATTCCCCTGTGCAGCCAATGGTTCCCATATCGCGAGAGCCTGCTTGTGGTTACCCTTGAGATAGGCTGCTATCCCATCATCGATGGGCGCCGCGGTTGCAATGCCGGCACCCAGCAGGCAGCACGTGCCTGCAGCAGTGAGCCAGCGCCGCAAGGCCAGGGTGATGTTGTGGCGCATGCTGTCGTATGTCAGGGTGAACATTCAGTGTCTCATTGTGCGAAGTTTCGCTGGCAGCATAACTCAATCGTATTATTTCAAGGGGGATTACTGTCGTCTTGATTTGCGCCACTCCCAAGGTGGGAGTGGTTCAGCGTCTGTCCACAGTCCGCGCCGTTGATCTTCAGCCTCGTGCTCGGCATCGGCGTAGATTTGTCTGTCAGCAGCAGACTGGTCGCGCTGATAGGCTTTGTAATGCCACGCCATGCCGCGCCGGATTTGCTCCAGATTTACATCCATGCCGCCCATCAACACCTTGCCCAGCTCCCGCCCGTAGCGGTCGCGCTTGTCGGATTCCACCGTCACGATTTTATTGAAAACCATATCGCTCAGGCTCTGCTTGGAACGACTGCCGAAAGGCTGTTTTTTCTCCGGCGCGTCAATGCCAGTCAAGCGAACCTTATGCTGCACATTGCCCACGTCCAGAACGGTTACTGTGTCGCCATCGGCAATGCCTACCACCTTGCCGGTGAAGTTCGCCCATGCCGGAAAAGACAGAGCCAGTGCGAGACTGGCCCCGGCAATGGCCCGGAAGAAAAGCACTAGCGCTTAACTCCACAGGCGATTTTCCACAGCGCTTCACCTACGCTGCCAGGCTCATTTGGTTCCCAATCGCGCGGCTTGATACTGGTGCTGATTATTTCACCCCCGGCCATATTTTTAAGATGGACATTTGCATAAGATATTCGCGATCGCTCTTCCTTGCAGTCGTATTCGTTTTGCGACTTTACCGACATGAACGTCTTGCCATCGGTTTTCTGCGCCGTCTTGTAGTCAATCAGAGTCCACATTATTATCCTGCTGTCCATTCTGCGGATGGTGGCGGGATCGGCGTATGCGCTGATGTCGTCGGCTGCACCACCGCTGACCAAAACCCAATCCGCCGCCGCACTCGTGCTCACCACAGCCAGCAGCATCATCAAAAAAGCTCTACGCATTGCAATTCCCATGGTTGTAGTCGTGTCTGCCAGTGCATATCACTGTCCCCAGTAAAACCATGCCGGGTGATTCGCGTCAGGCGGCAGCGCGCGACATCTTTGGCAACGCAGCCGCAGTCGCAAGGTCGGCGGCATCAAACATGGCGAGGTCGTTGTCGTGCGCGAAGCTGGTGACGTAGTCCCAGGCGCGCGGCTCCAGATCGCGCAGGCGTGCGTCGATGATCACGCAATAGACGCCGCTGATGATGGCGGGCCGCACGCAGGCGGCGTAACCGTGATAGGGGCGGGCGGTGGATCGTGCGCCGCATAACGACGTGGCGCCAGGGAAGAACACGACCGCTGCACCGCACAGCCGTTCGGCCCAGTCGCTGGGACGAAAGGTCTTGCCGTCGCGGCGGATGCCCTTGATCAGCAGTTCATTGTCGGCAAGGCAATCTTGCGGGAGCGGACAAAAAACAGGGGCGTCAATGGCGCGCCGGCGCGGTTCAGGCCGATCGCCTTGCAGGGGCGGGTAAAAGAAAGAGGTATCAGCGGCGCGGCGGCGCGGCGCGGGCCGGTCAGAAAGCGCTTTGGCCGCGCTCCACCGCTCGAAATCTGAGCGGACGATCAGGTATAACCGGGCCAACAAGTGTAGCGGGGCGGCTCGTGCGTCCCACGGCAGCTTTGCAACTGTCTTCGTCATGTTGCATCTCCAACTGCGCCAGAGCGATCTCTGGCAAAACGCGTCCCAATCGGCATGACCTCACTGGTTGCGTGCATGACAGGATTCAAGCCATCGTGCTTTTCCTCCCCATCAATAACAGTTATCGGCCTCCGCCGTAGTTCCTGAAGGGCAAGACACAAATAAATTTTTGAGATGCGCCAGGAAAAATGGCGGCGAAGCAAAACTCGTTGAGATACTTCGATAAAAGGGTGGGCTATCGCTAACACCGCAACTGCGGACGGCTGGGCTTAGACGTTAAGCCACTATTCTTATGCAAGTTTTACGAGCTTTGAAAGAATTTGCCACTTTTCTTTCAAAGCCTGTAATTGTTTGAAAGTTTTTCTTTACTCTTTGGTAACCACATGGGGGAATGGGCAATTCTTTTCGGGCGCTGTCAGCGGCAGATGATTCCACATGGGACGCCGTCTTTGTCTCCAGCGAGAAGATCATGAGCGCCTGCAGGCGGCTCTCCACAAAATTTCGGACATGCTGCCCGGCTGGATTGATTCCCAATCGCCAGGATTATTGGCGATATGAATTACGCGCCCTCTGCCCATATTCCCGGAGTAGAACTTCATATAAAGATCCCGAGATTCCTCTTTCTTGCAGTCGTATTCAACTTTTGTCATTTTTGATAAAAACATTACGCCATGAGCTGCTCTCTGAGCCGTCTTGAAATCAATCAGAGTCCGCATTCTTACCCTGCTGTTGTGTGTTTTTCCAGTGGTGGAGAGGTCGGCGTAGTGGGCAAATTCACCATCATTACCAGCCCTGACCCACTGTGCCGCCGCACTGCTGCTCACAACAGCCAGTAGCAGCATCAACATCGCTTTATGCATTGCAGTCCTGATATTTGCCTGGGCGTATGTCGTACAGCCCCGAAGTGTTGCAGAATGAAATCATGCCGGGGCAGCAAACGGCAGCGGTTTAAGAAACCGGATAGAGTAGCCAGATGACTATAAGGCCAATTACAAAGAGTTGTAATCTATTCATTTTTCTGGCCAAGAAGAATGGACGATCCTAATATGGACACTCTGCTCTGATTTCCATCAATTCATTGAGATACTCTGGATGTTCAAGCGGAATAGATCATCAATAAGTTGAGTGATACTCGCCCTTACGGCACCTTCGTTAGCAAGCCTTAACCGCTCAACACCATATAGTGAATCAGTAAAACTCGCCGTATAGGGGACAGCAAGAGTCTTGTCAAATACTTCCTTGCCAGTTGCTCGTTCCGTAACCATATATCGCACCCAAGCTGTTACAGTCATGTTCACACCTATATACGGTTGGTCAACCTTTTCTAAGTGTGCTGTCAACACATAGAGCCCCCCTTGTCTAGGTGCAAGTAATCCTACTGCGCGTAATGAGCCTTCAAGTGCTTGCTCGAACTCAGGGCTACCAATGTTGGATTTCCACATAGGGTTAGTCTCCTTACCACCAGTGACATCCCTGATAGCAAGGTTGTTACGTAGAGGGGTTTCCGCAATTCGTTGAGACGGCTGCCCCTCCACAGTCATATTCGCAACTCTCGCTGGTGCTGCGCAGCCGGAAATGAAGGCCACCAAGACTAACAGCACACAAATAGAGAGGTTAGTTTTCATGATGAACTGCAATTGTTGGTAAATCATTAGGGGTTTTGCACTATCTCAGCAGGCTTATCGGTCGCTGGACTTGGTGCTGATTGCACGACTACACCTGGACATTTCTTAATTACGGCTGATTGTGCTATAGCATCATGTTCACCTTTTAAACGCGCATATTCTGCTTCTTGATTGCTTGTTCCGCCCAAGGCAAATAGGACGGGCCAGAAAAGAATCAGGCCGCCTGCCATAACCCACTTATCGTTAGTGGCGGCTTTATCCAGCGTTCCTCCCAACTGGCTGGCGCGAACCTGAACTCGTTGAATCTCACCGGCAAGCTGGTCGCAATCATACGACTGATACTGTAGTGGGGATATATAGGATGTTGCTATGTTCTTCGATGATGTAGCGCAACCCATTAGCGCGACTGAAATGGAAACGCAAACTACGATTGCTTTTTTCACAGACGCCCCCTTAAGAGAAATATACAGTGTCGAAAATCCAAACAGCGCTTCGAGTGACTTATTACTATGTACAACCCCATATTTAGCATAACTTAATCGCTATATTTCATGCAGTATAAATAAAAACCGCCGGACTATCTCAGCACCAGCGATTTTTCTTGTGTAGCGGCCACGGGGTCATGTGTAGCGGCCACGGGGTCAAGTCTAGCTTTATAGCATGACAGCAAGATTCATACTATATTTTTCCTATCATGTCGCGCCCTATCCGCATCGAGTTTTCAAATGCCCTCTATCACGTCACCGCGCGTGGTGATAGGCGTGAGGATATTTTTGAGGACGATGAGGATCGGCAGATGTTTCTGTCGACACTTGCGCAGGTCATTACCCAATTTAACTGGATATGCCATGCCTGGTGCCTGATGAATAACCACTACCACTTGTTGATACAAACACCGGATGGCAATTTGTCCAAAGGGATGTGTCAGCTCAACGGCATCTACACCCAGGCCAGCAATCGACGCCACCAGCGCGTGGGGCATCTGTTTCAAGGGCGCTTCAAGGCCATTTTGGTAGACAGCGATGCCTATCTGCTGGAGTTGACGCGTTATGTTGTACTCAATCCGGTTCGCGCGGGGATGGTGAAGAAACCAGTCGATTGGAAATGGAGCAGTTACCGGGCAAGCGTGGGACTGGAGCCTGCAGCCCCCTGGTTGGCGATAGATGGATTGCTGGCGCAATTCGCCAAACGGCGCAGCCTGGCACAACAGCGTTATGCGCAGTTCGTGGCAGAGGGTATCAAAGCGGCTTCACCTTGGTCGAATCTCAAGGGTCAGGTATTTTTAGGCGATGAGCAGTTTGTGCACCGCATGCAAGCCCACCTTTTGTCAGGTAAGGACGATGTGCAAATTCCCCTCGCGCAACGTCGCCCCCCGCCGCCACCGTTAGCGAAAATCGAGCATCATGCAGCAGACAGAAATGCGGCCATCGTAGCGGCTTACGCGACGGGCGGGTATTCTTATCAGCAACTCGCCGATTATTTCGGGGTACACTTCACGACGGTGGGGAAAATTGTCAGGAGCAGCAAGTGATCGCATCTTTTATAGACCTGACCCCATGCGTGCGTGCGCCCCATGCGTGCGTGTGCGTGCGTGAGAAGGCGTTTCATTTTTAACCCCATTAAATTAAGTAAGCAGCATATACGGCCCGATAGATCCGGGGTGCATAGTCTTGCCGACAGCATAACTCAACCGTGGCATTTCAAAGGGTGTAAATAACAAACCCGCCGAAGCGAGTCATGGGTGGAACTGTCGTCGCCTTGATTCATGCCATGGCACTCAGCAATGCGGTAAAGGTTTCAGTTATGCCAAAAGCTGCTCTTGGTGAACAGCGAGAATATATAATCAGCGATCCATCGTCAGGTTACAATTGGCATTGATCTATCGAGCACCTTGTAGCTATCCTTCATACGGAGTTCTCATGTCTAAGCGTCTTGTTATCTTTAATCACAAGGGTGGTGTTAGCAAGACAACCACGGTTTACAACCTCGGTTGGATGCTGTCGAAAAGATTTAAAGTGCTTGTGGTGGACGCGGATTCCCAATGTAATTTATCAAGTTTAGTCCTCGGTGATGATTTCGAAAAATATTACGTCGAAGATATAACTCGGCTTCAAAACATTAAAGATGGTGTCTCGGCTGCTTTCCAAGGCAAGCCACGGCCTATAACAGCAGTGAATTGTTTCAGCCCTCAAAAAGCGCCTTCGATGTATCTCTTGGCCGGTCATGCCGACCTTACGGAATATGATGCGGCACTTTCTTTTGCACAAATGTCAAACAATGCGTTGGCAACGCTTCAAAATTTACCAGGAGCGTTTTCAGAATTACTTTCTCTGACTGAAGAGAGATATTCTATTGACTACACGATCATCGACCTAAATCCGAGCTTAAGCGCCATCAATCAGAACCTCTTTTTGTCAGCTCATGCATTTGTTATTCCAACGAATCCTGATCCGTTTTCGATCATGGCGATTAATACGTTAAAGAGTACTTTGCCTAGATGGGCTGACTGGAAGCGGGCAGCCATTCCGCTCTTTGCCGAATCAGCATATCCATTGCTTGATGGAGTGCCTAAATTCTCCGGAACATTAATTCAGCGGTTCAATATTCGGAACGGACGTGCAGCCAGACCATATAGAGACAACATTGATGAAATAAAGCGAGCAATGAGTGCTGACTTTTATAGGGCGATCCAGTCCGCAGGAATGGTATTTACTTCTGACGAGTACGGTGCCGAGTTTATAGCAAACCATTACTGCCTTTCTGAAATACCGGATTTCCAAGGTTTGTTGCCGAAAGCTCATCAATCAGGAGTTCCAGTATTTGACTTAACAGACGCTGACATTAACGAAAGTGGACCAGTGTTGTCTGGAATGCAAGCGAAACGGACTCTTTTTTACGAGAAATTTTCTGCGATTTCCGACAAGCTGGTGAGTTTGCTTGCTCATGCATAATGCGCGCGCGCTATTCAATACGAACATAATCGCTGCGAAACAAGCAGGAAGTATTTACGACTATCTGGCACTCTCGGTCACAAGCCCTCTGTCTTTCGACGACTTGCTACGGTCTCAGGTTGTTTACTCGGTTAGCGCATTTGACAAGCTGATACATGATCTTGTGCGTATTGGTATGGTTGAAATTTTTACGGGGATTCGCACTGCAACAGCAAAATATCTCAATGAGTCAATCTCGTTGAAGTCACATGCTGATTTAGCCGTCGCGTCATTACCGCCAAGGGAACACATATTCGAACAGATTCTTTTCCAAAAATTTAAAGCTGTTTCATTCCAAGACCCCGAGAAAGTAGTAAGCGGTTTAAGCTATATCTGGAATGAGGATCATAAATGGCAAGAGATTGCGAAAAAAATGGGATTATCTGATTCGGAAGCACGAAAAACCTTGAGACTCATTGCTGATAGGCGAAATGTAATTGTTCACGAAGCAGATATTGACCCTGTGACAAGCACGAAGTTAAATATAACGAAGATGGAGTGCGAGGAGATTACAGTTTTTCTACACAGATGTGGAAATGAGATCGCTGATCTAGTGAAAATTTAGAAAAATATTTACAATTTCGACCGTCTGAAATATGTCGGTTTGCGACTTTTGCCACAGAAAAATGGCGGCGTAGTAAATCGTTGCAATACTTCGATGGTGCCGGGAGGGGGAATCGAACCCCCATGACCTCACAGTCGCGGGATTTTGAGTCCCGTGCGTCTACCAATTCCGCCATCCCGGCAAATTTCCCGCGTGTCAGCGGGGAGCGCAATTATCACTGAAATTACCCCTTGCGGCAACCGGCGTGGGTGAATGCGCGGCGCATCGGTATAATGTGCCGATGAAAATCCAGGATTTCGATTTCGATCTTCCCGCCGGGTTGATCGCGCAGTTTCCGCCCGAGCAGCGCAGCAGCAGCCGCATGTTGCATCTTCACGGTGGCAGCGGCGAGTGATGGTGGAGCGGGTGCTGGCGCGCGAACACAATTTTTATACTTTGCGTTTCGAGCATGCGGACACGGTAAGCGAACTGCTGGAACACCACGGCAGGCTGCCCCGTTTTCCCCATGTGCCACATGGGGGGTGGTGAAACTCTATGAGGTCGTTTCTAGCGGCCTGACTTCCCGCTCGATCCGCTTGCCAGTCTTGATCGCCGCCTGTTTCAGGTCAAACGAGCTTTGCAGGTTAAGCCAGAACTGCGCGGTTGTACCAAAGCAGCGCGCTAACCGCAAAGCCGTGTCGGGCGTAATAGCCCGGCGCTCGCGCACGATGTCATTGATTCGAGTAGCCGGTACACGCAGCTCAATAGACAAGGCGTGGGCGCTCATATTCATGGGCACAAGGTATTCCTCGCGGATTATCTCTCCTGGGTGAATCGGTCTCATCTTGTTCGTTGCCATGTCATAACCTCATTCAGTGGTAATCAACTATCGCTACGTTTTCCGGCCCGGTCGCAGTCCAGACAAAACACACCCGCCATTGGTCATTGATACGGATGCTGTGCTGCCCCTTTCGATCGTCTTTCAATGCTTCCAGCCGGTTGCCTGGGGGCGAAGCCAAGTCTCGCAATTCCTCGGCATCTTCAAGCATCTGCAACTTGCGCTGCGCGACGGTTTCAATGTTCCTGAATCGCCTCGGCTTTCTGCCTTCGTAAAGCGCTTCTGTATCGGCGCATAGAAATGATCGGATTGCCATGGTCAATAATATTACCGTGTGGCGTTAAACGTCAAGAATTTTGTTCATCGTTGCGCTCCCTCTTTACCCAATATCATCAGGCCTTAGTAGCGCCCTTTCCGTTCCGCATTTTTCACCAGCATCCCGTGCCGGAAAATGGCAGCAGCAGCAGAAGAAGCCGCTTGCTTGGATGCCTGTACGCGTTTGTTTTGCACCGGGTCCATGCCATTGACCACCAACTGGCGGGCAGCCTTCGCCGCCACTCGGGCATCGGCAAGCCCCCTGTCCGGGTAAATAATCTACCTGCTGGGGGCCGGGAGGGAGAATCGAACCCCCGTGACCTCACAGTCGCGGGATTTTCACTGAAATCACCCCTCGCGGCAACCGGCGTGGGTGAATGCGCGGCGCATCGGTATAATGTGCCGATGAAAATTCAGGATTTCGATTTTGATCTTCCTACTGAGTTGATCGCGCAGTTTCCAGCCGAGCAGCGCAGCAGCAGCCGCATGCTGCATCTGCACGGCGGCAGCGGCGAGTTGCGGGATGCGCTGTTTGCCGATCTGCCGCGCTATCTCAGCGCCGGTGACGTGATGGTGTTCAACGATACCCGTGTCATCAAGGCGCGCTTGCACGGGGTGAAGGATAGCGGCGGCAAGGTGGAGGTGATGGTGGAGCGGGTGCTGGATGCGCATTGCGCGCTGGCAGTGATCCGCGCCAGCCATGCGCCCCAACCCGGCACCCGGCTGTTTCTGGCCGATGCGCTCACGGTGACGGTGCTGGCGCGCGAACACGATTTTTATACTTTGCGCTTCGAGCATGCGGATACGGTGAGCGAACTGCTGGAACGCCACGGCAGCCTGCCGCTGCCGCCGTACATTGCACGGCCGGCGACGCAGGCCGACGAGGCGCGTTATCAAACCGTCTATGCGCGGCAGGCGGGTGCAGTGGCGGCGCCGACTGCGGGACTGCATTTCGATGAAGCCATGCTGGCGGCGCTGCGCGCAATGGGCGTGGTGACTGCGCAGGTGACATTGCATGTGGGGGCAGGGACATTTCAGCCGGTGCGGGTGGAAGACATTGCCGATCATAAGATGCACCGGGAAATTTTTCATGTGCCGGCAGAAACGGTAGCGGCCGTCCACGCTGCAAAAGCCGGCGGCGGGCGCGTGCTGGCAGTCGGGACGACCACCCTGCGTGCGCTGGAAGCAGCGGCCGCAGCGGGCGGCGGCAAATTGCAGTCCGGCTATGGCGATACCGATATTTTCATCACGCCGGGCTACCGCCTGCGCGTGGTCGAGCGCTTGCTGACCAACTTCCATCTACCGCGTTCCACTTTGCTGATGCTGGTATCCGCGTTTGCCGGGCTGGAGCCTATCCGCCGCGCCTATCAGCATGCGATTGACCAGCATTATCGTTTTTTCAGTTATGGTGACGCCATGCTGATCGAGAGGCAGCCATGAAATTCCAATTGCATCGCAGTGACGGCCGCGCGCGCCGCGGTAGCCTGACGCTGGCGCATGGCGTGGTGGAAACCCCGGCTTTCATGCCGGTGGGCACCTACGGTGCGGTGAAAACCATGTCACCGGCGGAGCTGCGCGAAGTCGATGCGCATATCGTGCTCGGCAACACCTTTCATTTGTGGCTGCGCCCCGGTCTGGAAGTGATTGCGGCGCACGGCGGCCTGCACCGTTTCATGGGCTGGGATGGGCCGATCCTGACGGACTCGGGCGGCTTCCAGGTATTCAGCCTGGGCGTCATGCGCAAAATCAGCGAGCAGGGCGTCAAGTTCCAGTCGCCGGTAAATGGCGACAAATGCTTTCTCACGCCGGAAGAATCGATGCGCATCCAGCGCGTGCTCAATTCCGACATCGCCATGATCTTCGACGAGTGCACGCCTTATCCGGCGGACCAGCCGACGGCGTGCACCTCAATGGAATTGAGCCTGCGCTGGGCGGAGCGGTCGAAATGCGCGCATGCAGCCGAGAATAACCCCAACGCGCTGTTCGGCATTGTTCAGGGCGGCATGCACGAGGAGCTGCGCGAGCGCTCGCTGGCAGGGTTGTGCGCTATCGGTTTTGACGGTTATGCCATTGGTGGTCTGTCGGTGGGCGAGCCCAAGGATGACATGCAGCGCATACTCCAGCACATTGCGCCGCAACTGCCTGCCGACAAGCCGCGCTACCTGATGGGCGTCGGCACCCCGGCGGATATCGTCCATGCCGTGGCGCAGGGAGTGGACATGTTTGACTGCGTGCTGCCGACGCGCAATGCCCGCAACGGCTGGCTGTTCACGCGCAACGGCGTGATCAAGCTGCGCAACAGCCAATATCGCCTGGATACCGCGCCGCCGGACGAGCAGTGCGGCTGCTATACCTGCCGGCATTTCAGCCGCGCTTATCTGCACCATTTGCAGCGGATCAACGAGATCCTCGGCGCGCGCCTCAACACCCTGCACAATCTGCATTACTATCAGGAACTGATGGGCGGCATCCGCAGCGCCATCGCAGCGGGCCGGTTTGAGGAATTTGCGCAAGGATTTCAAGCCAGTGCCGCATCATGCTAGAATGTGCCGCTTTTGCCCCTTTTGAGATAGTTTTCGGAGAAATGCCATGTTGATTAGTGAAGCGTACGCTCAGACTGCGGCGGCCCAGCCCGGGGGGGATTTCCTGACGACACTGCCGATGATCGTCATGATCTTCGCCTTGTTCTATTTCATAGTGATTCGCCCCCAATCGAAACGTGCAAAAGAGCAGAAGCTGATGATAGAAGCGCTGCAGAAAGGCGACGAGGTGGTGACCAGCGGCGGCATACTGGGGCGCGTGGTCAAGATCAGCGGGAGTTACATCGTGCTGGAAATTGCCGCGAATACCGAAATCAACGTGCTCAAGACATCCATTCAGACCCTGTTGCCCAAAGGCACATTGAAGACCGTCGAAAAGGATTAATCAATACCGGAAAAGATGAGGCGGAAATAATTCTGTACTCATCTTTTTTTATTCGCCCCTCATCCAAAACATGAATCGCTACCCCTTCTGGAAATACCTGATCATCGTGGTTTCGGTCCTGCTTGGACTGCTCTACACCCTGCCCAATTTTTTTGGGGAATCGCCTGCGGTACAGGTTTCACCGCTGCGTTCCGCCGCCAAGGTCGATACCGTGCTGTTGCAGCGGGTGGAAGATGCTCTGAAGAAAGCCAATCTCGCGCCCAGCGGCATGTTTCTGGAAGCGGGCGGCATCAAAGCGCGCTTTGCCGATACCGATATGCAACTCAAGGCCAAGGATGCGCTGCAGTCGGCATTGGGCAACAACTATGTGGTGGCACTGAATCTGCTGCCCAATTCCCCGCAATGGCTGACCAGCATCGGCGCATTGCCGATGTATCTGGGGCTGGATCTGCGCGGCGGCGTACATTTCATGTTGCAGGTGGACATGAAGGGTGCGCTTTCCAAAGCGATGGACCGCCATGGCGCCGATATCCGCGGCAGCCTGCGCGAACAGAAAATCCAGTACGCCGGGCTCGACAGGGAAGGCTCGCAGATTATCGTCAAATTCCGCGACGCCGAATCGCGCGCCAAGGGGGAAGCTGAGATCGGCAAGACCTACGGCGATTTGAATTTGCGCCAGCAGGATGTGAGCGGCGAGTTCCATCTCAGCGCCACCCTCAAGGAGGAAGCGCAGAAACGCATCCAGGATTCCGCGGTACAGCAGAACATCACCACCCTGCGCAATCGCGTCAACGAATTGGGCGTGGCTGAACCCATCATCCAGCAAGCTGGCGCCGACCGTGTGGTGGTGCAATTGCCTGGCGTGCAGGACACGGCCAAAGCCAAGGATATTCTGGGACGTACCGCCACGCTGGAAGTGCGCATGGTGGATGAGGAGCGTGACGTCGAAGCCGCGTTGCGCGGACAAATTCCATTTGGTTCGGAGCTGCATGCCGAGCGTGGCGGCGGTCCGATACTGGTGAAGAAGCAGGTGGTATTGACGGGCGACCGCATCAATGATGCCCAGGCTGGTTTCGACAGCAACAACCAGCCGGCGGTGCACATCAACCTCGACAACAACGGTTCGCGCATTTTCAAGCAGTTGACGCGCGATAATGTCGGCAAGCGCATGGCGATTTTGCTGATCGAGAAGAATCTGGTGGAAGTCGTCACGGCACCGGTGATCCGCGAGGAAATTGGCGGCGGGCGGGTGCAGATCAGCGGACGCATGACCACCGAAGAAGCGCGCGATGTGGCGCTGCTGTTACGCGCCGGTGCGCTGGCTGCACCCATGGACATCATCGAGGAGCGCACGGTAGGCCCCAGTCTCGGCGCCGACAATATTTCCCGTGGCTTCAATTCAACGCTGTACGGGTTTCTGGCGGTTGCCGTTTTCATGAGCATTTATTACATGATGTTTGGTTGTATTTCGGTGGTGGCGCTGGGCGTGAACCTGCTGCTGCTGATCGGACTGCTGTCGATTCTGCAAGCCACCCTGACGCTTCCTGGCATGGCGGCAATTGCGCTCACTCTCGGCATGGCGATCGATGCCAATGTGCTGATCAACGAGCGCATCCGCGACGAATTACGCAATGGCATTTCGCCACAGGCGGCGATCAGTGCAGGCTATGAACGTGCTTTCGGCACCATCCTGGATTCCAACGTCACCACCCTGATTGCCGGCATCGCGTTGTTTGCCTTCGGCAGCGGCCCGGTGAAGGGATTCGCTGTGGTGCTGTGCCTGGGTATTCTGACTTCGATGTTCAGTGCATTGATGGTGTCGCGCGGCATGGTCAATGTGATGTACGGCAGCCGCCGCAAACTGGAAAAGGTGCCCATCGGCCAGGTGTGGAAACCGGTGAGTGAGAAACGTTGATGTTCAGGAACAGGGCGGGCATGTTCCACGTCGCCAGCAAATAAGGGTTTTACATGGAATTTTTCAGAATCAAGCGTGACATTCCCTTCATGAGCTGGGGGAAATACACCACCGCCATCTCGCTGGCGACTTTTATCCTGTCGGTATTTTTTCTCTTCAGCAAGGGTCTGAACCTGGGTGTCGATTTTACCGGCGGCACAGTGATGGAAGTCGGTTACAGCCAGACTGCCGACCTCAACCGGGTACGGAATGTCGTTACCAAACTGGGAATGGGGGATGCCAGCGTGCAGAATTTCGGCACTTCGCGCGATGTCCTGATCCGCCTGCCCGCCAAGCCGGAAATCTCCAGTGCCCAGTTATCCGAAACAGTGATGGCGGCATTGCGGCAGGATGACAGTTCGGTGGAAATGCGCCGGGTGGAGTTTGTCGGCCCGCAAGTCGGCAAGGAGCTGGTTGAGAGCGGGGCGCTGGCGCTGCTGGTCGTGTCGTTCGGCATCGTTGCTTATCTGGCGATGCGTTTCGAGTGGAAATTCGGTGTCGCCGGCATCATTGCCAACCTGCATGACGTGGTGATCATTCTCGGCTTCTTTGCATTCTTCCAGTGGGAATTCTCGCTCACCGTGCTGGCCGCAATCCTGGCGATCCTGGGTTATTCGGTAAACGAATCGGTGGTGATATTCGACCGCATCCGCGAAAACTTCCGCAAGATGCGCAAGGCCACGGTAGCGCAGACCATAGACAACGCGATTACCCGCACCATGTCGCGCACCATCATTACCCACGGCAGTACCCAGATGGTGGTGGTCTCGATGCTGCTGTTCGGCGGCGAGGCGCTGCATTATTTTGCATTGGCGCTTACCATCGGCATTCTGTTTGGCATTTATTCTTCGGTGCTGGTAGCAAGCCCCATCATCATGCTGCTGGGCGTTACACGCGAGGATCTGGTCAAGCCGGAGAAGAAGAAGGAAGAAACAGAAGCGCTGCCCTGAAGCATCCCTGCTTCCACCCTTCTTCCCAGAGAAGAAAAAATGCGCGCATAGTGCAATGACGCGGAGTCACTGGTAGCACATCAGCCGCGCTTCAAATCAACTCGAGGTGAAGCAGCTTGTACGAAATCATCGACTGGATTGTCCGCACCGTGGGTGGTCTCGGCTATCCGGGCATATTCATCATGATGTTCCTGGAATCCAGCTTTGTTCCTTTCCCCAGCGAAGTAGTCATGATCCCGGCCGGTTATCTCGCCTACAAGGGCGAGATGAACCTGCTGCTGGCTATTCTGGCCGGAACTTTGGGCAGCCTGATGGGTGCCCTGTTCAATTATTACCTTGCCATCAAGCTGGGCCGTCCGTTCCTGCTGCATTACGGGAAATATGTCATGTTCAACGAGGCCAGCTTGCAGAAGATGGAGGATTTCTTCGCCCGCCACGGTCATATCTCCACTTTCACCGGCCGGTTGATACCGGTGGTGCGCCAGTACATTTCATTGCCGGCTGGCCTGGCGCGGATGAACCTGGCAGTTTTCAGTTTCTATACCAGCCTGGGCGCCGGTATCTGGGTCACCATCCTGGCGCTGCTGGGTTACTTCATTGGCGGCAATGAGCTGCTGATCCGGGAATACCTGCGCAGCATCATCATCATTCTGGCTGTCGCCATCATACTTGGAATCACTGCTTACTGGCGCTGGCAGCGTAACAACGGCCGTTAGGGAAGGGAACTGCTGAACAAGTCCCACGTCGGCGCGACGGCGGTTTTGCGGGACGGGTTACGACAAAATCTGGCGCTTGCTGTATTGTGCAAACTGCTCCGGTGCCAAGTGAGCATGCCGTGTCTTAATCCGCAGGTCGAGAGTTCGAATCGCTCACGACCTGCCAAATAAAAATCATGGGGTTACAGGCTAAGGCTTGTAGCTCCTTTTTTCTTTTTTATTTGTACTTATAATCCTGACGATGATGCTCGTGGCAACTGCGCTACTTCATGACCGGGATGTCTCTTGCGGGTACCCGGCATCTGCGCGGGAGCGAGTATGAAAAATCAAGGAGATTTATTTGCTACTAATACGTGATGATCGCAAGATCAGCATTATCGGCGGCTTGCTGCTGGTGGGATTGACCTTGGTGACAGGCATCGCGGTCTATGGCGTGATGCGGCAACAGATTGAATCCACTCTCGGCAGGGGCCTCGACGTAGCCTTGCAGGGCAAGGCACGCCTGTTTGAGAGCCAGATCGAAGAGGGTCTGGCGGACACGCGCGCGGTGGTCAACCGGCCTTTCCTGGTTCAATCCATGCAGCAGCTCAATGCGCAACCGGATAACACCAGCGCATTATATGACCTGGAACTGAACATCAATTCATTGCTGCGGGTCGGCTTCACGGCGGCATCTGTTTTCGATATGCGCGGCAATAAATTGGCGCAAGTGGGCCGCTTTTCCACGAACCAGGCTCCGTCGCTGCCACTGCTTAGCCTCAACAACACATCCCTGTTGTGGGACGGGCAGTTCATCCTGCGTACTACTGAGGGCGTGCTGGATCAGGACGGACGCCGTATTGGCAGCATCACGACGGAAAAAGACCTGCCGCAACTAACCCGCAGCTTCAGTAAAATAAGGGAGATCGGTAAAACCGGCGAATTCATGCTGTGCGCGCCGCCAGGAGATGACGGACAAGGGATGGCATGCCTTTTGAGCCAGCTTGGTGGTGTGAAATTCCAGCATTTGCCGCGCGTGGTCGGGGGCGTGCCACTGCCAATGAATTATGTGCTGGAAGGGAAAAGCGGCGTTACAACCGTGAAAGATTACCGCCAGGTGCCGGTAATTGCGGCATACGCGCCGCTGGGTGCATTTGGCCTCGGTATGGTGCTCAAGCTGGACGAGGAAGAACTGTTCAAGCCGGTGACTGAGCAGTTAAAAATTATCGTTCTGTATCTCATTGGACTGATAATCGCCGAGATACTGCTGTTGTACTGGCTGGTACGCAAACTGATCAGATCGGAGCAGGAAGCACGGGATGCCAAGGAAAGCGCCGAGCAGTTTTCTGCGGAACTGCACCACAAGGAACTGGCACTGCGCGAGCGTTTGAAGGAGATCACCTGCCTCTACGAGATTCGTCGAGGCATGGGGCCGGAGTTGTCGGTGGATAATGCCTGCCAGCAGATTTTTCAGCATCTGATACCCGCAATGCAGTTCCCGGAGATTGCCACTGCCGTGATCGAACTCGATGGCAGGCGATTCACCTCCGGGAATCATGGCCAGAGTCTTACACACGAATTGCAGTCGAACATTAGTGTCAACGGCAGGGTCTGCGGCCAATTGCGCGTGTTCTATCCTGAAGACAAGCCATTCCTGGCACTGGAAGAGCAGCGACTCATCGATGCCATTGCAAGTGATCTGGAGAGGTGGCTTGAGCGCAAGCAGATCGACGAAGTGCTGCGCGAGCGTTTGAAGGAGATCACCTGCCTCTACGAGATTCGTCGAGGCATGGGGTCGGAATTGTCGGTGGATAGTGTTTGTCAGCAGATTTTTCAGCATCTGATACCCGCAATGCAGTTCCCGGAGATTGCCACGGCCGTGATCGAACTCGATGGCAGGCGATTCACCTCCGGGAATCATGGCAAGGGATTTACACACGAGTTGCAATCGAACATTAGTGTCAACGGCAGGGTCTGCGGCCAATTGCGCGTGTTCTATCCGGAAGACAAGCCATTCCTGGTGCTGGAAGAGCAGAGACTCATCGACGCCATTGCGAGTGATCTGGAGGGGTGGCTTGAACGCAAACGTTTGGAGCAGGCACTGGTTTCTATAGCGGAAGAACACCAGCGTTTGATCGGACAGGAGTTGCACGACAATCTTGGCCAACAGATTGCGGCGATCGGCTATCAAGCCAAAGCGCTGGAGAAAAAAATAGCTGATTTGGGAAGCGTAGATGCGGCAACAGTCGCTGCTTCCATTGCGACACAAGCACAGATCGCCGTGATGCAATGCAAGCAGCTCGCGCAGGGGCTGCTTCCGTTTGAACTGGAGACCAACGGCCTGATAGCCACGCTGCAGGAATTTGCATCGAGAATCGCAGTCACCTATAAAATTATTTGCGATTTTGTGTGCAAAAATGAAGTCCTCATCGACGATAATAATATTGCGCTTAATCTTTATCGGATTGTCCAGGAGGCTGTCAACAATGCAATACGTCATGCTGGTGCGCAACACCTCACAATTTCACTGGCCTCCGAGGAAGGAATGCTCCGTCTGTCGATATGCGACAACGGCACCGGCTTTGCTGGTGTTGACACAAAGCACGGGTCGGGGATGGGCATTAAAATCATGCAGCATCGCGCCAGGCAAATCGGCGCGACACTTGAATTCCTGTCGCGCACCGAAGGTGGTACGGAAGTGCGGTTAGAAATGCGGATGGTCTAGTATGTCAGCCTTGAAAGCACAAGTGATGCTGGTGGATGATCATGCCATGTTGCGGCATGGTATGGCAATGCTCATCAATGCCGAACCTGATATGGAGGTGTTTGCCGAGGCGGGTGATAGTGATGAAGCGCTGGCCATACTCAAGATGGAACACCATGCCGATATCGCTTTAGTGGATGTATCTCTCAAGACCCGCTCCGGCCTTGATCTGATAAAAAGCATGCACATGTTGATTCCCGCGTTGCCGGTGCTCGTTGTCTCCATGCATGATGAAGCGGTCTATGCCGAACGCGCTTTGCGGGCTGGGGCGCGCGGCTATGTGATGAAACAAGAGCCGGGTGAAGTGCTGGTAGCCGCTATCCGCGAAGTATTGAAGGGGAACATTTATCTGAGCAAGCAAATGCACACCAAGCTATTGAACCGGGTCGTGACCGGACATTCAGAACCCGAACTGCTGATCAACAGCTTGACCCCCAGTGAGTTTGAAGTGCTGCATCTGATTGGATCCGGACATAGCAGTCAGGAAATTGCCAAGTTGCTTAATCGCAGTATTAAAACTATCGAAACGCATCGCTTCAATATCCGTACCAAACTGAATTTGAAAGACGGTGCCGATTTAATACGTTATGCCACCCACTGGATCTCGGAAGAGCATTAAGAAGATCAGGAAAGTGTTGCTTTCTAATGGTTTCTCTTAGTACAAAACCAAGGTTTCCCCAATATGCCTCGTAGTGTTGACTGAGTTAGGATGAGTCCGTGTCAATTTTTTCTCATTCTATTTTTGGAGTCATCGCTATCATGAAAACGGGAAAACTTTTCGCGGTTTTTTCTATGTTGGGTCTATTGGCTTCCTGCGCACAACTAGGTGCTTTCGAAGTACAGAATGCCAGAACCTATGCCGACCACGATAATTTGGCGAAGCAATATGAAAATACGGCCAAAGAAATGCAGATAAAGGCAGGGGAGCAAAGGAAGCTGCTGCAGTCTTATGAAGACAAAAGCTATCTCTATGGCAGACAGGGGCAAGACTTCCAGGCGCATACTTCGGCTAATATCCGCTATTACGAGCAAGCCTCAAGGGAAAATATGAAGGAAGCATCCTTTCACCGGGAAAGGGCGGCGGAACTCGCGAAGCGCGAATACGCCACCCCAGTAGAAACACCCAGCCAACGAAGCAACCGGGAAAACAAGGCCAAGGCCAGATCAGGCCCCACAGACTCAATTGAAAACTCTGGCAACGCCTTATAAAGGAATGTGACCGCGCACTGGATCAGACAAGATGCCAGGGTAGTCTGACCACGTCAGATTGAGTGTTTATTGGGCACGGCAGTCTTGTTTTTGTGCAGTGCTGCAGTCACAGGCTGACGACGCTAGATTTTTAGTTGGTTTCCTCCTCATGCTGTCGTCGGATAGATTATTCGGGTTTATATCCGCCACGATCATGTCTGCACGCAAGACGCTGTCTAATGGTTTCCCTTAGTATAAAACCAAGGTTTCCCCAATATAACCCGCAGTGTTGATTGGGTTACGATGATGTCGTGCCATTTTAATTGGAGTTTTACTATCATGAAAACGAAAAAACTTTTTACAATTCTATCTGTACTCAGTCTGTTGGTTCCCTGCGCGCAGCTAGGTGCTGTCGAATTACAGGATGCTGATACCCGCAGTGAAACACAGAACATCGGGATGACCCGTAGCTACCATGATAATTTGGCTAAAGATTATGAGGTTAAGGCCAAGGAAATATTGGCAAAGGTAGAAGAAAAGAAAAGATTACTCGAAGAGTATGACAATCATAGCCAATATCTTGGCAGGCAGGGTCAGGATCTTCATGCGCACACTTGGGCCATGGTAAACAGGCATGAGAGAGCTGCAGAAGAAGCCTTAAACAAGGTCTCCTTTCACCGGAAAATGGCCTCGGAACTCGCGAAGCGCGATTACGCCACCCCGGCAGAAACACCCAGCCAGAGAAACAACCGGGAAAACAAAGCCAAGGTCGGACCAGACTCCACAGACAAGATTGGGAGTCCCGGCCAAGCCTTATAAAAGGATGCGGGCGGACACTGAGTTAGGCAACAGTGCCGGCTGTCACCACGCTACTTTCCAACTCTCTACTTAACCAAATTCACAAGAGGAGACTTTGTGAATACAAATGTAAGAAAACTCTACGCAGTTTTATCTATGCTGAGTCTATTGGCCTCCTGCGCGCAACTGGGTTCTTTCGAGGCGCAAAATACCGATATTAGCAAGGCGGCACAGAATGCCAGAACCTATGCTGACCACGATAATTTGGTAAAGCAATATGAAAATTCTGCTAAAGAAATGCAGGTAAAAGCAGAGGAGCAAAGGAAACTGATGCAGCATTATGAGGACAGAAGTTATCTCTATGGCACAAATGGGCAAACTTTCCAGGCGCATACTTCGGCTATGATTCGCAGTTATGATCGAGCCGCAAGGGAGAACCTGAAGGAAGCCTCCTTTCACCGGGAAAGGGCGGCAGAACTCGCGAAGCGCGATTATGCCGCCCCAGCAGAAACACCTAGCCAGCGAAACAACCGGGAAAACAAGGCCAAGGTTGGACCAGACTCTACAGACAAGATCGAGAATCCCGGCAAAACCCTATAAAGGTATGTGGGCGCATGAACCAGTCAAGATGACGAGTTTAGTCGGTCTGGATCATAAGTGATTCTAATGGGCACAGCAGCCTTGCTCCTATGCAGGGCTGTGTGACACTGGTTTCAGCTTTGAGCAAGCACCGCAAGCAACAAATACCTCACGCGGAACTTGTTCAGCGGTTCCTTGGCATTTTGTGCTCACTCCTTGGCACCCAGCTGCAGCGCCCGCTGCCGCGATCCAGCCAGTTCTTCTTTTGCTTGTTCCAGACCCAGCCAGCCCTGCAGGTTGCTGAGGGCAATGTCGGCCAGTGCCTCTATCCAGTCGGTGCGTTCATTCAGGCAGGGGATGTAATGAAACTCGTGGCCGCCAGCCTGAACGAAAAGGGCTTTGCCTTCCATGGCGATTTCTTCCAGAGTTTCGAGGCAGTCGGAAACGAAACCGGGACAGACCACGTCCACGCGGCGGGTGTGCTGTTGACCAAGCTGCTCCAGCGTTTCCGTGGTGTAAGGGCGCAACCATTCGGTCTTGCCAAAGCGCGACTGGAAACAGATCTGGTACTGGTCGACATTCAGTTCCAGCGCTTCGGCCAGTAATCGCCCGGTTTTCTGGCATTCGCAGTGGTAGGGATCACCCTGGTCCAGAGTGAAACGTGGCACGCCGTGAAAACTCATCACCAGCTTGTCGGGTCTGCCGCCGCCGTCAACGCGTAACCAGTAATCGCGTACATTCTGCGCCAGCGCGGCAATATAACCGGGGTGATCGTGGTAATGCTTTACTGTGCGGATGGCGGGTGCGTTGCGCATTTTTTCCAGTTCCGCGAAGACGCCATCGAATGCCGAAGCGGTGCTGCTGGCGGCATACTGGGGATAGAGCGGCAATACCAGGATGCGCTCGCAGCCTTGCTGTTGCATGCGCCTCAGCACCTCGGCAACCGAAGGGCTGCCTATGCTCATGGCGTACTCCACCACGGGTACGGGCTGGATGCGTTCCTGCAGGAAGTCCAGCAACAGCCGGGTCTGGCGTTCGGTATGCACTTTCAATGGCGAGCCTTGCGGCATCCAGACCTGCGCATATTTCCTGGCTGATTCTTTGGGGCGAGTATTGAGTATGATGCCGTTCAAAATCGGCCACCACAGCCAGCGTGGCATCTCCACCACGCGCGGGTTACTGAGGAATTGCTTGAGATAAGGCCGCAGCGCTTCGGCGGTAGGGGCTGCGGGAGTGCCAAGGTTGATCAGCAGAATGCCGGTCTGGCTGGGTGTGCCGTGCTGGTAAGCGGGTTCAGGCGACATGGGTCTGGTATCCAGTATTGAGCAGATAGTCTGCGCTATGACACTTGGCTAACGGAAGTCTAGTGCTGCGACAGTGCGCTGGACAGCAGCCTGGCAGTCACATCCACGATTGGAATGATGCGCTCGTAAGCCATGCGCGTGGGCCCAACCACGCCGACGGTGCCGACGATTATTCCATCCACTTCGTAAGGGGCAGTGACTACACTGAATTCATCCAGTGTCACCACGCCCGATTCGCCGCCGATGAAAATCTGTACGCCTTGCGCCTGGCGGCTGAGTTCCAGCAATTGCAGCAACGCGGTTTTGCGCTCGAACAGATCAAACAGTTTTTTCAGGCTGGTCATGTTGCCGGCCAGATCATGCACATCCAGCAGCTTGCGTTCGCCCGCCACCACCACGGCATCGCTGCTCTCCCTGATCGCATCCCCGCCCACCTCGATGGCTGCAGTCATGAGGTCGGTCATGTCGTGGCGCAATTTTTTCAACTCGTTCTGGAGGCGGCTGCGGATTTCATCCAGGTCGCAACCGGCATAATTCTGGTTGATGAAATTCGCTGCTTCAATCAATTCGGTTGAGCTATAGATTCTGTCGGTGAAAAGTACCCGGTTCTGCACATCACCTTCAGGCGTGACGATGATCAACAGAATGCGTTTCTCCGATAACGCCATGAACTCGATATAACGGAATACCGCACCGCTGCTGCGCTTGGGAGTAACCACCACCCCGGCAAAGCGTGTCAATTCCGACAACAGTTGTGAAGCGGAATTGATCAGCCGTGACGGATTGTCCAGATGCAACTGGTCTTCCAGGTGATGGATTTCGACACTGTCCAGCGGTTTGACCACCAGCAACGTGTCGACAAAAAAACGGTAGCCGCGCGGAGTCGGTATACGCCCGGCAGAGGTATGGGGGCTGGTAACAAAACCCATTTCCTCCAGGTCAGCCATCACGTTGCGGATGGTGGCGGGACTCAGATCCAGTCCGGAGAATTTGGAAAGCGAGCGGGAACCCACCGGCTGGCCTTCGGTGATATAGCGTTCGACCAGAGTCTTGAGCAGGATTTGGGCGCGTTGGTTGAGCATGTGCTTATTCTACACCAGGGAACCGCTGAGCAAGTCTTCCGTCGTGCCCGCGCGGGATTTGTGCAGATACTCCCCGGGATGCGGACAAAGAAGGGGTGGGCACCCATAATTCTCAGAATTCTTTGTCACCCCCAGCCCGATATGGTTTAATCTTGAGAACGTTGTTTTACAACAAATAGCTGGCTGGCCTGCGGCTCAATAATTATTCATATCCAGTGATGAGTTCTCCATTCAAAACCATAGCCCTGATCGGCAAGCATAAGAATCCGGAAATCGTGGCGCCACTGTTGCGTCTGGGGCAATATCTGCAAAGCCGCAATCTGGAAGTGCTGCTGGATTGCCTCACCGCCTCCGAAGTAACAGCAACAGCGTATCCCGCCCTTGCGCTGGAGGAGATCGGTGCGCGCGCCGATCTTGCCATTGTTCTGGGTGGTGACGGTACCATGCTCAATATCGCGCGCAAGCTCGCGCCGTTCGACGTGCCGCTGGTCGGGATCAATCAGGGGCGGCTTGGTTTTCTCACCGATCTTTCCATCGACACCATGCTGGAAACGGTCGGCGCCATGCTCGATGGCCGCTATGTTACCGAGCGGCGCATGTTGCTGTCGGCCGAGGTCATGCGCAATGAAGCCAGCGTATTCGGTGCGCTGGCATTAAACGATGTGGCGGTGAACCGGGGCAGCGGCGGCAGCATGATCGAATTCGAGGTGCATATCAACGGCGAATACGTTTACTCGCTGCGCGCCGATGGTCTGATTGTAGCCACGCCTACGGGTTCCACCGCTTATGCCTTGTCATCGGGCGGACCCATCCTGCACCCCAGCCTTGACCTGATTACACTGGTGCCGGTGAGTCCGCATACCCTGAGTAATCGTCCCATCGTCGTAGGGCCTGATGCCATCGTTGAAATCCTGATGCACCGTACTGCGGATGCGCGTGTTCATTCCGACAGTCATTTCCATTTTGATTTGCAGGAGAATGACAAGGTTGTCGTGCGGCGTTCCCCGCACACGGTGAGATTGCTGCATTCCGCCGATCACAGCTATTACCGCATGCTGCGCGAGAAACTCGGCTGGAGCGGTTTTCCGCAAAAATAGGCATGAATCTCCCACCATGCTGAGATTTTTGAGCATCCAGGATTTTGTCATCGTTGACCGGGTGGAACTGGAATTTCCCCCCGGCTTCACCGTGCTCACCGGCGAAACCGGCGCGGGCAAATCCATTCTGATCGATGCGCTGTCACTTGCCTTGGGCGAGCGCGGTGAAGCGGGGCAGATACGCAATGGCTGCGAACGTGCCGAAATCAGCGCGGAGTTTGACGTGAGCGGATTGCCGGGACTGGCAGACTGGTTGCGCGAAAACGATCTGGACAACGATGGCGATGACAGCGGTACCTGTCTGCTACGTCGCGTGATAGACGCCAGCGGACGTTCGCGCAGCTTCATCAACGGCCGTTCCGCCACCCTGCAGCAGTTGCGCGCGGCGGGGGAGCAACTGATCGATATCCACGGTCAGCATGCGCATCAATCCCTGCTGCGCAACGAAGCGCAGCGGGACCTGCTCGATGCCTTTTGCGGCAGCCGCGAATTGGTGCAGATGGTGGCTGCAGCCTATCGCCGCTGGCAGAGCTTGCAGCAGCGGCGTACAGCCTGGGAGCAGAACGCCGCCGCATTTCTGCAGGAGCGCGAACAACTGCAATGGCAGGTGCGCGAACTCGCCACGCTGAATTTTTCACCCGGTGAGTGGCAGGCCCTGCAAGCCGATCACAGCCGCTTGTCGCATGCTGCCAGCCTGCTGGAAGCAACGCAGATGGGACTGGAGATTCTGTCGGAAGGCGAATTGGCCTCACTGGCACAAATCAACTCGGTCATCGCCCGACTGCAGAGTCTGCTGGATTACGACAGCAGTCTTAGAACTGTGCTCGATTTGCTGGAGTCGGCGCAGATTCAGTTACAGGAAGCGGTGTACGAACTGGGACATTATCAGCAGCGCCTTGATCTTGATCCGCAGCGCCTGCAGGAGATGGAGCAGCGCCTGACCGCGATTCATGCCGCCGCCAGAAAATATCGCGTGACCCCCGACGAATTGCCCTATCTGCTGGCAACATCCACTGGGCGCCTGGAAGAGTTGACCCAGGGCGGCGATGGTGAGGCGCTGGCGAAAGAAGAAACGGCGGCCAGGGAGGAATATCTCAAGCTTGCGAGGAAACTGACTGCGGCCAGAGACAAGGCAGCCAGGACGCTGGCGCAGCAGGTCAGCGCCGCGATGCAGACTCTGGCGATGACGGGCGGAGAGTTCGCCGTGGCGTTACTGCCGCTGGCACAGGGCAACGCACATGGCATGGAACAAATCGAGTTCCAGGTTTCCGCGCATCAGGGACTGCCGTTAAGACCGCTGGCGAAAGTTGCTTCCGGTGGCGAGTTGTCGCGCATCAGTCTGGCGATACAGGTCATCACCAGCAAGATCGGCACGGCGCCGACGCTGATATTCGATGAAGTGGATGCCGGCATCGGCGGACGTGTGGCGGAAATAACCGGTGCCATGCTGAAAAAACTCGGAGAGGAGCGCCAGGTGATGTGCGTCACCCATCTGGCGCAAGTCGCGTCAGCGGCAGATCAGCAATGGCAGGTCATGAAATCGGCCGATCCGGACAACGGCGGGAAAATAACCAGCCGCATCACCGTGCTTGATCCGCAGCAGCGCATCGAAGAAATTGCCCGCATGCTGGGCGGTGTGAAAATCACCGCAACCACGCGCCAGCACGCCGCCGAAATGTTGCAGTTGCAGAGCAAAGGTTAGCGATTCCTTAAGCGATCAGCTCGACCCTGCCGGTATCCAGGTGATACAAGCCGCCGACCACCCGAATTTTCTTCTGGTCGTGATAGTTATCCAGAATGGGTGTTTTGGTTCTGAGTCTTTCGACTGTCATGATGACGTTTTGCTTGGTCACATTGAGCAGGCGACTGCTGGAAGTATCGCTGACTGCCCTGACTGCGGGTGCTATCGCGCTGGCCAATAATTGGATATGCCCAGGGAAATCTTTATGATGGTCAACGGCATCTATCGCCGCTTTGACCGCGCCGCAACTTTCATGACCCAGCACCATGATCAGCGGCGTATTCAATACGACGACTGAATACTCCAGTGTGGCCACATTGTCGTTCGTCAGATAATTGCCCGCGCCTCGGGCTACAAACAGATCGCCCTGGGCTTCATCAAAGCAATGTTCAGGGCTGACTCTGGAATCGGAGCAACCCAGGATGGTGGCGTAGGGATTCTGTCCTTTGACCAGAGAGTCTTGAACGTCATGGAAATCCAGCGGCATTGATTTGCCGGCGACATAACGCTCGTTACCTTCCATCAACCTTTCCAGAGCCTGGTCGGGTGTCAGTACGTTTTCAGGTTTGGGCGGGGCTTTGCTGTAAGTCTTGGCGGCTTTTTTTTCCTGGGCTGTTGCAATGCCCGTGCCGGCAAAACCCAAGCCGATGGCGGAAGCTGCAGTCAGTTTGAGAAATGAGCGCTTGCTTGGATCTTGTCTGGAATTCTGCTGATCATTATTTCTTTGGTCACACCGATGGCACATGCTGAGAGTTCCTTTCAGTTCGGATTGCGGAAACGCTGATTGTTGATCCATTGATTTAACAGGCTGCGCGCCGCATCGGTGATTTCCGACGCAGTCATTCCTATCGGGCCGCCGTGCGCTTGCAGCAGCGCATCTGCCGCCGCGCCATGCAGATAAACCGCCAGCAGCAGCGCATTCTCCGCACTCAGCCCCTGCGCCAGCAAAGCGCCGATGATGCCGGACAGCACGTCGCCTGTTCCCGCGCTGCTCAGACCTGGATTGCCGCTGGTGTTGAGGTAACGTCTGCCATCGGGCGTAGCACAGATGCTGCCGGCGCCTTTCAGCACCACACAGCAGTTGAAACGCTGCGCCAGTCTGGCCGCAGCGGCCATGCGGTCACGCTGTATCGTCATTGTGTCGGTGTCGAGCAGCCGCGCAGCTTCTGCGGCATGCGGGGTGAGGATGGCAGCGGCCGCGCGTGCGCGCAGCAGGCCGGCCAACCGGGAATGGGTGGCGATCAGGTTCAGCGCATCGGCGTCCAGCACCAGCGGCAGCGCAGATTCCAGCGCGCTGCCCAGCCAGAAATGAGCGTCGGGTTCCATGCCCAGACCGGGGCCGACGACCAGGCAGCTGAGGTGATCGAGTTTGAACAGCTCGTGCACCGGGCGCAGCATCAATTCCGGCTGTGCGGTGTTCACACCCGGCGCGTCAGCAGCCATCAAGCCGAGATAGACACGCCCTGCACCCAGTTTCAGCGCGGCGGTTCCGGCCAGAAACGCCGCCCCCACCATCCCGGCCGCACCACCGATGATGCCGACGCTGCCGAACATGCCTTTATGACTGTTGGCGGAGCGCGGCGGCGGCAGCAGTTTCTGCGCGTAAGCCTGATCCAGTTTCCAGGCATGGGGTTCAATCAGGGAAGGTGGCTCAAGATCAAGCGTGCGCAGTAAAACTTCGCCACAATAGTCAGGACCATACTGAGTCAGCAGGCCGGGTTTGAAGCCGATGAACGTGACCGTCACGGCGGCATGAATCGCCGCACCATAAACGTTGCCATCGTCGCTGCCCAGGCCGCTCGGGATGTCAAGCGCGAGTACTGGCAGATGCATGCGGTTGACCGCATTAACGAGTTCCAGGTATTTGTCTGCCAGATCGCGTTCGAGACCGATGCCGAACAACCCGTCTATCACTGCATCCCAGGCTTTATCTGCGGGAATTTCGGTCAGGATCTCGCCGCCTGCAGCCAGCCAGGCATCCAGCGCCTGTTTGGCATCAGCGGACAGGCGCTCGCGTTCGCCGCTGAATACCAGCGTGACCTTGAACCACCAGGCTTGCAGATGGCGGGCGACGACAAAGGCATCGCCGCCGTTGTTGCCGGGGCCGGCCAGCACCAGCACCGCGTTGCGGTCATCGGTGAGCAGCCGGTCGCGTGCAATTTCGGCAGCAGCCAGGCCGGCTTTTTCCATCAAGGTACGCGGACTCGTTAGCGACGAAGTCGCCCGCTCGCGGGAAGCGTACCGTAGCCCCGCCTCCTGCCCTTGATCCTGCTTCGCTCCTCGCTGTATCGGCGGGGCAGGTGAAGCAGGCAGAGTGGTGGCAAGCCGCTCGATGGCACGGATCTCGGCAGCAGTGTAGACGGGAGTGGAATTAATCATATTTCAGGGTTGATCCGGGCATTGCTTGCCAGCTTATCGGGCTGCGGGCAGCTTGTCTTCTCGTGTAAAATTACGCTTTCCAATTTATCGCCTCATTTTGCCTGATGCTTCGACTTCGCGGCGGTAGCGCCCTTTCCCCATTCCGTCTGGAAAAATTAACGGCCGCACTCAAAACCGCTGCTCCGCAAGTTTCCCACATTTACGCCGAATATTGGCATTTTTGCGCGGTGGCGCGCGATCTGCGGCCAGATGAAAGCGCCATTCTTGCGAAGCTGCTGACCTATGGTGCGGCGCAGCAGGGGGAAGAGCCTGCAGGCGAATTACTGTTGGTGCTGCCGCGTCCCGGCACCATTTCGCCGTGGTCGTCCAAGGCCACTGACATCGCTCGTCATTGCGGACTGGAAGCAGTCGGGCGACTGGAGCGCGGCGTGGCATTTTACGTTCAAACCACGAGTGAGCTTGCTGCAGCAGCGAGAGCGGCACTGCTCGTACCGATACACGATCGCATGACCGAGGCGGTGTTCAGTTCGTTTGATGATGCGGAAAAACTGTTCCGGCATTATGCGCCTGCGCCGCTCCACACGGTAGATGTGCTGGCCGGTGGAATGGCGGCGTTGCAACGCGCCAACAGCGACATGGGGCTGGCGCTGTCGCCTGATGAAATCGAATATCTTGCGGCCAATTTTGGCCGCATCGGGCGCAATCCCACCGATGTCGAACTGATGATGTTTGCCCAGGCCAATTCGGAGCATTGCCGCCACAAGATTTTCAATGCCGACTGGGTGATAGACGGCAAGCCGCAACCGCACTCGCTGTTTGCGATGATTCGCAATACCCACCAGCAGCATCCGCAGGGCACGGTGGTGGCTTATGCGGACAACTCGTCCATCATCGAAGGCGCGAAGATCGCACGCTTTTATCCCGGCAAGGATCATGCTTACGGCCATGCCGACGAGCAGACGCATATTCTGATGAAAGTGGAAACGCATAATCACCCCACCGCGATCTCGCCTTACCCCGGTGCCGCCACCGGTGCGGGCGGTGAAATCCGCGATGAAGGCGCCACCGGCCGCGGTGCCAGGCCCAAGGCGGGGCTCACGGGGTTTTCTGTTTCCAACCTGAATATTCCTGGATCTGTCCAGCCTTGGGAGAAATACCAGGAGGCAGGCGAGGCCGGTTCTTATGGCAAGCCCGCGCGCATCGCTTCTGCGCTGCAGATCATGCTGGAAGGCCCGATAGGCGGGGCGGCGTTCAACAACGAGTTTGGCCGGCCCAATCTGGCGGGGTATTTCCGCACTTTCGAAGAGCTGGTTGCGGGCGAGATGCGCGGCTATCACAAGCCGATCATGCTGGCGGGGGGCATAGGTCATATCTCCGAGCAGCATTCATTCAAGCAGGAATTTTTGCCAGGCGCATTGCTGATCCAGTTGGGCGGACCGGGGATGCTGATCGGTCTCGGCGGCAGCGCGGCTTCCAGCATGGATACCGGGGCGAATGTGGAAAGTCTCGATTTCGATTCGGTGCAGCGCGGTAACGCGGAAATGGAGCGGCGCGCGCAGGAAGTGATCGACCGTTGCTGGCAGATGGAGAGGCAGGGCGAGTCCAATCCGATTCTGTCGATACATGATGTCGGCGCAGGCGGCCTGTCCAATGCATTGCCGGAACTGGTGCATGGTGCAGGGCGCGGGGGACGTTTCAATCTGCGTGACATTCCCTCGGAAGAGCCGGGCATGTCGCCGCTGCAGATCTGGAGCAATGAGGCGCAGGAGCGTTATGTGCTCGTCATCGGGCCGGAGTCGCTGCCACGGTTCCAGGAGATTTGCGAGCGCGAACGCTGCCCGTTTGCAGTGGTGGGCGTGGCAACTGTGCAACAGCAACTCACGGTGATTGATCCGGCATTCGGCGAGCAGCCGCTGCCGGTGGACATGGAGCTGGCGGTGCTGCTGGGCAAACCGCCGAAAATGACGCGCGAGGTTACCCATATCAGCAAGGTGCTGGCACCGTTCGATCCGGCAGGACTGGATTTGAAGGAAGCCGCCTACCGGGTGTTGCGCCTGCCGGCGGTGGCTGACAAGACTTTTCTCATCAGCATCGGCGATCGCACGGTCGGCGGCATGACTGCGCGCGACCAAATGGTGGGGCCGTGGCAGATTCCGGTGGCGGATGTGGCAGTGACATTGATGGGCTATCAGACTCATCTGGGCGAAGCTTTCGCCGTGGGCGAACGCACGCCGCTGGCGCTGCTCGATCCTGCTGCGGCTGCGCGCATGGCGGTGGGCGAGGCCATCACCAATATCGCTGCAGCGCTGATTGAGCATATCGGCGAGATCAAGCTTTCCGCCAACTGGATGGCGGCGGCGGGGCATCCCGGCGAGGACGCGGGCTTGTACGATGCAGTCCATGCCGTAGGAATGGAATTGTGTCCGCAACTGGGAATCAGCATCCCGGTGGGCAAGGATTCCATGTCGATGAAAACGGTGTGGGAAGAAGCAGGCAGCGAGCAGGCCACGGGAACCAGGAAGGAAGTGACTGCGCCGCTGTCGCTGATCGTCTCCGCTTTTGCGCGCGTGACGGATACGCGCAAGACTCTCACGCCGCAATTGCGCACGGATTGCGGCGAGACGGAATTGATCCTGATCGATCTGGGCGCAGGCAGAAACCGTCTGGGCGGGTCAGCGCTGGCGCAGGTGTACAAGCAGGTGGGTGACATCGCCCCGGATCTGGATGATGCGCAGAAACTCAAAAGGCTGTTTGCCGCGCTGCAACGTTTGAATCGCGAAAACAGGCTACTCGCTTACCACGACCGTTCCGACGGCGGCCTGTTTGCGACGTTATGCGAGATGGCTTTTGCCGGCCATGCGGGCATCACGGTCAATCTCGATCAATTGTGTTTCGATGCGCTCGCCAGCGATGTGGACGGTTACGAACTGAGATCGGAAATACTCGGTGGTCGGACACGAGGGCGCACCCTGTCAGTCTTGTTCAACGAGGAACTCGGAGCGGTAATCCAGATAAAGACAGAGCAGCATCAGGCCGTGCTGGAAATCCTGGCGGAAGCCGGTTTGCGCGATGTGAGTTTTGTCATCGGCGGTCTCAACGGCAAGGATGAAGTCCAGTTCCTGCGCAACAACAAACCGGTATTCGCCGAGCAGCGTGTAGATTTGCAGCGCGCCTGGTCGGAGACCACCTATCAAATGCAGAAGCTGCGCGATAATCCGGAGTGTGCGCAGCAGGAATACGATCGTATCCTCGATGCTGCCGATCCCGGTCTGCACGTGCATTTGAGTTTCGACGTGAACGACGACATTGCCGCACCCTATATTCACAGCGGGGTCAGACCGAGAATCGCCATTTTGCGCGAACAGGGTGTGAACGGTCAGGTGGAAATGGCTGCAGCCTTTGACCGGGCGGGTTTTGCCGCGACCGACGTGCACATGAGTGACATCATCGCGGGGCGTGTTTCGCTGCAGGATTATCAGGGTATGGCTGCATGCGGCGGATTCTCCTATGGCGATGTGCTGGGAGCGGGGGAGGGTTGGGCCAAATCAGTTTTGTTCAACCGCCGCGCGCGCGACGAATTCGAAATATTTTTCCGGCGTGCTGACACCTTTGCATTGGGCATCTGCAACGGCTGTCAGATGATGAGCAATCTGCACGAAATCATTCCTGGCGCCGAGCATTGGCCGCATTTCGTGCGCAACAAATCCGAGCAGTTTGAGGCGCGCTTCGTCATGGTGGAAGTTCAGCAAAGTCCCTCGCTGTTTTTCTCCGGCATGGCCGGCAGCCGCATGCCCATTGCTGTTGCGCATGGCGAGGGCTATGCGGAATTTGCCGACGAGAAAAAATTGGCAGCCGGCTCGTCGCTGGTTGCATTGCGTTTTGTCGACAATCGCGGCAAGCCCACCGAGATTTATCCGCTCAATCCCAATGGTTCACCCCAGGGCATCGCCGGCATGACCACGCCCGATGGTCGTTTCAGCATATTCATGCCGCACCCGGAGCGCGTGTTTCGCGCTGCGCAGCATTCGTGGCGCCCCGCTGGGAGCGAAGCGGAACCGGGGGCGGGAGGCGGGACTGAGTGGCATGAAGATGGTCCGTGGATGCGGATGTTCAGGAACGCGAGAAAATGGTTGGGGTGAGCATGGACATAACTTACGCTGCGGGGTATCCGGCATGACAATTTTCAGAAGTGCGCTAGGCAGCGGATTTTTCGCTGGTGCCTTGCTTGTGCTCAGTGCTGGCTCCAGCCTTGTGCTGGCGCAGGCGAAATCCGCCAACAAGGACGCTACGGATTGTGCTCCGGTGGCAAGCTGGGTGGTGCCTGGCGGCAAGAAGGTAACCAGTACCGAAATCATTGCGCGCGCGGCAAAGCAGTCGGTGGTGCTGCTCGGCGAGACGCACGATAACCTGGAGCATCACCGCTGGCAGTTGCAGATGCTGGCCGCACTGCATGCCGTGCGCCCCGACATGGTGATCGGTTTCGAGATGTTCCCGCGCCGGGTGCAGAAAGCGCTCGATCGCTGGGTGGCGGGTGAACTCTCCGAAACCGAGTTTCTTGCCGCAGCAGACTGGGACACCGTCTGGAACACGGAGGCAAGTTATTATTTGCCGCTGTTCCATTTCGCGCGAATGAACCGGATACCGATGCTGGCACTTAACATCGATACGCGTTTGCGGCGGGAGATTTCCACGAAGGGTTTCGACGGTGTGGCGGAGAGCGAACGTGAAGGCGTGACGCGCCCGGCTGCGCCGAACATTGCCTATCTCGATTACCTGCTGCCGATATACCGGGAGCATGAACGCGAGGGCAAGAAAAAATCCGAAACCAGCCGCGACGACCCGGATTTCCGGCGCTTTGTCGAGAGCCAGCAGTTGTGGGACCGGGCGATGGCACAAGCGATCCAGCGAGCACTGGAGCGGCCGGGGCGTCCGCTGGTGGTCGGGATCATGGGTGCAGGACACATCAAGCATGGCTACGGCGTTCCGCATCAGTTGAAAGACCTCAAGGTTGCAGACGTTGCCATGCTGTTGCCATGGGACAGCGGCAAAGCGTGCGGACAACTGGTTGCGGGCACAGCCGATGCAGTATTCGGTGTCGCGCCATTGGTCGCGCACGTGCAGCAGTATCAACGGCTGGGCATCCGCTTTGAGATGGCAACGGAAGGCGGGGCACGGGTGTTGCAGATCGAAAAAGGCAGCATTGCCGAAACCTCCGGTCTGCGTGACAGCGATGTGCTGCTGGAAGTGGCGGGGGTGGCGGTCAAGCAGACCGGCGATGTGGTCGCAGCAGTCAAGCGCCAGGCGCCCGGTACCTGGTTGCCGCTCAGGGTGAAGCGCGGCAGCGAGATAATCGAAATCATCGCCAGATTTCCGGCAGCGGAACGGTGAGTCTGTCGCTATCGAGGGTCAGGAGTGTTACATGCATCCTGCTCGCAGCCCTTGTGGCAACTGGCGCAGCCGCAGCAGCAAGTGTCACTACTGCAATCGAATATGACATTGCCGTACGCATAGATCCGGTTGCGCGCCGCATTGAAGGGCGCAGCGTCATCACGGCGGCAGCGGCGGGCGAGTTGATGCTGGTGTTGGGCCGCCGTTTCGAAGTGACGCATGCGCTCATCGATGGGGCACCGCTGGGGGCGTCCACTGCAGGCACCGTCAATATGCATGCCTGGCGAATTGCGCGCAGCCAGCGTGGGCCGCGCCGTATCGAAGTCCATTGGCGCGGTGAACTTGCGCCGCTGGATACCTCACTCGATCATCGGCAAACACTCGGCAGGATCGAAGCGGCGAGTAGCGCGGCCGGCACTTTTCTGCCTGATTCCAGCGGCTGGTATCCGCACCTGGCCGGAACGCTTGCGAGTTACCGTGTGAGTCTGGAACTGCCACCAGGGCAGCGCGGTCTGGTGGCAGGCCGCTTGCTCGAGGAATCCGACACAGCCGAAGGTTATCGCGCGCGCTTCGAATTTCCCTTTCCCGCTGAAGGTATTGATCTCATGGCCGGCCCCTACACGGTCGAGACCGATACCATGCGCGGTGCGGGCGGCAAGCCGATCCAGCTGCGAACCTATTTCCATCCGCAAATTGCGGAGCTTGCCCGCAAGTATCTCGACGAAGTAAAGGGTTACGTTGAATTCTACGAGACCTGGATAGGCGAGTATCCATTTACCGAATTCAGCGTGGTATCGAGTCCGACCCCGACCGGCTTCGGCATGCCCACACTCACTTATCTTGGCATCGAAGTGCTGCGACTGCCGTTCATCCGCGCCACCTCACTCGGCCATGAGGTGCTGCACAACTGGTGGGGCAACGGGGTTTATCCCGATTACGCGCATGGCAACTGGTCCGAAGGGCTGACCACCTTCATGGCGGACTATGCCTACAAGGAGCGCGAAGGACCCGAAGCCGCGCACGAGATGCGGTTGGGCTGGTTGCGTGATTTTGCTGCACTGGCGCCCGGGCAGGATGCGCCGCTGGCTGCATTCACCTCGCGCACGCACGGTGCCTCGCAGATCGTCGGTTACAACAAGGCAGCGATGATGTTCCTGATGTTGCGCGACCAGCTTGGACGCGACACTTTTGACCGCGCCTTGCAGTTGTTCTGGCGCGAGCAGCGCTTCCGCGTCGCCACGTGGGTGGATTTGCGGCGTGCATTTGAGACCACATCCGGCCAGGATCTGCGGGTGTTTTTTGAGCAGTGGCTGACGCGTGCGGGTGCGCCGACAGTACGCATTGCAGAAGCGGTTCGTACGCGTTCAGACGCGGGTCACCGCGTGACGGTCACGCTGGAGCAGTCGGCACCTGCATACCGTTTGCGCGTGCCGGTTGCGCTGCGTAGCGAAGGGGGTGAGGAAATCCGGGTGCTTGATCTGGAGCGCGGACGTCAGACGTTTACGCTGGAACTGCGTGCCCGGCCACTGGCGGTGGCACTCGACCCGGATCTGCGGTTATTCCGACGCCTGCTGCCGGACGAAGCGCCGCCGATTCTGCGCCAGGTCATGGTGGA
This sequence comes from Nitrosospira sp., assembly GCA_026399575.1. Taxonomy (GTDB): domain Bacteria; phylum Pseudomonadota; class Gammaproteobacteria; order Burkholderiales; family Nitrosomonadaceae; genus VFJL01. The sequence continues at coordinate 25,773 of JAPLQS010000021.1, read as the reverse complement.
TCGGACGGTGGCAACCATTCTGTTGCCGGAAAGTGGCGAGGCGCATACCGCCGCCGAGATGCTGGCGACAAAACTGCAGAACCGTGCCCCGAGAATAATTTCAGCGGCGAATGGCCTGCCCGCGCTGCCGACACTGGTGATAGGCCTGCATGCGCAGGTTGATGCATGGCTTGCATACCGGCAGTTGCCTGCGCGCCCGGAGATCGTGCAGGGCAAGGGTTCGGCGCAGGCCTGGACAGTAAGCCGTCCGCAGGGTGTGACGCTTACGCTCGTATCCGCGCGCGATGCCGGGGCGCTTGCGGCGCTGGCGCGGCCGCTGCCGCATTATGGCCGGCAGAGTTATATTGTCTTCGACGGCGCCAAGATGATCGAGCGCGGCACGTGGCCGATGCGTATGCAGGTGATGAAACTCGAATAAAAGAAGCCGGGAAACTCGAATGATCCGGCTTGCCATCTGTCAAAGCCTGATACCGGGTTTTTCTTTTCCCGTTTCCGGCATGGGTTTTTTGTTAAAATACGCTTTTAATTTCTTAATTTAGTGGAGTATTTCGATGGCTGTTGAAAGGACTTTATCCATTATCAAACCGGATGCAGTGGCAAAAAATGTGGTTGGACAAATTTATTCCCGTTTTGAAAGTAACGGTTTGAGAATTATCGCTGCGCGCATGCTGCGTCTCTCCCAGACCGAGGCCGAGGGATTCTACGCGGTGCATCGCAGTCGCCCGTTCTTCGGCGATCTGGTGCAGTTCATGATTTCCGGGCCGGTGATGATACAGGTGCTCGAAGGTGAAGATGCGATCAAGAAGAACCGTGATCTGATGGGGGCAACCGACCCGAAAAAGGCGGAGAAAGGGACTATTCGAGCAGATTTCGCCGACAGCATAGATGCCAATGCCGTGCATGGCTCTGATGCGCCGGAGGCTGCAGCAGTTGAAATCGCCTATTTCTTCCCTGCACTGAACATTTATTCCCGCTGATAATGAGCCGTGGTTCGACATCATGACGGTTAATCTGCTTGATTTTGGTGCGGAAGGCCTTGCCGGTTTCTGTGCAGAAATCGGGGAAAAGCCATTTCGCGCCAGGCAGTTGCTGCGCTGGATTCACCAGTCCGGGGTAGCGGATTTTGCCGGCATGAGCGACTTGGCGAAAGTGTTGCGGGAAAAGCTTGCCGCAACCGCAGTAGTCGAGCCGCCTCGGGTTATCAGTGACCATATTGCCAGCGACGGCACCCGCAAGTGGCTGCTGTCGGTGGATACGGGCAATGGCATCGAGATGGTTTTCATCCCTGAAGCCAACCGCGGCACGCTATGCATTTCCAGTCAGGTGGGCTGTGCGCTGGCATGTACTTTCTGCTCCACCGGCAGGCAGGGTTTCAATCGCAATCTGACAGTGGCGGAAATTGTCGGTCAGCTATGGTGGGCAAATAAAGCAGTGGGAGAGCGATCCGGCAGTGAGGAAACGGAAGGCGCTGTAAACAAGCAGGAAGCGATTCAATCGGCAGTCCGCCGCCGTGCCATCAGCAATGTGGTATTCATGGGCATGGGTGAACCGCTGGCCAATTTTGAAAATGTGGTAACGGCGCTCGACCTGATGCTGGACGACAATGCCTATGGACTGTCGCGGCGGCGTGTGACAGTGAGCACTTCCGGTCTGGTTCCGGCGATGGATCGGCTGCGCGAACGCTGTCCGGTGGCATTGGCGGTATCGCTGCATGCTCCCAATGATGCGTTGCGTGATCAGTTGGTGCCGATCAACCGGAAATATCCGCTCAAGGAGCTATTGGCAGCGTGTCAGCGCTATCTGCAATCTGCGCCCAGGGATTTCATTACTTTTGAATACGTCATGCTGGCTGGAGTCAACGACAGCATCAGCCATGCGCGCGAACTGGTGCAACTGGTGCGGGACACGCCCTGTAAATTCAACCTGATCCCGTTCAATCCGTTTCCCCATTCCGGCTATCAGCGTTCATCGCCGGAAGCAGTACAGCTGTTTCGTGATGTGCTGATGCAGGCTGGATTGGTGACGACGGTGCGCAAGACCCGCGGCGATGACATTGCCGCTGCCTGCGGTCAGCTTGCGGGCCAGGTACTGGACAAGACCCGGCGCGCGCAGCGCAGCGGTTACGAAACCCTGCAGGTGGCAGGATGAGACGAGTTCCGGCAGGTTTGTTCGTTGTCCTGTTGACGCTGATGGGGGGCTGTGCCCAACAGCCGGTTCAGGAAGGGTTGGTGTCGGAGCAGTTCCTGAGCATTGCGCAGCAAAGCGCAAAAATACATACTGAACTGGCTGCGGAATACTACAGCCGCGGTCAATTTGTGGTGGCGCTGGAAGAAGTGACCGAAGCATTACGTTCTGATTCCAAATACGCACCTGCGTATAATGTACTCGGGTTGATTTACATGGATTTGCGTGAAGACAGGCTGGCGCAGAAGAATTTCGAGCAGGCATTGAAAATTGCGCCCAACGATCCCGAAGCGCATAACAATTATGGCTGGTTTTTATGCCAGCGCAGGCCGGAGCGAATGGAGCAGGCAGTGAAGCATTTCATGGAGGCATTGAAGAATCCTCTTTATTCCACGCCGGAGAAACCGTATAACAACGCCGGAATCTGTGTGTTGAGCCGTGGCGATTACAAGAGCGCAGAGGAATTCTTCCAGAAAGCGCTGGCGCTCAGACCAGCGGATTCGCAGGCGCTGATCGGGATGGCTGAAGTTAATTTCAGAAGCGGCAATCTGGCGGCAGCCAAAGCGAATCTTTCACGCCACATGCAGGTTTCAGTGCCGACAGCAGAAAGTTTGTGGCTGGGAATTCAGATTGAACGCAAGACCGGAGATCGTCATGCTGAGGCCAGTTATACCATGCAGTTACAGAAACGATTTCCGGATTCCAAGGAAGCAGCAGCACTACGTGATGGCAGATTCGAGTGATGGATGCTACTGACAATAACGATAACGGTGTAGCCGAAACAGCGGCGGCCGAAACGCAACAGAGCGTCGGGCAACTGCTGCAGGCAGCGCGGCTGGTGCGCGGCTTGAGCATCGAGGATGTGGCGCGGCATCTGCGGCTGTCGGTACGGCAGGTCACTGCGCTGGAAGAGGATGATTACGCCAAGCTTTCAGGCGGCACGTTTCTACGCGGTTTTGTGCGCAATTACGCCAAGCTGGCGCAGCTGGATGCGGCGCCATTGCTGCTATTGTTACAGCAAGTGCTACCGCCTGCTCATCAGGTTATCGCCCCCCGGACAGAAGGTATTCCTTTTCCGTCAGATCAGAGATCAGTGGGTCGTAGCCTGATTATTGCCGGCGTGGTGGTTATGGCGTTGCTGTTCCTGATTTATGAAATTTATCAGGGGAATGAAACGGTGCCGCAACCGGCAGCGCAGGTTGCAACCGAGGCTGAAGCCGAGACAGGGCAAACAGCGGAACAAGCAGAATCCGGATCTGAATTAATGCCTGCGACTCCAGCTAGTGATGCTGATCCGGTGCAAGCAGTGCAGGAAGTTGCTGTGGCCCAGCAGGGAAACAGTAATCTGTCCACGCCGCAGCGGCAGCAAGTTGCAGCGGTAGTTGCTGCTCCCGATCTGGTGAATAAAGGAGAAGGCGTTCTCCGCTTCGGGTTTGCGCAAGAATCATGGGTTGAAGTCAACGATGGTACAGGCAGGATGATTTTTTCACAGCTTAATCCCGCCGGCAGCGAGCAGGTAATCCGTGGCAAGATGCCGCTTTCCGTGGTAATCGGGAATGCTGCCAACGTCAAGCTGGTGTACAACAACAAACCGGTGAATTTGGCACCGCATACCAATACCAATGGGGGAGTGGCGCGTCTGTCGCTCGAATAGTGTTTCCGTCTTTATAAAACTTACTTACCTACCATATCATGTCTCAGAATATTTGTTCCACACACCGCCGTCCGAGTGTCGGCGTCCGGGTTGGTTCGGTCACCATTGGCGGTGGGGCTCCGGTAGTAGTGCAGTCCATGACCAATACCGATACCGAAAATGAAGTCGCCACTGCGGTACAGGTGGCGCAGCTCGCACGCGCCGGCTCGGAACTGGTGCGCATTACGGTCAATACCGCCATCGCGGCGCAAGCGGTGTCAGCCGTCCGCTCACGCCTTGATGACATGGGTTGTCATGTGCCACTGGTGGGTGACTTTCATTTCAACGGACATAAACTGCTGACGGAATATCCGGACTGCGCCAGGGCGCTGGCCAAATACCGCATCAATCCGGGCAATGTAGGGCATGGCAGGAAACGCGATGAACAGTTTTCCGCCATGATCGAAACTGCCTGCAAGTATGACAAGCCGGTACGCATCGGGGTCAACTGGGGCAGCCTGGACCCCGAATTGCTGGCGCGCATCATGGACGAGAACGCGCGCTCCCAGGACCCGCAAGATGCGGGTTATGTCATGCGTGAGGCCTTGATCACCTCCGCACTGGAAAGTGCTGCCAGGGCTGAAGAAATCGGTCTGGGCCGCGACCACATTGTCCTGTCGTGCAAGGTAAGCGGGGTGCAGGATCTGATTGCGGTCTACCGCGATCTGGCGACACGTTGCGATTACGCATTGCACCTGGGATTGACCGAAGCGGGCATGGGCTCGAAGGGAATTGTTGCTTCTACTGCTGCACTGGCAGTGCTGTTGCAGGAAGGTATCGGCGATACCATCCGCATATCATTGACGCCAGAGCCGGGTGGCGACCGCACCCGCGAAGTAATCGTGGCGCAGGAAATTCTGCAGACCATGGGTTTGCGCGCATTTGTTCCGATGGTGGCGGCGTGTCCCGGTTGCGGGCGCACCACCAGCACCTATTTTCAGGAACTGGCGGAAAACATCCAGAGCTATGTGCGTAGCCAGATGCTGGTGTGGCGCGAGCAATACGAGGGTGTGGAAAATATGACGCTGGCGGTGATGGGCTGCGTAGTCAATGGTCCCGGCGAAAGCAAGCATGCCAATATCGGCATCAGTCTGCCGGGTTCGGGAGAGAAGCCGGTAGCGCCGGTTTTTGTCGATGGGCAGAAAACCGTGACCCTCAAAGGCGACAATATTGCCGGAGAGTTCCGTCAGATCGTTGACGAGTACGTGCAGGCAAAATACCCGAAGAAATCAGGTAATGACTAGAATTATCCAGGCCATTCGCGGGATGAACGACATCCTGCCTGACCAGGCGCATCATTGGGAATTCTTTGAGCAGACCGTGCATGAGTGGATGGCGGCTTGTGGTTACCGCAACATCCGTTTGCCGATTGTCGAGCAGACCGACCTGTTCGTGCGCTCCATCGGTGCAGTGACCGACATAGTCGAGAAGGAGATGTATACCTTTCAGGATCATCTCAACGGCGACAGCCTGACACTGCGTCCGGAAGGCACTGCTTCCTGTGTGCGTGCAGTACTGGAGCATAATCTGCTGTATGCGGGACCGCAGAGACTGTACTACTCGGGTCCGATGTTCCGCCATGAACGTCCGCAGAAAGGACGTTACCGCCAGTTTCATCAGGTGGGCGTGGAAGCGCTGGGATACGCCGGCCCGGATATCGATACCGAGCACATCGTCATGTGTGCGGGGTTATGGGAGAAACTGGGGATAGCTGATGATGTACGTCTCGAAATCGGCACACTGGGTAGCGTCGAATCGCGCACCCTGCATCGGGCGCGACTGATCAGCTATCTGCAGCAGCATCTGGGCAAGCTCGACGACGATGCTCACAGGCGCCTGCACAGCAACCCGCTGCGGATACTCGACAGCAAGAATCCGGAAATGCAGCAGATCATAGACGGTGCACCGCGCTTGCTGGATGACCTGGATGAGGATTCGCTCAAGCATTTCGAGGAATTGCAGCGCGCCCTGCGCAGCCAGGGGGTTGATTTCGAGATCAACCCGCGGCTGGTGAGAGGATTGGATTACTACAATCGCACCGTGTTCGAGTGGGTCACCGACAGACTTGGTGCGCAAGGCACGGTGTGCGCTGGCGGGCGGTATGACGGACTGGTGGAACAGATTGGCGGCAAACCGGCACCCGCCTGCGGTTTTGCCATGGGTGTGGAGCGCTTGCTGGCGCTGATGCTGGAATGCGGCAAGGACATACCGCATGCCGCAGCGGATGTATACGTGGTACACCAGGGTGAAGCTGCGACCGGGTTTGCCTGGGAAGCCGTAAGGTACTTGCGTGCCGCCGGCCTTAAAGCCATCCTGCATTGCGGTGGCGGCAGTTTCAAGGCGCAGATGAAAAAAGCCGACGCCAGCGGCGCACGTTTTGCAGTTATTATTGGTGATGACGAAGCGCATGCTGCGGAGATAAGCATCAAGCCATTGCGTGAGGCGGCAGAACAGGTGCGAGTGGGACTGGCAGCAGCGGCAGATCTGCTTAAACGGATTTGAGCCGAAGAAATTCTTCAATTTATTCAGGAAACTAAATGGCAACATATGATCTGGAAGAACAGGAAAAGATAGACGGGCTGAAATCCTGGTGGGAATCGTACGGCACAGTGGCGATCGTGGTGGTAGCGACTTTCATCGCCGGCATCGTCGGCACGCAAGTGTGGAAATACTACCAGAAGCAGCAGATTGAACAGGCAGCGGAATTGTACGCTTCGCTGCAACAGATCGAAGAAAGTGGCGATCCGAAGAAGATTGGCGATGCTGCCCACTTGCTGCTGGAAGGCTTTCCCAACAGCGGCTATGCTCCGCGTGCGGCATTGGCTTCGGCGTTGGCGAGCCTTGAGGCGGGGGACAGGCAGAATGCCAGAGGCCGACTGCAATGGACGCTGGACCATGCCAAGGAGGAGGAATTGAAAGATCTCGTACGGCTGCGACTGGCGGGACTGTTGCTGGACGAGAAGAAATATGACGAAGCGCTGAAGCTGCGGGTAAGGTTGCCGAAGCGCGCGCCGCTTATCAAATGGCGCTGGACAGAATCAGTGCCAGTAGTGCTTATCACAATATCATCCAAATGAAGCTGGATGCTTTGGCAGAGACCAAGTAGCGTCCGTGAGCAGACCCGCAACGAAGACCATCGGCACCATTCCACGGCATCTCTTGCTGCTGCTGTTACACCTGGCACTGGCCGGCTGTGCCAGTTTCGTTGAACGGATCGCGAGTGTCGCCGACCTTGATGTGTCGCCCGTCATTGATCTGTTCAAAACCAAGGAACCCGAGATCAGCGCTGAACAGACTGCCCGCTTGAAGCTGGTTGCCGCTGCGCGCCCGCTGTGGCAGAGCAGCGTTGGCGAGAACGAGAGTAACGTGGCAGTATTATCGCCGGCATTTGAAAATGGTTGGGTTTATGCTGCCAATCCCGCGGGGCGGATTGTGCGCCTTGACGCCGCCACCGGCAAACTAGCGGGGAGCATAGACACACAGCATCAGTTGTCGGGTGGCGTGGGTGTGGGTGAAGGGATGACGCTGGTTGGAACCTTCAAAGGCGAAGTGCTGGCATTTGATGACACTGGCAAGTTCCGCTGGAAAGCACAGGTTTCCAGCGAGGTGCTGGGTCCGCCGCAGGTGGACAGCGAAGTAATAGTGGTGCGCACTGGCGACGGCAGGATTTTTGGCCTGGATGCAGCCAATGGCAAACGTAAATGGGTATACCAGGGCGCTACCCCGGCACTGACGGTACGCAACCCAAGTCGTGTACTGATCAAACACGGCACGGTATTCGCCGGATTTGCCGGCGGCAAATTGGTAGCACTGAGTTTATCCGGTGGCAATGTGAAGTGGGAAGCAACCGTATCACGCCCGCGTGGCGCCACGGAGCTGGAGCGCATCACGGATATCACCAGTCTGCCGGTGGCGGATGAATGGCAGATATGTGCCGTAGCCTATCAAGGGCGTATCGCCTGCTTTGAAATCAGCAATGGTAACCAGATTTGGGCGCGGGATGCATCCAGCAGCGCCGGTCTGGCGATGGACGATACTTATATTTACCTGAGTGAAGATCGCGGTGCGGTAATCGCCTACACTAAAACTAACGGTACCACTGTGTGGCGACAAGACATACTCAGCGGTCTCAGATTGACTACGCCCATCGTGCGCGGTAGCCGGGTGGTGGTAGCTGATTCGCAGGGTTATGTAAATTTTTTCAGGCATGACGACGGCGCGATCGTGCTCCGTGCTGCCACTGACGAAAGTTCCATCCTCGCCCATCCCGAGCACCTGTCCAATGGGATCGTGGTGCAGACCCGAAAGGGTGGGCTTTACGCGTTCGGCATACAATAGAAAAATGCAATCATGAAACCCACTCTCGTCCTGGTCGGACGGCCAAACGTCGGCAAATCAACACTTTTCAATCGCCTGACCCGCAGTCGCGATGCGATCGTTGCGGATATTCCGGGACTGACGCGCGACCGGCATTATGGTCATGGCAGGCTGGGCGATAAACCACATCTGGTAGTGGATACCGGCGGTTTCGAGCCAGTGGCGAAGGATGGCATTCTGCACGAAATGGCCCGGCAGACTCTGCAGGCGGTGGATGAAGCCGACATGGTGCTGTTCATTGTTGATGGCAGACAGGGTTTGGCAGCGCACGACAGAATAATCGCCGAGCAATTGCGCAAAACCGGCCACAAAATTCTGCTGGTGGTGAACAAGACCGAGGGCATGACGACTTCTGTTGTTACTGCCGAATTTCACGAACTGGGTCTGGGTGAACCCTGTGCTGTTTCCGCTGTTCACGGCGACAATGTGAATGAACTGGTAGAGCTGGCACTGGCGGATTTCCCGGAACAGCAAGAGGAAGAAGAAAAAGACAAGCACCCCAAGATTGCCATCGTGGGACGCCCCAACGTCGGCAAATCCACGCTGGTGAATACGCTGCTCGGAGAGGAGCGCGTGATAGCCTTTGATCAGCCCGGCACCACCCGCGATAGCATCTATATTGATTTTGAGAGCGACGGACGGCGTTATACCTTGATTGATACTGCCGGTTTGCGCCGGCGTGGCAAGGTGCAGGAGGTTGTCGAGAAATTCTCGGTGGTAAAAACCCTGCAGGCAGTGGAAGATGCCAATGTGGTTGTGCTGGTACTGGATGCGAGCAACGAAATTTCCGACCAGGATGCGCATATTGCCGGATTCATTCTGGAGGCGGGACGTGCGCTGGTGCTGGTGGTGAACAAGTGGGACGGTCTGGACGAATATCAGCGTGACAATATCAAGCGCGAGATTGCTCGGAAACTTGCCTTTCTCCTGAGTTTTTCCAAACCCCACTACATTTCAGCACTACATGGCAGCGGCATGAAGGGACTACTGCCGTCAATCGACACTGCTTATGCAGCTGCGATGGCGAAACTGCCCACCCCCAAACTCACCCGTACCCTGCTGGCGGCAGTAGAAAAACAGGCGCCACCACACAGCGGTGTGTCACGTCCCAAGTTACGCTACGCGCATCAGGGCGGCTCTAATCCGCCGTTGATCATAGTCCACGGCAGTGGTCTTGACCACGTGGCGGAAACCTATCGGCGCTACCTTGAAAACACTTTCCGTGCGGTCTACCGGCTCGAAGGCACGCCATTGCGGGTTGAGTTCAGGTCGAGCAGTAATCCCTATGCCGGCAAGAAACCCGCGCCATTAAGCGAAGCCGAAGCAAAACAGGCCCATCGGCGGCGGCGCTATGGCAGGAAGAAATACGGTTGATCAGGGAAGTTTGGAAAGTAAAACCCGGGACGTGCTTGTGCCAGCTAATGCAATATCCGCGGCACGCTTAAAATGAATTCCGGAATGGTTGCGTCGAAGTAGAGGCCGTCTTCAGCCACCATCTGGTAACTGCCTTTCATTGATCCCACCGGCGTGGAGAGGGCAGTGCCGCTGGTGTACTCAAAACTGTCACCGGGCTTCAGTAGCGGCTGTTCCCCCACTACGCCCAACCCCCGCACTTCCTGCACGCTGTCGCCGCCATCCGCAATGATCCAGTGGCGGCTGATAAGCTGCGCCGCAACCGAGCCGGTGTTGGCGATGGTGACGGTATAGGCGAATACGTAACGGTCGATGATTTCATCTGATTGTTCCGGAAGATAGGCGGTGCGTACCGTCACATTGAGTTCATATTTTTTACTGTCAGCCATGTCGGCATTGCACACTATTTTTCGCATCAGGGCAAGGAGTGCTTGAAAAATATTCTGCGGCGGTGAAGCCATTGGCGCGTGACCAGCATTTACGGTTAAAATGGCGCTTTTAATATAAGGAAGTGGTTCATGGCCAACTATCGCATCGCTCCGAGCATTCTTTCCGCAAACTTCGCCAAGCTGGGCGAGGAAATCACCGCTGTTATCGCTTCCGGCGCGGATATCATACATTTCGACGTGATGGACAATCACTACGTCCCCAATCTCACCATTGGTCCGCTGGTATGTGAAGCGATTCGTCCCCTGACCAAGGCGATCATTGACGTGCATCTGATGGTGGAGCCGGTGGATCGGATTGTTCCAGACTTTGCCAAGGCTGGAGCCAATATCATTTCTTTTCACCCGGAAGCATCCAGGCATATCGACCGCACCATCGGACTGATCAAGGAGCAGGGCTGCAAGGCCGGACTGGTGTTCAATCCCGCAACCCCTTTGCATTATCTCGATCACGTGCTGGACAAGATCGATCTGGTGCTGATCATGTCGGTCAATCCCGGGTTTGGCGGACAGAAATTCATCCCTGAAGCATTGAACAAGCTGCGTGCAGTACGCGCGCGGATTGATGCTTGCGGCAGGGACATCATACTGGAAGTCGACGGTGGCGTGAAAGTGGACAACATCGCCGAAATCGCCCGCGCTGGCGCCGATGCCTTTGTTGCCGGTTCCGCCATTTTCAGCGCGGCCAAGGATAGCGATCCGCACCGTTACGACACGGTCGTGGGCGCATTGCGCGCCGAACTGGCAAAGGTTTAGCCGCAACAATGAGTAAAGTTTTCCCGCATGCTGCTGCTTCGGCAGCGCAAACGGGAGCACTCCTGCCGGTCAAGGCTGTGATGATCGATCTGGACGGCACTTTGCTCGATACGGCGGCTGATCTTGCTGCCGCCGCCAATGCGATGCTGCGGGAATTGGGTAGAGCAGAGCTGCCGCTTGCGACCATTCAGTCCTACATCGGCAAGGGCATCCAGAAACTGGTGAAGCGTTCGCTCACCGGCAGCCTTGACGGTGAGCCGGATGCAGCCCTGTTCGCCAGGGCGATGCCGATTTACGAACGCGAATATGCGCATACCCTGTGCATCAGCACGCATCCCTATCCGGGCGTGGTGGAGGGGTTGAACGCTTTGCGGGAAACAGGTTTTCGGCTGGCATGCATCACCAACAAGGCCGAGGCTTTCACCCTGCCGCTGCTGCGTGCCACCGGCCTGCGGGATTACTTCGAGATGGTCCTGTCCGGCGATAGTCTGCCGAAAAAGAAACCCGATCCGCTGCCCCTGTTGCATGCCTGCAAGCATTTCGGCATCCTGCCGCATGAGATGCTGCTGATCGGCGACTCGCTCAACGACGCGGAAGCGGCGCGCGCAGCCGGCTGTCATGTGTTCTGCGTACCCTATGGCTACAACGAAGGGCGGGATGTGCACGAGCTCAAGTGCGATGCTGTCGTCACGTCCATTGATGCAGCCAGCAGATTGATCTGCAAGCCGTCATGACCGAAACCGAATTCAACCGGCTGGCGGCGCAAGGCTACAACCGTATTCCGGTGGTACTGGAAACCTTCGCCGATCTCGACACGCCGCTGTCGGTTTATCTCAAGCTTGCCAACCGGCCTTATTCGTATCTGCTGGAGTCGGTGCAGGGCGGCGAGCGTTTCGGGCGTTATTCTTTCATCGGTCTGCCCGCCGCCACCCGCATTGAAGCGCGCGGAAACCATCTCAGCGTCATCAACGCCGCCGGGTCGCAGGAAAGCGAAGTGGATGACCCGCTGGCTTTCGTCGAATCCTACCTGGCGCATTTCAAGGCGGCGCTCTATCCCGGGTTGCCGCGTTTCTGCGGCGGTCTGGCGGGTTATTTCGCTTATGACGTAGTGCGTTACATCGAACGCAAGCTTGTCGGCCACGCCCGGCCGGATACGCTCAATACTCCCGATATATTGTTGCTGCTGTCTGAAGAACTGGCAGTGGTGGACAATCTTTCCGGCAAACTTTACCTCATTGTTTATGCCGATCCGGCTGAAGCCGGCGCTTACCAGGCGGTGCAGACACGTCTGAAGGAATTGCTGGCGCTGCTGCGTCGGCCATTGGAGATTCCACTGGCAGCGCCGAGCAAAGCGGGCAAAGCGGTATCCGAATTCAGCGAGGCAGATTTCATCGCAGCGGTGGGACGTGCCAAGCGCTACATTTTTGACGGCGACATCATGCAGGTGGTGCTGTCGCAGCGCACCAGCAAACCTTATGCCGCATCGCCGCTGGCGCTGTATCGTGCGCTGCGCAGCCTCAACCCGTCGCCTTACATGTTCTATTACCACTTCGGCGAGTTTCATGTGGTCGGCGCTTCGCCGGAGATTCTGGTGCGGCTGGAAGGCGACACCGTCACGGTACGCCCCATCGCGGGTACGCGTCCGCGCGGCAAAACCGCACAGGAAGACGCGGTGCTGGCTGCCGAGCTGCTGGCTGATCCGAAGGAGCGCGCGGAGCACGTAATGCTGATGGATCTGGGGCGCAACGATGTCGGACGTGTTGCCCAGACCGGTACGGTAAAGGTTACCGAGCACATGCAGATCGAGAATTATTCGCACGTCATGCACATTGTTTCCAACGTGGACGCCAAGCTCAAACCCGGTCTGAAGGCGATGGACGTGCTGCGCGCCACTTTTCCGGCGGGCACCGTGAGCGGCGCACCCAAGGTGCGGGCGATGCAGATCATCGACGAACTGGAAGTTTCCAGGCGCGGCATCTATGCCGGTGCGGTGGGTTATCTGGGATTCAACGGCGATATGGATCTGGCCATCGCCATCCGCACCGGCGTGATCAAGGACGGCATGCTGCATGTGCAGGCGGGCGCCGGCATCGTTGCCGATTCGGTGCCGCAAAGCGAGTGGATCGAGACCCAGAACAAAGCCAAAGCGCTGCTGCGCGCGGCGGAAATCGCCGAGAGCGGACTGGACAGCAAAATCGAATAACAGGTAGTTCTACAGAAATTCTCTATTCGTCACGGCCGCGCATGAATCCAGTGCAGCAGCGCGTCCATCGCGGGTTGTGCGCTGGCAGCGCGGGAATGATTGACGAAGAAAACCACAACCACGCGCCTGCCTGGTTTGTCGAGCACGTAACCCGCCATTGACCTCACATTATCCAATAAACCGGTTTTAATATGCGCCTGACCGGCAATAGCGGTGCCGTTGGAACGTTTCTTCATGGTGCCGTCCACTGCCGAAATCGGCAGTGACGAAATGAATTCCGGCATGACCGGGCTCTGGAAAGCGGTGAGCAGAAGTTCTCCCAGATGGCCGGCGCTGATGCGCTCATTGCGTGACAGCCCCGAGCCGTTTTCAATGACTAGTTCGGGAAAATCCATACGCCTGGAAGCGAGCCACTGTCTGATGGCTGCCTGCGATTTGGTGAGCGTGGCAGGCGCCTCGCCACCAGCTACCCCCAGGGCGAGATAAAGTTGCCGTGCTGTGACATTGTTGCTGAATTTGTTGATGTCACGCACGATTTCGGCAAGCGGGGGAGACTGATGAATTTCCAGTGGTGCCACTTCTTCCGGTGCGATGCCATTGCGCACCTTGCCGCGCAATATCCCACCCTGTTGCGTCCATAGCTGCTGGAACAGACTGAAAGTGTAGACGGGACTATCGTGCAGGCTGAGAAACAGGGTCTTCTCACCACAATCAGCCGGGTAGTTGCCACTGAGTGCGAGCGCGATGCGACCATTGCCTTTGATGTCGGCATTGAGCAGATCACGCCATTCGTTGCATTTGCCATCGCTGAGTTTCAGGGTATTGCTGAGATCAATCGATTCCGGCAGCGGGTCAACCACTATCCGCACGGTCTTGCTGCCGGGTTGTGGAATCAGGCGCAACGCCAGTATGCGCTGGTTCACCAGCAGTGCTTCGGGCGGCACGTTATAAGCGCGGTGGGGTTTGCCGTCGAAAGCTCCAGGGTCGCCGCCGGGCGCGTCAAAGTAGCTGCTGTCCAGGATCAGATCACCGGTAATCTCCCGCAGCCCGGTCTGGCGCAGACGCCGGGTCAGCAACCAGAAGTTTTCCAGATTGAGTCTGGGATCGCCGTAGCCTTTGATCACCAGATCGCCGCGCAATGTGCCGCCTTCCATGATGCCATTGGCGTATAACTCGGTCTTCCAGACATATGCCGGTCCCAGCAGTTCCAGTCCGGCGAAAGTGGTGACAAGTTTCATGGCCGATGCCGGATTCATCGCCGCATTGGCGTTGACGGTAATAAGCGGTTGTGCTGCGCCGATCTCGTGCACATAAATGGCGACAGCAGATTCGGGAATTCCTGCCTGCTTGAGCATCTGGCCGACGGGGCCAGGCAGGTTTTGTGTGGCTGCAGGCAGCGGTGCGGCAGCCAGCACAAAAACACACAGGGCATTGACTAGCCTGATCATGCTCAGAATGTAACCGATGTCAGTTGTGCCGGAATGCTCACGTTCCACTGCAATTGCTGTCGGATCACGTCAGCCAGGGTGGCGGCATTGAGCGGCTCGCCATGCACCACGAAGGTTTGACCGGGGGCAGTGTGAAAATGCCGCAGCCAGCTCATCAAGCCTGCCTGGTCGGCATGGGCGGAGAGACCGCCGATGGTGTAAATATCCGCCCGCACCGGCATGTCCTGCCCAAAAATTTTCACGAATTTGGCTTTGTCCACCAGTCGCCGCCCCAATGTCCCTGCGGCCTGGAAACCGGTGATGAGTATGCTGCACTCCGCTCTGCCCAGATTGTATTTGAGATGATGCTTGATGCGTCCGGCATCGCACATGCCGCTGGCGGAAATGATGACCGCGCCATGCCGCACGTCATTGAGCCGCATTGATTCCTCGACATCCTGCACAAAATGGATGCGGGGCTTTCCACCGTTCTGGGTTAACCACTGCATCGTGTTGACGGCTTCCTGGTCGAGCAGTTTCATGTGCTTCAGGGTGATGTCGGTTGCGGCCAGTGCCATGGGCGAATCCACATAAATGTCCATCTCCGCGAGCTTGCCCTGACGATAGAGATCAATCAGCAGAAACAGCAGGTCCTGGGTACGGCCTACGGTGAAAGCGGGCACGATCACATTGCCGCCTTTGCGCTGCAATGTATCGTTGATGGCGTGCACCAGTTCCACCAGCGTGTCCGGCATGCTGCGGTGCAGACGATTGCCGTAGGTCGATTCCACCAGCAGCACATCGGCCTGCTGGATCGGGGCGGGGTCGCGCACGATGGGATGGCCCGGTTGCCCCAGGTCGCCGGAGAACACCAGTTTCTTGTGATCGTTGGCGGATTTTATCCATACTTCGATGATGGCCGAGCCCAGAATATGGCCGGCATCACGGAACATGCAACGCACTGACGGATGGGGTGTGATTTCAGTATCGTAATCCGTGCCTTTCACTTGCCGAAGAAAGGATTCAGCTTGGGCTACGGTATAAAGCGGCGCGATTTCGTGGTGCGACTTGCGCTGATCGCGGTAGTCCATCTTGTTTTTCCACTCGGCTTCTTTTTCCTGGATATGCGCGCTATCCTTGAGCATCACCTTGAGCAGGTCATTGGTTGCGGCAGTGGTGTAGACCGGGCCTCTGAAACCCAACGCTGCAAGCCGCGGCAGCAGTCCGGAATGGTCGATATGCGCATGGGTGAGCAGAACGAAATCGAGCGTCTCGGGGTTGAAGCCAAAAGCTGCGCGGTTTTTGTGTTCCGCTTCGCGCCCACCCTGAAACATGCCGCAATCCACCAGAAAGCGCACCTCGCCGGTTTCGACCAGATAGCTGGAGCCGGTGACTTCACCGGCCGCGCCTAGAAAAGTGAGTCGCATGAGTCCAATGCCCGCAAAGTTCCCGCCACCAGCATGTCCATCTCCTGTTCGTTGATCACATACGGTGGCATGAAATAGACAGTATCGCCCAATGGCCGCAGCAGCAGTTCCTGTTTGAGTGCTGCCTGGAAGAATTTTCCGGCAAATGCGGGGTCGCTGGTTTCTACTTCGAATGCCCAGATCATGCCGCAGTTGCGGAAGTTCTTTACCTTGGGATGGGATGTGAGCGGCTGCGCTGCCCGGTTGAGATAATGCGCCTTGACGCGATTGGCGGCAATGACTTCGTCCTGTTCGAAAATATCCAGCGTGGCAAGCGCGGCACGGCAGGCGAGCGCATTGCCGGAGTGGGTATGCGAATGCAGAAAGCCGCGCGCGGTTTCGTCGTGATAGAACGCCTGGTAAACCTCATCGGTGGTCATCACCACGGACAGCGGCAGATAGCCGCCGCTCAGACCTTTTGCCAGGCACAAAAAATCCGGTGAGATAGCGGCCTGTTCGCAGGCAAACAGGGTTCCGGTTCTGCCGAAGCCGACCGCGATTTCATCAGCGATCAGATGCACCTGGTATTTGTCGCAGAGCGCACGCGCAAGCTTGAGGTAGTCGGGATGGTACATGCCCATGCCGGCTGCACCCTGTACCAGGGGTTCGACGATCAATGCTGCAATTCCGGCATGGTGTTGCGCCAGGTGATTTTCCAGTTGGGCTGCAGCACGCAGCGCGTAGTCTCTGGGAGATTCTCCCTTTGCCGCATAGCGCCAGTCGGGTGTGAGGACATGGGCGCTGTGACGCAGCAGCGGTGCATAGGTTTCCCTGAACAGCGCCACATCGGTGACTGCCAGCGCACCCAGAGTTTCGCCGTGATAGCCGTTCTGCAAACTAACAAAACCGGTTTTCCCAGGATGGCCCACGTTGTGCCAGTAATGAAAACTCATTTTCAGTGCGATTTCGGTGGCCGATGCGCCATCGCTGCCGTAGAAGCAGTGGCCGAGTTTGCCCGGCGCGAGTTTGCTCAGGCGCTCCGACAATTGCACCACCGGCTCGTGCGTGAAGCCTGCGAGCATGACATGCTCCAGCCGATCCAGTTGATCGCGGATGGCAGCATTGATGCGCGGATTGGCGTGGCCGAACAAATTGACCCACCAGGAACTGATGGCATCGAGGTAGCGCCCGCCATCGAAATCATGCAGCCATACCCCTTCGCCCCGGGCAATCGGAACGAGCGGCAGCATCTCGTGCTGCTTCATCTGGGTGCAGGGGTGCCAGACCGCTTGCAGGCTGCGTTCCAATAAGTTTTTATTGCTCATGTCAGTACGCAGAAGGTCCGGAATATGCAAACAAGATACATGCTATTGCTTCAGGAATCGGCTTCACGGCTGTTTGAAAACAGAGGGGTCAAGCTGATATTTCTTGAGCAGTTTGTAGAACTCGGTGCGGTTACGCTTGGCCAGGCGCGCAGCCTGTGTCACGTTGCCAGTTGCAATTTTCAATACTCGCACCAGATAGTCTCTTTCGAAATGTCTGCATGCATCTTCAAACGAAATCAGTCGTTCCTCTTCCTTGTGCATGGCTTCGCGTACCAGCACCAGTGAAATGAGCGGAAGCGTACTCAAGGCGACACATTGCTCAACGATATTCATGAGCTGCCGCACATTGCCAGGCCAGGAAGCGCCCACCAGAATTTCCATCGCCTCAGGGGAAAAGCCGTTGATGTTTTTGCTATATTTTGTGGAAAACAGATTGAGAAAATGGTTCGTCAGCAAGGAAATGTCCTCGCGCCGCTGCGACAATGCCGGGATGGTCAGCGCCACTACGTCCAGTCGGTAATAGAGATCCTCGCGAAAGCGCCCCGTGGCAATATCAGCTCTGAGATCACGGTGAGTCGCGGAAATGATCCGCACATCCACCGCAACTGTCTGTGCGGATCCCACGGGACGTATTTGTCTTTCCTGGAGGACGCGCAATAACTTGGATTGGAGCAGCAACGGCATATCGCCAATTTCATCGAGAAACAGCGTGCCACTCTCGGCCAGGTGGAACAAGCCCTTGTGGTCGCGGACAGCGCCGGTAAACGCTCCCCTGATGTGTCCAAATAGTTCCGATTCAAGCAATTGCTCCGGAATGGCCGCACAATTAACGGCCACGAAAGGCCGCTGACGGCGTTTGGATGCATCGTGAATGGCGTGGGCGAATAATTCCTTGCCCACACCGCTTTCGCCATAAATCAACACGCTGGCATCACCTTCCGCAACGAGCTCAGTTTTGGTGAGAAGATCTTCCATCGCAGCGCTGCGCGTAATGATGCTTTTTCGCCAGGGTGCTTGTGACGTTGCAGCCTGAGGCGCTGCGCCCGGCACGAGCCTGAGGGCCTGGGCGATCTGCAGCAACAGAGTCTTGCTGTCGAAAGGCTTGGTCAGATAGCCGAATACCCCTCGCTGCACAGCGGCAACCGCATCCGGGATGGTTCCGTGCGCAGTCAGGATGATGACTGGCAGAGTGGGCATTATGCGATGGATGCGTTCGAACAGGGACATTCCATCCATGCCGCTCATTCGCATGTCGCTGATGACCAGTTGCGGGCGCGACACGTCGAGATGATTGAGCGCTATTTCAGCACTCTGCGCAGTTTCCGTTTTGTAGCCGGCGGCCATTAAACGGATGGAGAGCAGTTCCAGCAGATCTGCATCATCGTCAACGATGAGTATGGTCGGATTGGATTCAATCATGCTTTTGCGTCATGCTCAGTTCTTGCGCCTGAGGATAAGGTTTTTCTCCATGCTTTTAATGTCATTAACCTTGTTGCGCAGAGTCTCGGCACGATTCTGCTCCTCTTTCAGTTTTTTAGATAACTCGCCGGCTCTGCGGTTTGCGCGCTGCTGCTCGGTAAGCAGCAGCGTCAGCAAGGTTTTCAAGCTGTCCGGACTGGGTGCTTGCTCTGCACTCTTCGGCCATTCATTCAGAAAATTTAATGCGTTGGTTGTGCTGTGAAAAGGGGTACTGGGAAGGGCGAGAAGCAATATGAGTCTGGCACGGTTTGCATTGCTCCCATCCTGTGCAAAATTCTGCTTTGCTCTGTCATATTCCCCAGCCAGCTCTTTTATCGGCTTTTCGCGCAAGGAGTCGTAATATTGCAATAGGCCTTCCAACTCACTGGTCACGATTGGTCGTGGTGGTGATAACTTGCTGAGTATGCTCGAACATGCTGTCAGCATAGTCAGCAATAATAGCGGCAGTAACCAGAGTTTCAGCAGGCGGCTATTCATGAAGCATTTTGCGGATCGTGGATAGGGAGGGTGAGGCGGAAGTGGGCACCCGCTTCCGCTTGTTGCACAAGCTCGATGTTGCCGTCATGTGCAAGTGCGTACTCGCGAGCGATGGATAGCCCCAGCCCTGTCCCTCTGACGTGGCTGTCGGGTACCCTCCGTCCTTGATAAAAGGGCTCGAATACCTTGTCCCAGTCGGTTTCGTCTATGCCGGCACCGGCATCTGTTATGTCCAGCTGAATTGACTGGTCGACTTTGCCTGTCCGGATCTTGATGCAGCTGGCAGGTGGGGAAAATTTCACGGCATTCGATAACAGATTGTCCACAATGGTTCTGATTTTAAATTCATCGCAGTCTAGCATCAGTTCCGGACAAATGAGGTCGATTCTCAACCCTTTATTCATGATGGCAAGATTTTGATCCTGTAATACAGTATCGACAATTATTGCCAAATTCGCTGGATGTTTCACGAGCGTGAATTTGTCAGTCTGCAGTGCACTGTAACTCAATAAATCCTCGATACGTCTTTGCAATTGCTTGCTGTTGCTATGAAGGATGCTTGCAACATGTTGCTGTTTTGCGGTCAGATCCCCGACCACTCCTTCCGCAAGCAGATCCGCCCCTTCACGTATGGCAGTGAGCGGCGTCTTGAGTTCGTGAGAAACATGTTGCAGAAATTGGGTCTTTTGTTCTTCCAGTTCCAGAAAACGGCGCCGCATCCAGTCCAGACGCTTGCCGAGGTAGATCAGATCCTGGGGACCATCGACGCGCACTGCTTCTGATAAGTCACCCTGGCCCATGTTGCGGATAGCATCGTCAATCTGACGAATCGGGCGTGCAATTATCATGGAAAAAGTGAACGCCAGCAGTATCATGAACGGGATCAGGGCAAGTAGTTGCCGCCCCACAACGGAGCGGGCATGCTCTGCCATCTCCTGCATTTCACCTACCTCGAGCTCAATCAGTGCGTCGCCGTCGGCAGAGAAGGCCCGCGCCGAATCCAATAGTGGCACGAAGTCGCCAGTCAGTCCGCGCAACTTTTTCGGGGTCTGACGTGCAGCCGCTACCTTTCGAAAAATCTCTGCTTCCGATGATCGCAGTTGCTGCAGCGATTGTTTCTGTTCAGTACGCGGGGAGAGTTCGAAAAGACTGGTTACTGTATCTTCAAATTTTTTGTGTGCATCAAAATAACCTTCCAGCAAGGATGTATCGGCAAGGATAAGCGTTTGCTGCACACTGCGTTCCATGATTGCGATCTCATCGACCAGGACACGGCTGCCATGCGCAATTTGCGCCGCCTGATACACGGTTTTCCGGCTGTGCTCTGCCAGTTGATCGATGGATACGGCGCTATTGATGAGCGCGATGATGAGCGGCAGGCCCATGAGGGCGAATCCCAGCAGGATTAATTTCAGGAAAGATTTGGGGCTGTGTCGCAGCAGTGCCAGAAGGGCGGCACCAGATCCACCTTCCGGTTTCATGGATTCCATACGAGTGTTCATTTCTTGCGTCCTTTCATTGCTGCCAGCCGACATACGGGTTGACGCCGGGTGGATATGCGGGATTGCAGCATTTTAGACCCACCTAAGCTGTATTGCATTATTCGTTCGTCCAGCAGAATGAAGTGAGTGCGCACCGAGTGAAGTCACATTCGGCTGACACGCTGGAGCGGTTGGACGGGGAGACCCTGATGGAACAGAATGAGGAAGGGTAGTCGCAGCGCTGTTACATGCCGCAGCATACGATGAGTGAAATTGAGGAGAGTAGCCTTGACGTGACGTTGTCGCTTTATCAGCGGCCTTAATTTCCGGAGACGGCTGCGGTCCTTGTCACAGAACGCAATGGTGGCATCCTGACAGGAATGTTCAGCATATTTACAATGGATGCAGAACCCAGTTCTTTTTTATCCAGCACCGGTAACCCGGTTGCCTTGGCTGTTTCGACTATTGCCAGAGGGGAAGCCGTCAACAGGCCGCTAACCGCAATTACTGGCAATCTCTTCCGGTGTAACCACTTTACGCCTGCCGTGGCACCCATCGAATCACTTGCCGCAAAAATCACGCTGTCCACCATTCTGGAAAATACTGAAGAATCAAGTAACGCCGCAGTTTCGCTCTGGAATAAGCCATCCGCCACTTCTATTACGATCACATCTGTTCCGGCCTTGGTCAGATATGCGGTGAGTGTCTCTAAAATTTTATCTACCTCAGATGGCTTGGCCAGATAGGTGGAGGGAAACCCGGCATGGGTAAAGTCCAGCGTCAATTTTGACCCTGCATCTGTCATGAGCCAGGCATCCCTTCCCGAACCAGTGCCGGTCACCTTGGCGGCGCCTACCACGCGACCTGCACCGACCAGTCCGCGAATCAGTGCGGCTGCTGTGGTGCTCTTGCCAGCGTTCATGGACGTGCCCAGTACGGCTATCGTATAGGGGCGGCTACTTGATCCGGTGATCTTGGGAAGGGCTGCATCCATCAAATTGATGCGTTTGCCCGTAGAATTTGCCAACAGACCAATGGGTCTAATGCTGGTGGGGGTTTTCATATCGGTGTGGCATGATCTGGCACGTGCGGCAATCCCGCCCGATGCCACCAGATTACATAGCCCCAGATCACCGGGTACTTCAGCTTCAAACTGGTCAGGTGCATAACAGTTGCCATAACACACTACGATTTCATCACCCTCAAACAGACTGGCATGACGGCCACACGCCAACTCCAGTCGGCTATGCTGGCCAATTTCTTCTACTCGTGCTAACACCAGGTCACCGCTGCTGGGAGCGATGTCATCACCGGTCAACAGGGTATTGTTTGCCAATTCCAGATTTATATTACGTGACGTGTAAGCGACTTTCGCATTCAGTAGGCGTTCCCGGGTGATTGGCAACGACTGGGAAACGAACATTGTTTTCATTTATCCTTCCTTTTTTTATTAGCAGGTTAAAGTGGATTTGATCTCAACGGGCCGAAAATAAATTTAAGGTGTGTATCATCATGGTCATGGCGACTGTTAATGTAAGTTGCGCCGCCTTTGGCAACCCCTCAGTCTTCAATATCAAATATATTTTTTGGACATAAAAAACCCCTGCGGATTGTGGCCGCAGGGTAAGGGTAATTCAGCGGGGCAACTTGGTTTGATCCCTATCCTTCTGTACCAGGGCAAAAGGAATTCAAACTTAAATGCACGTCTACAGTACTAAAGCAAAATTTGCGCCAGTTACACATCATGTTAATAATCATGATGCTAGACGATTCATTGACGGGGCAGTGGCTGCCGGTTTGTCGTCAATCCGCGACGGATATTTATTTGGCTCGGTTAACTATTTGTTATAGAAGGATTTATTTTGTCTCCAAAAGGCGACAGAATAAGGGAGGAAGTTAACAAGCGTAATGGAGCAGAGGAGAATTCCTCAGGAGGGGTGCCAGACCAGCTTCAGATTGTATCTCGACAAGTTTTTATTGCCCAACTACTTGAAATTTCTGCTGGCAGCCCCTATTATTAGCACTCGTTGGCAGTGAGTGCTAAAATTTTGTAACAGTCTCTGAGAAATCCGCATACAGCATATCGGTTTTCTGAGGGATTTCATGATGTTAATTTTAAACAGGAGAGAAATATGCAGATTCGTCCGTTACATGACCGCGTTATCGTCAAGCGGCTGGAAGAAGAGCGCAAGACCGCATCCGGCATCGTCATCCCAGACAGTGCTGCAGAGAAGCCCGACCAAGGCGAAATCATTGCTGTGGGTAAGGGCAAAGTTGGCGACGACGGCAAAATCCGTGCGCTGGATGTGAAAGTCGGCGACAAAGTGCTGTTCGGCAAATACTCCGGGCAAACGGTGAAAGTCGAAGGCGTAGAGCTTCTGGTGATGCGCGAAGAAGACATCATGGGCGTAGTTGAAGGCTAATTGTGTCAGCGACGACCTTAAACAATATTTCTGGAAATTAGGAGAAAGATCATGGCAGCAAAAGACGTGAAATTCGGTGATTCGGCCCGCCATAAAATGGTGGCTGGGGTCAACATTCTGGCCGATGCGGTCAAAGTTACCCTGGGGCCAAAAGGCCGTAACGTGGTTCTGGAGCGCTCTTACGGCGCCCCGACCATTACCAAGGATGGTGTTTCGGTAGCAAAAGAAATTGAACTGAAAGACAGGTTCGAGAACATGGGCGCGCAAATGGTGAAGGAAGTGGCGAGCAAGACTTCCGATGTGGCCGGCGACGGCACCACCACCGCCACCGTGCTGGCACAATCCATCATCAAGGAAGGCATGAAATTTGTCGCCGCCGGGATGAACCCGATGGACCTGAAGCGTGGTATCGACAAGGCCGTGACCGCTACGGTTGAAGAGCTGAAGAGGCTTTCCAAGCCCTGCACTACCGGCAAGGAAATCGCGCAGGTGGGTAGCATTTCCGCCAATTCAGACCCTGAAATCGGCAAGATCATCGCCGATGCGATGGAAAAAGTTGGCAAGGAAGGCGTGATTACGGTAGAAGATGGCTCCGGTCTGCAAAACGAACTGGAAGTGGTCGAAGGGATGCAGTTTGATCGCGGTTATCTCTCTCCCTATTTCATCAACAACCCGGAAAGACAGATCGCATTGCTGGAAAGCCCCTTTGTTCTGCTGCACGACAAGAAAATTTCCAACATCCGCGAATTGCTGCCAGTGCTGGAGCAAGTGGCCAAGGCTGGCAAACCGCTGCTGATCATTGCTGAGGATGTGGACGGTGAAGCGCTTGCCACCCTGGTGGTGAACAATATCCGTGGCATACTCAAAACCTGTGCAGTCAAGGCACCGGGCTTCGGCGATCGCCGCAAAGCCATGCTGGAAGACATCGCCATTCTTACCGGCGGCACCGTGATTGCCGAAGAAGTGGGTCTGTCGCTGGAGAAGGCCACATTGAAGGATCTGGGTCAGGCCAAGCGTATTGAAGTAGGCAAGGAAGAGACCACCGTCATCGACGGCGCGGGCGACGCCAAAACCATCGAAGGCCGGGTCAAACAGATTCGTGCCCAGATCGAAGAGGCCACCAGCGACTATGACAAGGAAAAGCTGCAGGAACGCGTAGCGAAGCTGGCTGGCGGAGTAGCGCTGATCAAAGTCGGTGCCGCTACTGAAGTGGAAATGAAAGAGAAGAAAGCGCGTGTGGAAGATGCATTGCATGCAACGCGTGCCGCAGTGGAAGAAGGCATAGTCCCCGGCGGTGGCGTGGCGTTGCTGCGTGCGCGTACTGCAGTGGCCAAAATCAAGGGCGATAATCACGACCAGGATTCCGGCATCAAGATTGTTCTGCGTGCGCTGGAAGAACCGCTGCGCCAGATTGTGACCAACTGTGGCGATGAGCCTTCAGTGGTGATCAACAAGGTGGTGGAAGGCAAGGGTAACTTCGGTTACAACGCTGCTACCGGCGAGTACGGCGACATGGTGGAAATGGGCGTGCTCGATCCGACCAAGGTTACGCGCTATGCCTTGCAGAATGCCGCTTCGGTGGCGAGTCTGATGCTCACTACTGACGCCATGGTGGCGGAGTTGCCTAAGGATGAATCTGGCGGGGCCGGCGGCATGGGCGGTGGTATGGGTGGTATGGGCGGCATGGGTGGCATGGACATGTAAAGTCCGCTACCGGGTTTATACCCAGGTACACAATAAAAACCCCGCTTCGGCGGGGTTTTTATTGTGGCGATCCGGCCAGTGAATTTTTAATTCGCTCACACACTGTCCATGAATTCCTGTAAATTGTTGGCCGTTCAGAGATTCATTGAGACGTGCTCACTCTTGTCAGTCATTACGAAATCTTGCGAAGATTTTCCGGTT
The DNA here is from genome assembly GCA_026399575.1 of Nitrosospira sp. Lineage (GTDB taxonomy): Bacteria > Pseudomonadota > Gammaproteobacteria > Burkholderiales > Nitrosomonadaceae > VFJL01. Next base: position 778 of record JAPLQS010000021.1, on the reverse strand, counting down.
GCCCCCCGCGGTTTGGCGGCAGCCTTTTTTCAGAATAACTCACCATGACCCCTGATCAGTATTGCCAGCAGAAAGCTGTTCAGAGCGGCTCCAGCTTCTATTACAGTTTTCTCTATCTGCCGTCGGAAAAACGCCGTGCCATTACCGCACTCTATGCTTTCTGCCGCGAAGTGGATGATGTGGTGGATGAATGCACTGATGCGACGGTGGCGCATGCGAAGCTCGCATGGTGGCGGCAGGAGGTCGCTGCCATATTCAGTGACGAGCCCGGTGTCAAACCTACTCATCCGGTGACAAAAGCGCTGGCTGGTGTGGCCAAAACATTCAACCTTACTGCCGGGCGGCTGAATGAAATCATAGACGGCATGGAAATGGATCTGAGCTACAACCGCTATGCCGATTTCGACACCCTGCGGCGTTACTGCTACCACGTGGCGAGCGTGGTGGGTCTATGCTCCGTCGAGATTTTTGGCTACCGTAATCCAGATACCCTGAAGTACGCGCAGGATCTGGGGCTTGCATTCCAGCTCACCAACATCATCCGCGACGTGGGTGAGGATGCGCGCCGCGATCGTATTTATCTGCCGCAGGACGAGCTTGCCCGCTTCGGCGTGTCCGAGGAGGACATACTGCAGTCGCGCGAAAGCGACAATTTCAGGCGTTTGATGGAGTTCCAGATCGAACGGGCGGAAAGTTATTACGTCAGTGCATTCGCGGCGCTGCCGGCGGAAGACCGCAAAAGCCAGCAATCCGGCATCATCATGGCGGCGATTTATCG
>JAPLQS010000019.1 GCA_026399575.1 Nitrosospira sp. | reverse complement strand
ATGACAAGCCTTGCGTAAAATGGCGCGTATCAGCGCCAAATGACGGTTAGCGGTTGAAGAGCTGGCCTCCTGTGCCTTGGTCTGCGCAATGCGCCTGATCAGTTCCCGATCAATTTCGCACAATGGTTTATCACGCAAGAATTGCTGCAACCATCGCAGCTTGGATTTATCCTCTTCATGCGTGGCCTTGTGCTGTGTTTCCATCAGGAACTTGCAGGCCGTTTCATCCCAAGTGTATTTCGGCTTCTCCCCAAGACTCTGGATACGCCACGATTCCGCTTTCAGCTTGTCGTGGAGCTCTCTGGCCTGGGTTTTGTCGGCTGTGCCAGTAGAGCGTCTAATACGCTCCCCTGCTGGTGTGGTGAACGTAATCCACCACGTACTACCGCGTTTATAGAGTGGCATGTTTCTATCTCCTCTGGTGAGACCACTCGCAACGCTTGCCGAGTGTGAGCATATAACGACCGCAGATAACCGGCAAGATCCTCTTCCAGAAACACCCAACACTTTCCCGCCTTGGCCGCCGGAATCAGGCCAGCTTTAACCTTTTGGCGCAAAGTCTCTGAGTGCATTTTTAGGAATTGTGCAGCCTGTTTGAGGTCTAGCGTTTTCATGTCGATGGAGTGACCGGTACGCCGTCACAATAAATAGACTCATCCAGCATCGCCGGTTCTCGTCGAGCGTGGTAGCTGTGCGGTTCGATACTGCCGGGCAGTCCTTCCCGTTTGAGCCGTTCCACGACTTCGGCATAATCACCGCCGAACACCGAGAGCATGAGGTTGATGAGCTTGCCCGAATGCTGCTTGGCATTCTCTATGGCCCGATCAAACGCGATCTTGTCAGCCCGGCTGATGGTTTTGATGCGCGATTGTTCGGCAGACAGAAAACGGATGCAGGGGTAAGCGCCCGCCAGGTATTTACCTGGACAGGTGAGTATATCGAACGGGATAAACCGTTTTTCAGCACGCCATTCGACTTCAAGGCGCATCCACCGGCTTTCTGGGTCTCCCAGTTGCTTGCCCTTCTCATAAATGCGGCAGTACTTGCCATTGTCCCGATTACCTATCCCGAGCGTGCGCCCCTTGACGGATTTGTCTCCATCAAGCCAGTCACCGAAAACTTGATGATCCGGCTTTCGTCCCCCGGCGTTGAATCCTGCATTCTCGTATTGCTCAACTGCCCAAGCGATATTGACCGTTGCCCCCTCGAAATCGTCATAAGCCACATCGGCACGTTTGATGGCGGCTTGATGCTGTTTTAGCCAATCAGCAAGACCCTGCCAATCGCTGACCATCGCGCAGCCCTTGCCCTGGATGCTGAAATAGACTCGACCCCGTTGCTTGTCGCCACCCCATGCCATTAAGCCGGTGCCTTCTCCGAATCGAAGCGAGAACTTGAAGCCGCAGTAACCGTTGCGCTGATTCAGATCATTGATTTCAAGGAACTGGCGCATTTCCCTGATCACCCACAGGTACGACTCTCCATCGGGTGGAATCATGGTAAACGCCAGTGCATCTACCAGTGCAACACCAGGCGATGCGGTTTCGTCAGGAGATAAGTGACGAACAATTTCAGAGTGTCGTCGACCGGTAACAATGCTGACACCCTCGCCAGTTTCATCATCAATACCAAGGATTCTTTCATCCCGTACCACGGTTTCTTTGCTGCGCTTTTCTTTCTCCCCGTAGTTACTACACGGGGTCGAGTCGGCGTCCGCACGCGCTGGACGCTCCGCTGCCCGCTGCGCTGAGCGCGCGCGTTCGCCGTGCTGACTTGTTTCGTCGTCTACGCTTAAAGCTGAATCTTTACCAACAGTAATTTTATGCATGATTGACTCCATTTAAAATATGAAAGAATGAAGTCAAAGTGAGAAGCATCATGACTCCACTCCTTCAACAAAAAGTTAAAGGGTGAAGTCATAAGCAAGTTACGCCTTGAATCGGTAACTGACTACAGCCACTAGCGGCCTCCACGATGGGCTAGCACTCGACCTAGGGCATCACATAGAGGGGCTTCCCGTGCAGCTTCCTTACAACGCTGCAGCTTGCACACCTTATGACTGATTAAAATAATACGGAACGATAATTCAAGAGTCAATGCTGGTCTCTTTGAGGCAGTTTGAAGTGGTTTGAAATGTGTAAATATATAAATAAAATGTAGCGATTTCGACTTGATCTGACAGGTAGTGTCAGAAATAATTTCTGAAAACGGTACAGTTCTACAGGTCGCGATGGTCGGTTCCCGACAAATTCTGTTGAAAAACTCTAATTTTTAGAAATGCTGAAATTCCTTTTTATAGGCGAAATAGCTGCCCTACAACGAATGATCAAGGAATATACGATCCCCCACATATCCCTCGAAGGAAAATTCGCCCAAACGCCTTAAATTTTTTTAAGCACCCAGAAAAAAGAGTTTTTCAACACAATTGACACTTAGCAGTCGGTGGTAAAAATAAGAAGCTGCCATGCGCTAGCCTCGATGAAAATCAGAAGCAGTCCTTGACTTTGGTTCCGGCCAGAGCGCAAATCCCAATCTGCTACAATCCTTCGCCCTAGCCATTGTAGAAGGGAAGCGTTCCGGCCAGAGCGCAAATCCCAATCTGCTACAATCTTTCTGCCTGCCCGCACAGCGGTGGCAAAGTTCCGGCCAGAGCGCAAATCCCAATCTGCTACAATTCCACTACGGCCTGACAGCTCCCGGCACCGTTCCGGCCAGAGCGCAAATCCCAATCTGCTACAATCTAAATGGATACAAATAAATGACAACGGAAGTTCCGGCCAGAGCGCAAATCCCAATCTGCTACAATCTACAGCAATATGCAATGGCGCGGTGACGTGTTCCGGCCAGAGCGCAAATCCCAATCTGCTACAATCCATGGATGAATTAGTACAAGTCAAGATCAAGTTCCGGCCAGAGCGCAAATCCCAATCTGCTACAATAATAGTATGATAAATGTGTTGACAGATGTAGTTCCGGCCAGAGCGCAAATCCCAATCTGCTACAATTTGCGTGGGTTTCGCATGGCCATAATGTAGGTTCCGGCCAGAGCGCAAATCCCAATCTGCTACAATGTGTCCAGGCTGCGATGGATGCGGCGAGATGTTCCGGCCAGAGCGCAAATCCCAATCTGCTACAATGGAAGATGGCCGCTTATCTGCATCATTCGAGTTCCGGCCAGAGCGCAAATCCCAATCTGCTACAATCCAGGCCAAGCAGTTGCTCATGTCGCCCCAGTTCCGGCCAGAGCGCAAATCCCAATCTGCTACAATACTCAAGCTGCTTGGCCCGTGGGGAAAGTTGTTCCGGCCAGAGCGCAAATCCCAATCTGCTACAATACGCCGTTTGAGCAAAAAGACGCCGCGTAAGTTCCGGCCAGAGCGCAAATCCCAATCTGCTACAATTGACTACAGCGTTAAGCAGCAGGATGTGTAGTTCCGGCCAGAGCGCAAATCCCAATCTGCTACAATAGCTATGTCGCAACCACCTGATTGTCTTGGTGGTTGTTGCATTTTTGGGCAGAGAAATATATTGGTTTCATCAAAAAAGATCGTACTGGTCTGGTGATTTTTTGCTTGGCTGCTTGGTTTTTCCGCGAAATGTGATGATGCGTTCGTACTGCTTATCAGTGAATTGTAGTATGTTGACTTTGCCGCCTCTAGGCAACCGTTTTTCTACCTGAGTGCAGTATGTATCTACTTGGCCTTGACTGCTACAAAAGCGCATGTAGACAGAGAGCTGGGACATCTCGAATCCCATATCGAGCAGGGTGTTGCGAAAGTCCGTGGCAGCTTTACGCTCAGCTTTTTCGGCAACGGGTAAATCGAACATCACAACAATCCACATAAGGCGATACCCGGAAAGCATATCAAGCTAGTCATCTTGCAACGATGAAGCAAGACTGAGTGGCAACCCCGGTAAGGGAAGGTTGAGTTTATCTTTTTCGCCCATAAAAACTTGCGCCAATGACGTTGCGAGGTTTTGCGCGCAAACCATCACAGGTGTTGCACCTGCACTAGTCTGCATGTCGTCATATAGCGTTCTCACCAATGCGCGTTTACTTTCCGGCGTAATCTGCCCTTCGCCATGCTTGTGTAGTTGCCAAACTTTCAGGTCTATCATTGGGCGAAAGGGTTCCATCAAATCGTCCACTAATCTCATGGCGTTGCCTTCATTGCTGTGGTGAAGCCCTATGGTTGGATGCAGTCCAGCCGCAACCACTGCACGTGCGGTAGCAGCTCGAAGAACGGTATAGCCATAATTAAGCATTGCGTTGAGACCAGTCGCTTGTTGGTCACGGCGAAAATCATCGCCAAACAAAAGCCCCCAGTAGCGCCGCGCCCCTTGGGCTTCAAAGTTATCAGGGTCACCCGCACGCACTTTGCGAACCAAGGCAGATAGCGGGACAAAAGGTGCGCCAGTGGCTTCAAGTGCAGCTGCTTGCTGCTGAAGTTTTGATTTGACGATTTCCGCCCATAGGCGTTTTATTAGTGGCTGATTGGCAGCGATCTGTGCATCAAAACGCTTGGCCTGCTGATAGTTGCCCTCTATTGGCAACACCATGCCCACTGCATTGTGGTTGGCGGCACATAGTACAAAAGGAGCGCAACGCTCAGCCAGTGCCACCAATAAGTTGTTGGTATAACTCAGTCCGTGCGCATTGGCGATAACTGCCGCGACATCATCCAGCGGAACCTGCCCCAGCTCTTTGCGCTCTCCTTCGGTATCTTGTACCACAAGAAAACCACGAGAGAGAAACAAGTGCCGTCGATCATCTGCAACCTCGACGATGCGGCCTATCATTGCCTTTACTCTTTAAAACCGGGATCGCGGAGTTCGCCAATGGGGGAAATGGTAACGCGGCGAGCTTTTGCTTTTTGCAAAGAACTGCCTACCTTGAACACATAAGAAATTTCCTTGGTTCGCGTTCTGGCATCAACGTTAGCTTGAACCACGTCCGCCAAAGCAAGCTGACCTTCACCAGCCATTTTGCAAACACGCAACACTCTTATTTCCCCTTCATGCTCTAGGCGTATAAAGTCATCGCGAATCAATCGCATCACCAACGGCCTCCCGCTGACACTCATAGCCGGATGCCGTAACCGCGCTACACCATGTTCACGAACTAACTGGTAAGCATCAAAAGTTGAGACAACCTCACCCTCCCACTTGCCTTTTTCATTGCGCACAATCTCGATGCAGTAGTTGCTGTCACCTTTGTAGCCCTTGTATGGCCTCGGCTGACCGTCAGGCAGCAATCCATGTCTATCATTTGCTTTGGGGTTGGTGAATTCAATCACCTTGAGACTTTCCTCAATACGCTCACGGTTACCTTCCACCACTTTATGAACGCTGACTCTGCCGTCACCGAGCAAGCCGTAAGCTGTGTCGTTATGCATAGCGCCTTCATGACTATGATCCGGCTTGTGGCTAACCCAAATGTTGTCAATGGCGCGTTCCACATGCTCCCGGTAACTTGCCCACGGTAGCGGCATATTTTCTACAAGACGATTAAGCTGTTGCTCGCGCGCACTTGCACTGGCATTTGCAAAACGCTGTAACAGTCCTTGATCGGTTACAGCAATCACGCAGGCATCTACCGCATGGTGGCGATGGTCGTTGCGGTTTTTTTCGCCGTTCAAGCCGAGCACATCATTCAGGCCGAACTTTGCGCGCAGCATGGCGGTCATGCGACCGGGGATGACGCGGGTGTTCGGGCAAATCAATTTCATATATTCAAACGCCACCTTGCTCATGTGGCGGGTGTCGTTCAATGCGCGCGGCAAAAATCCGGCATCGTCTTTCAGCCAACGCTGGTAGCCGTCTTCGGCAAAGCGATAGCGTTTCCCCTTGGGCATTTGTTCGGCTCTGGCGAGTATGCCCGCGTAGTCAAAGCCAGCCGTGCTTTGCGCGCCGAATGCCTCCCAAGGCGTGCGATTGCCCTTGACTCGGTTGGCCTGACGGAGTGCCACCGTTTTGTTGTTTAGGCTATCGTCCAGCGTTTGCGAGAAGGGCAGGATGTGTTCAATTTCCACCTCGCCGCTCAACAGCATTGTTACGCTGATTTGTGCGCCAGAGTAAGGGCAGTGGCGGTCTGCGGGATCGAAGCTGAGCTCTTCCCACAAAATCATTTTCTCAATGTCTGCGCGTTTGACACGTTCTTCACTAATCTGCAAAACACCTGCAATAGCGGTACGCAGTCGTTTGTTGCGTTTTTGATTTGCGGTTTGGCGTTTGCTTTCTTCGTCGCGCTGATCTTTGCTTTGCTTCAAATCTCGCGCCACTTCAACAATCACTTCGCTGGGATGCCCATAGCGGTTGATAAGCGCGTTCACTACAAGGCGCACTTGGTTCAGCCCGATATGCACGGTGGGATTGGCGATTTTGCCGTAACGTTTTTCGGCGGGGTCTCCGGGTATGCCGCTACCAAAGCCAACGTGACGTTGCAGGTATTGGCCGTAGTAAGGCATCTCTTTGTGAATGTGGAATGCTTTGATCTCACCGGAATCTTGGTCGATGCTCTCAACCTTGAACGTGACGTTGGGAATTTCGGCGTAAGGGTTTAGTCGGCTGTGATGGTCGAAACCAGCGGCTTGCACGGCCTTGTCATACGTTACTACGTCGCGGCGCAGTTCCGGCAGAATACGCGCCAGTGCCAATGCACACAGGCTACCGTAGCCTTCCGGCAATCCAACATTGGCGATGGCTTCGGCGCGCTTTTCATCAACACCTGTCTCGTCTTGCAGCCAGCGCACGAGCTTGGCTTCATTTTCTTCTTTGACCAATTGCAGCACGATGGCATCTTGTTTTGCTTCATCAAGCTTGAACCACGCCGAACCGAAGTGATCGTCTTTGCTCAAAATGGCACTGGTGGTATTGCCTTTGAGCTCCTCGCGTTTCGGGTCTTCAAAGTTGAACTGCACTGCGCCGCCTACGCCCAGCAATTTTTTGATTTGTGTGAAAGTGCGCTTGCTGTTTTCTTCCAGCGCGGCAATGAGATCGTTGCGTTGCTTCAACGTCAGCGATTCTTCCTTCAATCCGTCACGCAAGATGCGCAGATTATTGACTTCCTGATACATGCGAAAGCGTTGTGTGCTGGGTAAGGCCAATGGCGCGCGTTCTTCATCAGGCATAAAGGTGCAACGCCCCGGCTTGACGGGCTTGAGCTTACGCTGATACAGCAATACGTTCTTCAGGTCGTCACGGGCTTTTTCGGTGAACAGTGTTGAATTTAGTTCGGACTGTTTTTCCCACAACGCATCAAACTCATGTTCGATCATGGCGCGGTCGACGTACAGATCGTAATACTTGTCGATTTTTGTCTTGCCGTCGTCTTTAGTGATTTTGTCCTGGCGGTAACGAGCGCGGACGGTTTGACCTGCCATGTCGCGCTTGTTTAGCCATTCGCCTACCGTGCGGCAACCTTCGGCCTCGATGGTTGCGCGCACCTTGCTGATTGCGGTTTTTAGTGCGCCGCTGTCGTTGTCTTTTTTGTCTGTCTTGCGATTGCTCTTGAATCCGCGCCGTTGGTTGATGTGGAACAGTGCGCGGGCAAATTCGGCTGGGGTGAGTGCTTCATTCAGTCCTTTGGCGCGCAAAGAAAATGGGTTTATGGTTTCCAGAATTTTGCGTTGCGCTGCTTCGGCGGGAAAGAATCCGTATTCGATGAGTGTGTGCATCATGCGCGCTTTGCGTTTGAGCAGTCGGTCACGGCGGCGGCGCATAGCGCGGGCTTCTCGGCGAGTCACTGCCAGTGATGAGCCATCTTTGGGATTGCGACCATTCGAGAAAATGCGCACCCCCGCCTTAATTACTGCACAAGGTTGGTTATCTGCGTTAAGACGGATCATTGCCCAACCAAGTGAGGTTGAACCCAAATCAAGAGCTAACCGATAGCGCATTTTATATCGCATGTTTTATCCCCAGCGTAACTGGGTGATTCTATTACAATTCCCTTGACTACGGCGCATTCCCGCACTAAAGTATCAAACATTAGTAGATTGGGATTTGCGCTCTGGACGCTAACAAGCTGAAAGATGCACCAAATGAAAGGGCCGCTATACGCGGCCCTTGCTGTTTTCTACCCGAGATTTTTATGTGAAATGTTCGCCTGACCTCCATCTCCACCCCATCGAAGAAACTGAGTCACCCTTCTCAATGTCGGCTTCGGGGTATCTGTGCCTGATCAATGTCCGGTTTGGAGCAGCATCGCCAATTACCGGAACTGGCACTTTTCGGCCGGTCACGATGATGGTCAATTTTCAACCGGCGTCAACACAGGTGCGTCACTGGTTTATGCGGTCGAGTTACGAGTGCAATGCGCGGAGTGCTGCTTCTGGTTCTTTCTCGACGATAGTCAGCAGGGCAGCAGCGGGTCCAGTGGGTTGGCGACGATGTTGCTCCCAGTTTCGGAGTGTTGCCACTTTTACTCCAATCAGTTGGGCAAATTCGCTCTGGCTCAATCCAATCTTGGCACGCACGGACTTTGCATCGGGTGAGCTGATCTTCGTTATTCTTCCGGGCGCAAGCTCACCGCGTCGAATTGCTATAGCTTCTTTCAAGCCTTGCTTGAGAGATTCAAAAAGTATTTTGTCCATTGTCTATAACTCCTTTACGAGGCTGCGCAAAATTGCGGTTTCCTTGTCTGTCAGATTATCTTTAACGCTCTTGGGGTACGCCACCAGCATGAAAATCTGGTTGTCTTCGGTGAGCCAGTAATAAATCACCCGTATGCCGCCACTCTTGCCTGTCCCGGCTCGTTTCCAGCGCAACTTGCGAATACCACCACCATTCTTGATGAGAGCACCAGCATCCGGACGATTAAATAATTCTGTTTGCAGCTTTGAGTATTCGTCATCGGCCAGCAGTTCTACAATCAAACGGGTGAATGTCGGGGTCTCAATGAAAATCATATTTTAACTATACGCCACTGGCGTACTATGTCAAGTGTCACAAATGCTGCGCACTTGTGAAGGCGTAGACACAGACTGGCAGAGCCAGACTGTAGTATTTTAGGCACAAAGCATCGAAATATTTTGGAAAGAAACAAAAGCCGACCAAGCTCCACACGGGCGCAGCCGACGTAGAAGATTAGCCCCTTGACTTAACATACGCAACTTGCGTATGATTGGCCTATGAAAGCCACCTTCATTGAATTGCCTCCATTCGAGCGGCATCGGCAGAGTTATCTAAACGACGAAAGCTTTCGTGAGTTTCAACAGATGTTGATGCAAAACCCTGAAGCTGGCGACGTGATCGAAGGTACGGGTGGATTGCGTAAGGTGCGTTATGCCGATGAAAAACGAGGTAAGGGCAAACGTGGCGGACTACGTGTGATTTACCATTGGTGGCTATCAGGCAAGCAATTTTGGCTGTTCACCGTGTACAACAAAGACGAGATGGATGATCTAACCACTGCACAACGCAAAACCCTGAAGGAACTGCTTAAGCAGGAATTGGACGCAAGGAGAATAAAATGAAACGCAATTTGTTTAATGAACTGAAGGAAGGTTTCGGCGCACTCGAATCTGCACGCGAGGGCAAGATCACCTTGCGCCAGCATGTAGTAGAAAAAAAACCTGCGCTCACCATTACCCCGGAAGAGTTGCTCAGTCTGCGGGAAAAGCTGCACTTGTCGCGAACCGTATTCGCCAGATACCTGCGCACGAACGAACGCACACTGGAAAACTGGGAGCAAGGCCGAGCCAGCCCGAATGCCCAAGCTGCGATTCTGATTCGTATGGTTGAGCGTTACCCGGATACAGTCGAACGTCTGTCTGTTATCTGATCGCTGGTTGATAAGCACAAAAGCGATGCTCTTGTGATGAAGTTGATACAGACTGGCATGGCCAGACTGTGGTAATTAGGCACAGCAGCCTTGCTCCTGTACGGGGCTCCGGTCATAGATTGGCGGTGCCAGACTATGTGTGTATTAGAGAAAAAGACTGTGCCAGATTCGTGTCATGAATTGGCATAAATGACATGAATTATAGCTGTGTGACACTGATTTTAGCTTTGGCAAGCGTTGTAAGTGGCTGTTCTATATAAATCATTAATTTAATGGTCACGCATCATAATCCGTTGGTCCCCAGTTCGAGTCTGGGATTCGCTACCATCCATTTTCTGCCCGACCGTCACAACTGATAATCCTATGTAAACTCTGGTGCGCCATGCCGTTTACAGATACGATTTTTTGTCAAAAACCCTAAAGTTTTCCGAATCCAGACCGTAATACCAATTGTGGTAGTTGCGACTCCCCCCTGAGTACCTGACCACAACAAGGCGCCGGAATCCCTCCCTGGCGCCTTTTTTTATCCAATCCATAAAGTCGGCCACTATATAGATCGCCCGCAAAGCCCCGTTCCACGGAAGACTTATTCAGAAGTGCCATAAGTAGTAAAATGGCGATGGATATGTTCAACCGGAGCTATGCGACGTGACCAGCCCCGAAGAAAAAGCAAACAATAATCAGACAGAGCGGCTGCGCTATACGGCACTGGAAAACCGTTCCCAGGAATTGACCGCCTATATTGAGGCAGTCGGCCAGTTGGCGCTGGTCTCCGTCGCCGACCGTGGCGGCCGCATTCTCCAAGTCAATGCCAAGTTCTGCGAAGTCTGCGGCTACAGCGAGCAAGAATTGATCGGGCAGGATCATCGCATTCTCAATTCCGGCACGCACCCCAAGGCCTTCTTCGCCGATATGTGGGCAACCATCGAACGTGGTGACATCTGGCACCAGGAAATCTGCAATCGCAGAAAAAATGGTCAACTCTACTGGATAGACTCGACCATCGTACCGCTCAAAGGTAGTGATGGACAAGTTGACCGCTATCTCTCGGTCAGGATTGATGTCAGCGCACGCAAACAAAAGGAAATAGCGCTACGCGACCGATTAAAGGAAATCACCTGTCTCTACGCGATCCGCCGTGGCATGGAACAGGAATTGCCGGCGGATGAAATCTACCAGCGGATTATTACGCATCTGACAGGTGCGATGCAGTTCCCGGAAATTGCTACTGCTGTGATCGAACTTGATGGCAGGCGCTTCGCTTCCGAGAATTATAGCCAGGATCTTGCGCACGGACTGCAGGCGCAAATCATGCTCAACGGCAAGACCTGCGGTCGGTTGCAGGTGTTCTATAGTGAGGATAAACCATTCCTGTTGCCGACAGAACAAGGCCTCGTCGAGGCTATCACGGATGATCTGGGGAAGTGGCTCGAGCGCATGCAGGCCGAAGCTGCAAGGAAGGAGAATGAAACTCTGATCTGGCGACAGGCCAACTTTGATTCGCTGACCAATCTGCCCAACCGCCACATGTTTCATGACCGGCTCGAACAGGAAATGAAAAAATCCGACCGCACCGGCCTGCCACTGGCGCTGCTGCTGTTCGACCTCGACCATTTCAAGCAGATCAACGATACCTACGGCCACGCCATGGGCGACTTGCTGCTTCAGGAAGCGGCGCTGCGCCTGGGTAGTTGCGTGCGCGAGTCCGACACTGTGGCGCGTCTGGGTGGAGACGAATTCATCGTCATCCTGGGCGAGCTGGACGATCCCAATACCGTCGAATGCATCACCCAGGATACCCTGCGCAAACTGGCCGAGCCGTTCCGGCTGAAGAACGAAATGGCCTATGTGTCGACCAGTATCGGCATTGCATTCTATCCGGCGGATGCCACCGACCCCAGCGTATTGCTCAAGAGTGCCGATCAGGCCATGTATGCCGCCAAGAGTCAGGGACGCAATCGCTGCAGCTATTTCACATCAGCCATGCAGCAAGCCGCGCAAGTCCGGCTGCGGCTGGTCAACGACTTGCGCGGGGCCCTGGCCGATGACGAGCTCCTGGTGTATTACCAGCCTATCGTGGAATTCTCAACCGGGACCGTCCACAAAGCAGAAGCGCTGGTACGCTGGCAGCACCCGACGCGCGGCCTGATCGGCCCCGCTGAATTCATCCCCATCGCCGAAGACACCGGCATGATCGTCGACATCGGCGACTGGGTATTCCGCGAGGCGGCCAGACAGGCCGCCCTGTGGCGTGCATCGCATCATGCGACGTTCCAGATCAGCGTTAACCGCTCGCCTGTGCAGTTCCACAGTGAAGCTGGTGTCCACAGCGCGTGGTTTGAGCATCTGCAAAAGCTCGGTTTGCCCGGGCAAAGCATTGTGGTGGAAATCACCGAAGGATTGCTGCTCGACACCGATGCCGCTGTCACCGATCAGTTACTCGCCTTCCGCGATGCAGGTATGCAGGTATCGCTGGACGATTTTGGTACCGGCTATTCAGCGCTGGCCTATCTCAAGAAGTTCGACATCGACTATCTCAAGATAGACCGCTCATTTGTTCACAATCTGTCGCCCAGTTCCAATGACATGGCACTATGTGAGGCCATCATCGTGATGGCGCACAAACTCGGCCTGAAAGTGATTGCCGAAGGGGTCGAAACCACGCAACAGCGCGATCTGCTGGCTGCTGCCGGCTGCGACTACGGCCAGGGCTATCTGTTCTCGGAACCGTTGCCGGCCAAACAGTTCGAAGTCCTGCTGCAAACCGCACGTCAGTCAATCTGAACCCGCGATGAAGAGAATGCTGGCTTCGCTGCTTGTGTTCGTCACCGTGACAGTCGGTCTGACTGGCGATGTTCACGCCCAGCTTGTACGGGCCTTTCCTCCAGACAGCAAGCTGGGTGAACTCACAGCCATGAGATATCCTGAAATCAGGATCAGCGACCGGATCATGTATTTGAGTGCAGGCGGACAGATACGCGGCAAAGACAATCTGATTATTTTACCGACGATGCTCAACGAGTCCGGTCCGATCCGTTACCAGACAGATATCATGGGCAACGTACACCGTATCTGGCTGCTGACCCCGACCGAAGCGGCTCAAGCGAAAGAAGAAGAAAAATCCAGGCAGAAGCAGTAATTCCTGTCACCGCCAGTCATAACACTTTCGTAATAATCGTGGCCAAAAAACTCTACATCAAAACTTTCGGTTGCCAGATGAACGAGTACGACTCGGACAAAATGGCGCAGGTACTGCATGCCGCACACGGTATGGAGCAGACCGACAATCCCGACGCAGCCGATGTGATTCTGTTCAATACCTGTTCGGTGCGCGAGAAAGCTCAGGAAAAAGTATTTCATGATCTGGGGCGCATCAGGCATCTGAAAGAATCCAACCCCGATCTGCTCATAGGCGTGGGGGGTTGTGTTGCCAGCCAGGAAGGTGCAGCGATCGTAAAACGCGCGCCCTATGTGGATATCGTATTCGGGCCGCAAACCCTGCATCGGTTGCCACAACTGCTCGCGGCACGCCAGGCTACCGGTCGGCCGCAGGTTGATATTTCCTTTCCGGAAATTGAAAAATTCGACTATCTGCCACAAACGCTGGCACGTACCGAAGATCGCACGGGAAATGTGAGCACTTTCGTTTCCATCATGGAAGGTTGCAGCAAATATTGCAGCTTTTGCGTAGTGCCCTATACGCGCGGTGAAGAGGTTTCGCGCCCATTGAGCGATGTATTGGCGGAAATTGCGGGACTGGTGCAGCAGGGCATCAAGGAAGTGACGCTGCTGGGGCAGAACGTCAATGCCTATCGCGGCAGCATGGATAACGGAAACGATGACGCCACTGCAGATCTGGCGCTGTTGCTTGAGTGCATCAACGAAATACCCGGCATTGAACGCATCCGTTACACCACTTCGCATCCCCGGGAAGTTACCGCGCGCCTGATTGAGACTTATGCAACATTACCCAAACTGGTCAGTCATTTGCACTTGCCAGCACAATCCGGCTCTGACCGGATACTGGCAGCGATGAAGCGTGGCTATACTGCGCTGGAATACAAATCCATCGCCCGCAAACTGCGTGCCGTGCGCCCCGATATTTCACTCACATCCGATTTCATCATCGGTTTTCCCGGTGAGACTGAAGCCGATTTTGAAGCCACCATGAAACTGATCGAAGAGGTGAATTTTGATGACTCCTTCAGTTTCATTTACAGCCCGCGTCCCGGCACACCCGCCGCCGAATTACCCGACAGTACCCCCCACGAAATCAAGCTGGAGCGACTGCACCGCCTGCAGACAAAAATTGCCCAGCAGACGCAAGCCATCAGCCAGGGCATGGTTGGCACGACCCAGCGCGTCCTGGTGGAAGGTCCGTCCAAAAGGAGTCCCAGTGAATTCTGCGGGCGCACCGACAGCAATCGTATGGTGAATTTTGTCGCTCACCCGAACTGCGTCAGCCATTTCATAAATGTGAAAATTACCGCTTCTTTATCACATTCACTGCGCGGCGAAATAGTGCAGACTGACTGTCAATGAATCACTTGCAAAGTACGTCCGTCACTGCGAAAATTGAAACTACATAACCGTTTTAACGCACCTTTGAAACCCCAGCCCGTCGAAATTTCTTTCTCACCAACCGATAACCAGCGTCTTGCCAACCTGTGTGGAGTGCTGGACGAGAACCTCAAGCAAATCGAAACTGCACTGGATGTCACCATCGCACGGCGCGGGGAACATTTCAATCTACGTGGCAAATCATCCCAGACCAAGCTCGCGGCAGAAGTGCTGCGCAATTTCTATAATCAGGCCCAGCATCATCTGGGCATCGAACAGGTGCAGTTGGGCCTGATCGAGATGATGAATCCACGGCGCTCGCCCAAACATGTCGCGACTGATGCTGCAACGCAGGACACGGCCGTACCAGTGCTGAGTACCCGCCGCAGTGATTTGCATGGCCGGACGCCGCGCCAAGTGCAATATCTGCAGCAAATTCAGCAACACGACATCACTTTCGCCATCGGTCCTGCAGGTACCGGAAAAACCTACCTTGCTGTAGCCAGCGCAGTGGATGCGCTGGAACGGGACACGGTCGCGCGCATTGTGCTGGTGCGGCCGGCAGTGGAAGCCGGTGAGCGCCTGGGTTTCCTCCCGGGCGACATGGCGCAGAAAGTGGACCCTTACTTGCGCCCCCTCTATGATGCGCTCTACGACCTGATGGGGTTTGACAAAACCAGCAGGCAATTCGAACGTAGCGCGATTGAAATCGCGCCGCTGGCTTTCATGCGTGGACGCACATTGAATCAATCATTCATCATTCTTGATGAGGCACAGAACACCACACCGGAACAGATGAAAATGTTCCTGACCCGAATCGGCTTTGGTTCCAAGGTGGTAGTGACAGGCGACGTGACCCAGATCGATCTGGCCAAGCACCAGAAAAGCGGCCTGATCGAAGCCAAACTGGTGCTGGAAAAAGTGCGTGGCATTGCCTTCACTCATTTCGAGTCTGAGGACGTGGTGCGGCATCCTCTGGTGCAAAGAATCGTCAACGCCTACGAGCAATATGAGAAATAAGGGCAAGACTTCTGCGTTTTCAGAAGAGCCTCCCCGTACCAAAGCAAAGCTGAAATTGATGGTGCAATATGCAACCGGTATCGCAACTCATGCCGAGGGAGTTCCCACCCGGCCACAATTCCGCAGATGGGTCAAAGCGGCGCTGACACGGGATGCGGAAATCGTGCTGCGTATTGTGGCGGAGGCTGAGGCCCGCAGCCTCAACCAGAATTTTCGCGGCAAGGATTACGCTACCAATGTGCTGACCTTCGTTTACGGCGATGCGCAGCCGCTGTCTGGTGATATTGTGCTATGTGCGCCGGTAGTGGCGCAGGAAGCAAAGCAGCAGCATAAGGACCTGACGGCGCATTATGCCCATCTCACGGTGCACGGAATTTTGCACCTGCAGGGCTGGGACCATGCAAATGAGACCGATGCAGTAGCAATGGAGCAGATGGAAACGGCAATCATCACGAAACTGGGATACGATGATCCCTATCAGGAACGATAATTTATAACCAACTTTCATATTACCCGCGAACTGGCAGATCACTATGAACGACCCCTTACCCAAACCCGGCTGGCTTGAACGCCTGAGTGCGCTGCTGCTGCGCGAGCCAGGTGATCGCGAACAATTGGTGACGCTGCTGCATTCTGCGTATGAGCGCGATCTGCTTGATTCCGACGCACTGAGCATGATCGAGGGCGTGATGCAGGTTTCCGAGATGCAGGCACGCGATATCATGGTGCCACGTTCGCAAATGGATGTAATCGACATCAGTGAAACGCCGGATAAATTCATTCCGTTGATGATCGAAACTGCCCACTCGCGTTTTCCCGTCACCGAAAATGATAAAAATAATGTAATCGGCATCCTGCTGGCAAAGGATCTGCTGCGCTACTATGCCGGCGAGGAGGAATTCAACGTACGCGAGATGCTGCGCCCGGCGGTATTCATCCCAGAATCCAAGCGGCTCAATGTTCTGCTCAAGGATTTTCGCAGCAACCGCAACCATATGGCCATCGTGGTGGACGAGTACGGCAGCGTGGCGGGGCTGGTGACCATTGAAGATGTGCTGGAACAAATCGTCGGCGAAATCGAAGATGAGTACGATTTCGACGAGACCGAGGACAATATCGTGCAGGACACGATTGGTCATTACCGCGTCAAAGCCACTACCGAGATTGCCGATTTCAACCAAACACTGATGGCAAAATTCGACGACGAGGATTACGACACCGTCGGCGGCCTGGTACTGAACAAGTTTGGCCGCCTACCCAAGCGCGGCGAGTCGGTCATGATCGGCGACTTCAAATTTACAGTGCTGCACGCCGACAGCCGCAGATTGCATACGCTGCTGGTCGAGAAAGTCGGGGGAGAGGATTGAACCGCAAGGATTCAAGAATCGGGAATCAGTCAGCAAAAAGTAATCTCCGTTCCAGTTTAGTCATTGTTTTTGTTCTCGGTGCATTTACCGTCCTCGGTTTCGCACCGTTCTATCTCTTCCCCATCCCGGTCATCACGCTCGCACTGCTGCTTCATTTCTGGCGCAAGAGTGCGACACCACTGCAGGCGGCTTTGCTGGGATTCTGTTTCGGCATGGGCCTGTTCAGCGCGGGGGTGACCTGGATTTACGTGAGCCTGCACGATTTCGGTGCGATGCCGATGCCCATCGCAGTAGTTGTCCTGATCGTGCTCTGTGCCTATCTCTCGTTATTTGCCACACTGACAGGCTGGTTGCTGACAAAGTTGCGCATCGCCGCACCCGCAGTCTGGTCGTTGACTGCAGCTGCGCTGTGGGTATTGTCCGAGTGGTTGCGCAGCGTGCTGTTCACCGGCTTCCCCTGGCTGACATTGGGCTATTCACAAGTCCCTGCCAGCCCTCTGGCAGGTTTTGCTCCGCTGCTGGGAGTCTATGGCGTTTCACTGTTGCTGATACTGAGCGCTGCATTCCTGTGCCTGTTTGTTGAGCTTGTCGAAAAAGGAATACGCACCCGGCGCTATGCACTGCCTCTACTGGCAATATGGATTACGGGTTTCGGTTTGCAGCAGATCAATTGGACTGAACCACAGGGTGAGCCGGTAACAGTGAGCCTGTTGCAGGGAAATATCTCGCAGGATCTGAAGTGGCGACCGGATCATGTGGTGAATTCGATGGATATTTATGCCGGACTCGCGCTGGAAAGCAGCAGCCGCCTCATCATCACGCCGGAAATTTCGGTGCCGCTGTTTCGCAACGAAGTGCCTTGGGGCTATCTGGCGCAACTCGCCGATCATGCCCGGCGGAATGATGGCGATATTCTTGTCGGCATGGTTGAAGCATCTGCAGCAGGCAAAGAATACTACAACACCATGTTCAGTTTCGGCACTGCTCCCGATCAAAGTTACCGCAAGTTTCATCTGGTTCCGTTTGGCGAGTTCATCCCGTTAAAGCCTGTATTTGGCTGGGTCATCAATGTGCTGCAAATTCCGCTGTCGGACTTTTCACGCGGGGGGCTTGATCAGCGTCCGATGGATCTGGCCGGGCAACGTGTGGCGGTAAATATCTGCTACGAAGATGTGTTCGGCGAGGAAATAATCAGTCAGTTGCCGCAAGCCACATTGCTCGCCAATGTCAGCAATGATGCCTGGTTTGGACGTTCCATTGGCCCGCGCCAGCACTTGCAGATTTCACAGATGCGCGCCCTGGAGACTGGCCGCTACATGCTGCGCGCCACCAATACCGGCGTCACTGCCATCATCGATCAACGCGGCGTTGTGCTGCAGGAAGCAGAAATATTCACCACCACTGCGCTGCATGGTCTGGCGCAGGGATATACCGGAGCAACGCCGTATGTCCGTTTTGGCAATAGCCTGGTACTGGGACTCGCCGGCTTGTTGCTGCTCATCGGCTTGCTACCAGCATTTCGCAGCACGCGCAAAACCCTGTAAAATCCCGGCAACCACTAATAACCATTGCCGTTTTATCCAGCGCCTTCATGCCCACATTCCAGGAAATCATCCTCACCCTGCAGCACTACTGGAACAAGCAGGGTTGCGCGTTGCTCCAGCCTTATGACATGGAGGTAGGAGCGGGCACCAGCCATACCGCAACTTTCCTGCGCGCACTCGGGCCGGAGCCGTGGAAAGCGGCTTACGTGCAGCCTGCACGCCGCCCCAAGGACGGCCGTTACGGCGAGAATCCAAACCGTCTGCAGCATTACTACCAGTTCCAGGTGGTATTGAAACCCGCGCCAGCCAACATCCTGGAACTGTACCTTGATTCGTTGAAAGAACTGGGTTTTGACCTGCAGCAAAATGATGTTCGCTTTGTCGAAGACGATTGGGAGAACCCGACACTGGGCGCGTGGGGGCTGGGCTGGGAAGTATGGCTGAACGGTATGGAAGTCACGCAATTCACTTACTTCCAGCAGGTGGGCGGCATCGACTGCAAACCGATCACCGGCGAGATCACTTACGGCCTGGAGCGGCTGGCGATGCATCTGCAAGGCGTGGAAAGCGTATTCGATCTGACCTGGACGAAAGGACTCACCTACCGCGATGTATACCACCAGAACGAAGTCGAGCAATCGACCTATAACTTCGAACACAGCGACGTGGAATTTTTGCTGCTGGCTTTTGGTAAGCACGAGCAGCAGGCCAAATATCTGATGGAACAACAACTGGCGCTACCCGCTTACGAGCAGGTACTGAAAGCCGCGCACAGTTTCAATTTACTGGATGCGCGCGGTACGATTTCCGTCACCGAACGTGCCGCCTACATCGGGCGCATTCGTCACCTGGCGCGCAGCGTCGCGCAAGCCTACTACGAGAGCCGAGAACGCCTTGGCTTCCCGCTGGCGCCACGCGAGTGGGTGGCGCAAATGCCAGAAAAAACGACATGAGCATGACGACAAAGAATCTGCTGGTCGAGCTGTTGGTTGAAGAACTGCCGCCCAAGTCGCTGAAGAAACTGGGCAACAGTTTTGCAGAAGCGTTGACTGCCAACCTTAAAGCGCAAGGCCTGACAGCGAATGATGCAGTGGCGACAGCTTATGCCTCACCGCGTCGTCTTGCAGTACACGTCACCAATGTGGCGGCGCAAGCGGCAGACAAATCCATGTCACAAAAGCTGATGCCAGTGGCAGTGGGACTGGATGTAAATGGCCAACCCACTGCTGCATTGCTTAAGAAACTCGCCGGCTTCGGCGCGGATGCATCGGTGGTGCCGAATCTCAAGCGTGCACCGGATGGAAAAACGGAAACCCTGTTCTTCGACAGCATGCTCAAAGGCGCGACGCTTGCGCAAGGTCTGCAGAAGGCGCTTGATGAAGCTATCGCCAAGCTGCCTATCGCCAAGGTAATGACCTATCAACTCGCCGACGGCTGGAGCAGTGTGCAGTTCGTGCGCCCCGCGCATGGCCTGATCGCGCTGCATGGCGCGGAAATTGTGCCAGTCAGCGTGTTGGGGCTGACCGCCGGACGCGAGACGCAAGGCCACCGCTTCGAGGCGGCCAGCGCGATGCTGGAAATCCGCGATTCCGGCAGCTACGAAATGCAGATGGAGAGTGGGGGCGCGGTGATCCCCGGTTTTGAAAAACGCCGCGCAGAGATCGTGCGCCAACTGGCGGAAGCCGCAGCGAAGGCAGGCGGCGGAGTGAAGCCCATTACAGATGATGCCTTGCTGGACGAAGTGACCGCGCTGGTGGAACGCCCCAATGTGCTTGCCGGAAAGTTTGATGCCGCATTCCTGGAAGTGCCGCAGGAATGCCTGATTCTGACCATGAAAGCCAATCAGAAGTATTTCCCGCTGCTGGATGCCAACGGCAAGCTCACCAATCGGTTCCTGATTGTGTCCAACATCCGTCCAGCAGATACCAGTCTGGTGATCAGCGGCAATGAACGCGTGCTGCGAGCGCGTCTGGCCGATGCGCGATTTTTCTTCGATCAGGACAGAAAAAAACCGCTGGATTCACACGTACTTGATCTGGCCAAGGTGGTGTACCACAACAAGCTGGGAGACCAAGGCGAGCGGGTGAAGCGTGTGCAATCTATCGCTATCAACATCGCTACAAAGCTGGGTGGCGAAAAGCTGGCGCGGCAGGCAGAACAAGCAGCCTTTCTGGCCAAAGCCGATCTGCTTACCAACATGGTGAGTGAATTTCCCGAGTTGCAAGGCATCATGGGGCGTTATTACGCGCAACATGATGGAGTGAATGACGACATTGCTTATGCCATCGAAGACCACTACAAACCGCGTTTCGCCGGCGACGAACTGCCACGTAACATGGTTGGTGTCTGCATCGCGTTGGCAGACAAGCTGACAACTTTGACCGACATGTTCGGTATCGGCGAGATTCCAACCGGTGACAAGGACCCATTCGCATTGCGTCGCCACGCACTGGGCGCAATCCGCATACTAATTGAGAGAGACCTCCCGCTTGGGTTGGATCAGCTGTTCCATGCGGCGCGTCACATAGATGCTAGGGTAATAAAGTCACTATCCGATTTTATTTATGACCGGCTTGCTGGCAGCCTGCGTGAACAAGGTTATTCTGCACAAGAAGTAGACGCGGTTCTGTCATTGCGACCACAATTATTGACTGAAGTACCCAAACGCCTCGCTGCAGTGCGTGCTTTTGCCGCATTGCCAGAAGCGGCTGCGCTGGCTGCCGCAAATAAACGCGTGGGTAACATCTTGAAGAAAGCAGAAGGTAGTCTTCCCCTGCGGCAAGCTTGGGATAAACGGCTTGAGATTGACATTGACCTATTGCCTGAACCAGCCGAGAAAGCTTTGCATCAGGTATTGAACCGGATCGCGCCCAAGGCTGAAGCAGCTTTCACAGCAGGTGATTACACTGCTTCACTACAAGCCTTGGCTGCATTGAAAGAACCGGTGGACACCTTCTTCGATAAGGTGATGGTCAATACCGAGGACGATAGGCTGCGCGCCAATCGCCTTGCGCTGCTGCTGCAATTACAACAGGCAATGAATCGCGTCGCCGACATTTCCAAGCTGGCTACCTGACATGAAACTGATCATTCTCGACCGTGACGGCGTCATTAATTACGACAGCGACGCTTTCATCAAGACACCGGATGAATGGAAACCCATTCCCGGCAGCCTGGAGGCAATTGCCCATCTCACCCAGGCCGGTTACCGGGTGGTGGTCGCCACCAATCAGTCCGGCATCGGTCGCGGCCTCTTGGACATGACGGCATTCAACGCCATCAACGACAAGATGTGCAAGGCGGCGAGTCAGGCAGGCGGGCGCATTGACGCGATATTTTTCTGTCCACATACCCAGGCGGATCAATGTGGCTGCCGCA
The DNA here is from genome assembly GCA_026399575.1 of Nitrosospira sp. GTDB lineage: Bacteria > Pseudomonadota > Gammaproteobacteria > Burkholderiales > Nitrosomonadaceae > VFJL01. The sequence continues at coordinate 304 of JAPLQS010000019.1, read as the reverse complement.
AACCCGCAACCGACATGTTCGAGGAAATCGCGCAGCGTTTCAGTCTGGACTTGAAGGGTGCGCCCGCAATCGGTGATTCGCTGCGTGACCTGCAGGCTGCGGCTGCAGTGAATGCAACTCCGGTGCTGGTACTGACCGGTAAAGGCAAAGAAACCAGAGCGATGGGGGGACTTCCCGGAAATACGCAGATTTTCGCCGACCTGGCGCAAGCAGTTGACACTCTGACAGGATGAGCATGATCCTGGCTGTGCTGCGCTCGACACTCTATACCCTGATCCAGTTCGTCATCACGCCACCTTATGCG
>JAPLQS010000014.1 GCA_026399575.1 Nitrosospira sp. | reverse complement strand
GGTAGTGGTTCAGTTTGAAATATCATCTGCTATTATGTGCAACAGGGCTTAGAATAACCCCTTGATATAGTAATTTGATCCAAATAGACCATTTATTGACCGCATATAGATAGCTTGGGATAGTAAATTTCTGGTATTCTGTAAACCTTCTTTACTTACTAAGTAAACTTCTGGGCTATAAAGAAGTCCCAGAAACTGTCGTTAAAGCTGTCATTAAAGCAGTCGTTAGTTTCGGGATTGCGATTCTATAATGGAGGTCGAAAATGGCGAACGACAAAATTCGTGCCAAAAACCTAGTGCTGCGCTGCTATGCGAATAAGGAAGGGGATCAATGGCAAGTATTCTGTATTGATCTGTGCTTGGCGGCGCAAGGAGATAGTTTCCCGGAGGCAAGAAACAAGCTGGGCAACATGCTGACAGAATATGTTTATGATGCGCTGGCCGGTGAAGACCGCGAATTTGCTGATCAGTTGCTGAATCGCAAGGCGCCATTTAATCAGATCGCCACCTATCACTGGTACAAATGCATGCACCGGATAGGGATTTTCCGTGACGGCATTCATAGGCTGTTCAAGCAGCAGATGCCCCTGGTTCCCCTCGCCCACGCACATGAATGAGCGGGGCACATCCGCCCCTGACTTGTAAGGACGTCAAGAAGATCTTGGCCGCTTTAGGTTTCAGTCCCCGGCCCAAAAAAGGAACATCCCACGAACAGTGGGTCAAGCAAACCGGCGGCAACCTTTTCAAGGTGACCGTGGATTGCCCCAACGCTCCCTTCAGCCAGGACTTGATCGGCTCCATGGCCCGGCAAGCCGGCGTGACCAAAAAACAGTTCTACGCAATGCTGAAAAAATAACCACGTATTAAAACCCCCTCCCAAAACCCGCCCGGCGGGTTTTATTTTGTTACTTCTTTTTATAGCCTCCCCGCTTCTTCGGCGTTTCCTCTGGAATGAGCGCCACAATATCAGAAATATCCCAAAGTGTTGTGCTGATGCCTGCCGCCATAGCTGGTGTTACACGCAGCGTCTTGTGAATCTTGCAGAAGTTGTAGAACATGAAATACAAGCTAATCGCATGCATGTGATTTTCCAGCTTCTTGCTGAATGAATTAGTCAGACGAGTAAACCGGCGCATGTGCATACGCATGGTTAGATTCTGCCGCTCTACATAGCTGGTTGAAACATTCTTTACGTCTGGATCGCCAGTAATACGCCGCTTGTCTGCGCTGATGAATTGGGAAGGGCTATACCGCTTCTGAGCCTGCTTTGCTTCGCTTGGATTGCTGTAATGCTTTACCAGCATGGCAAAGTCTATATCGTTTCCGAAAGCACCCTCCACGGCGTCAATATATGCTTTATGGCCGTCTGTAGTCAGTTGGACGCGGTTAGCCAAGCGTGATGCCAGATCGTTAATAAAGGCATAGGCTGAATCAGCGTCACGGGTGCCAACGTGCCAGCAAGGGATTAACTTGGTATCAGCATCAATCGCCGTCCAGGTATAAACGTCACCATAGCCCAGAATGCCTGCCAGCTCTTCCGGTACGTTCTTTTGCTTCATCCCAACGAAAGACCAAATTTCATCACACTCCACACGCTTGCATTTCAGGTTACGCATTGCTTCATCCTGATACTTGGCGCAAGCCTCACCAGCATCGGCAAGTAATTTCAGCACAGTGTTCTTGCTGGCTCCCGTTATGCGTGTGGCGGCGTTGATTCCCATACCTTCGCAAAGCACAGCGAGGATTTGAGCGCGTTTTTCGTTGGACAGTTTGTTCACGTTATTTCCCCAAGCAACAATTCATAATGAACAGTATACCAGAGTAAATATAAATAGCAAGAAATATTTGCTTATTAGCCTTGAAATACTTGCGCAAAAGCGAATTGTGTTAGATAATGCGCCTTAGCAATCTTGCGGAAGTCGGGAGAAGACCATGAATAGTGCAAATGAGGCAAAGAAGGCAGATGGGGCAGATAAGGCCTCGACCCGTTCTACGATTGAATTTCCCTACACTGATTTAGAAAATGCGATAGAAGTAGTAAAGGGGGTTCATGCTGCCGGTGGAACTGCGTGCGATTATGATCAACTTGCTGCGCAACTTGGCATGGAAGCCAAGGGTGGTGGATTTAGGATGCGGGTTATCGGTGCTCAGGTTTACGGCTTAATTACCTATGAACGCGGTGGCCGAATATCTCTAACTGATTTAGGCATAAGAATTAATGACCCACAGCATGAAAAGTCAGCGCGCGTGGATGCTTTCCTAAGCGTAGAGTTGTATCAAAAGGTTTTTGATCAATTTCGCGGCAGTCCATTACCTCCTCAGGCTGGATTTGAAAGGGCGCTCGTTACGCTTGGAGTTGGTCCTAAAGTTAAGGACAAAGCGCGCCAAGTTTTGCAACGTAGCGCTAAGCAGGCTGGTTTTTTTGAAATGGGGGCAGACAGACTTACGAAGCCTGCAATCAAAGTAGATCAAATTAGTGGCGGCGATAAGAAAAGCACGGATTCTAAAGCCCCTCAGACTGAAGGGGTTGGAGGCGGTGGCGGGGGTGGACACATACATCACCCATTTATCACTGGCCTATTCCAGACTCTTCCGCCTATTGGGAGTGAATGGGCGGCTGCGGATAGAATGAATTGGCTAAATATTGCAAATGGAGTTTTTAAGCTGCTCTATAAGGGAGGAAACGAGGAGATAGAAATGAAAATAAAAGAATAAATAAAAAGCCCGAAGCGCTGTAACGCTTCGGGCTTCCATGACATGGTGGTGAGAGCACCCCTCTGTCACCTACAACTTCACTTGAGAGACACCAAAAAGTATACGCTTTTTGGTGGTTGTAGGCAACTATTGCTCTCCAGTTTGTATAGGAGAAAAGCCATGAGTGCTTTCTACAACAAACCAAAGAACGTTTTTGTTCGCGCATATATTCGGCTGCGGTTTGGCCAATTGGAGAATGTATGCCAACATTGGCGTTCTTGGCCGGGGCAATTAACGTTGTTTAGCTGATCCCGGTTTTGCCGCGCTTTCCTTAACGGGTGGCGCGGCATTTTCCCATCGTGCTTGAGCGGCCTGCCGTGCTAACTCTCTGCGTTGTTCCTCAGTTAATTTTTCCATTCTAGCCTTGCCGCCTTTTAGCCCACCTTTCCGGCTATCGGCTTTCTTGCCCGTTAATTCGGATTCAGGCTCGGCCTCACCCGTTGCCTGCTGCACCACAGCAAAAGCAACCTGTGTAAAATCTTTCCGGGGATTTGTTCGTTTAGTCATGTGAAGTAAGATAGCATGACCGCAGCTATATGGCTATACGGCTAAATTTCAAACTGAACCACTACCCGCCGACCAGATCAAGTCACGAGAATCACTTTCTCCAGAACGCGGGAGTAAATACGATCAGCAGAGTAAAAAGTTCCAGCCGTCCCAGCAACATGGCGAAGCTACACACCCAGATCTGGAAGTCAGTAAGCACTGCGAAAGTAGTCGCGGGACCGACTTGACTAAAGCCCGGACCCAGGTTGTTGATACACGCTACTACGGCAGACAAAGCCGTAATTAAATCCAGTCCGCTCAGAGCAAGAATCAGTGTCATGGAGATAATGCTGGCGATATAGATGGACAGGAAGGCCAGTACCGCGAAAACAATGCGGTTCGGCACCACGCTACTGCCAAGCTTCACGGGCGAGACTGCCTGGGGGTGCATGATTATGATCATTTCCCGAAATACCTGCTTGAACAGAATCTGGGCACGGATCATCTTGATGCCGCCACCAGTGGAGCCTGACGACGAGCAAAAACTGGAAAGGAAGAGCATCCACAGCGGCGCAAAAATTGGCCACAGATAGTAATCCGTGCTGGCATAGCCGGTGGAGGTGGCGATCGAAACCGTGTTGAAGCTGGCATAGCGTAGTGCTGTCAGGGGGTCGGGGTACACATCCATGAGCCAGAGATAGAACGCGAGGCCGATACAGCTTCCCACTGTAATCAGGATGAACATCCCCGCTTCTGGATCATGGCGGTAGGGTGAAAAGCTTTTTGCCCGCCACACCAGAAAATGCGAAGCGAAATTTATTCCCGCGATCAGCATGAAGAAAATGGCGATGCTTTCTATCAGCGGCGAATTCCAATAACCGAAGCTGGCATCGTGTGAGGAAACTCCTCCCAGACTCAGAGTGGTGAAGGCGTGCATAACCGCATCGAGCCAACTCATGCCAGCCAACTGGTACGCAACCATGCAGGCCAGGGTCATGCCTGCATAAATCAACCACAGGGCTTTGGCAGTTTCGGCAATGCGCGGAGTTAGTTTGGTGTCCTTCATCGGCCCGGGTGTCTCGGCCTTGAACATCTGTCTGCCACCCACACCGAGCAGTGGCAGGATGGCGACGGCCAGCACGATCAGGCCCATGCCACCCAGCCACTGCAGTTCGCAGCGCCACAGATTGATGGAAGGTGGCAGCTTGTCCAGATCAGAAAGCACCGTTGCCCCGGTGGTGGTGATGCCGGAAGCGGCCTCGAAATAGGCATCGGTGAAGCCCAGATGCGGCATGAAAAGCATGAACGGCAGGGTAGCGAATACCGGCAATACCGACCAGACCAGCACTACCAGCAGGAAGCCATCGCGTATCTGCAGTTCGCGCCGGTGCCAGCGTGTCACCAGCGACATCACCAGGCCGCAGAAAACAGTGATAAGGATGGCCTGGGAGTGCGCGAACAGCGCGGTGTCATCCAGCCAGAAGGAGATAGCCAGGGGCAGCAGCATGGCGAGCCCGAATATCATGATCACCATACCCAGCACATTGGTGACGGCGAAGAGGCGGCTCATCGACGAGTCCGGTTACAGGAAGCCGACACCGACCTGGAACAACTTTTCCACCTGGTGAATCAGTTTCTTGTTGATCACGAATACGATGACATGATCTTCCGCTTCAATTACCGTGTCATGATGCGCGATCAATACCTGCGCATCCCGACCGGATGCGACATCTTTCGTCTTTTCTTTCTCCTCATCACTTCCCCAATTCCGGCTTTCTGCTGCCGGCAGGCCGCGCACGATGGCGCCTATGGTTGCGCCCTTGGGTAATTTGATATCGGCCACTTTGCGTCCCACCACATTGGATGATCTGGCATCACCGTGCACGACCAGTTCCAGCGCCTCCGCCGCACCGCGCCGCAGGCTGTGCACCGCCGCCACGTCGCCGCGCCGGACATGCGCGAGCAGCGAGCCGATGGTAACTTGCGCGGGGGAAATGGCAATATCGATGCTGCCGCTTTGCACCAGATCCACATAAGCACTGCGGTTGATGAGCGCGATTACTTTGCGCGCACCCATGCGCTTTGCCAGCAGCGCCGACATGATGTTGTTTTCGTCATCGTTGGTGAGCGCGCAAAACATGTCCATCTCGGCGACATTCTCGCTTTCCAGCAAGTCCTCGTCAGTGGCATCGCCGTGCAACACCAGGGCATGATGCAGATCCGCCGCCAAGCGCTCGCTCGCGCGCTTGTCGTATTCGATGATCTTTACCTGATAATCTTTTTCCAGTGCTTTGGCCAGGCGTTTGCCGATGTTGCCGCCGCCAGCGATCATTACGCGCTCGACCGGTTTATCCATGCGCCGCATTTCGCGCATCACGCTGCGGATGTCTTTTGCTGCAGCAAGAAAAAATACTTCGTCCTCAGCCTCAATCACCGTGTTGCCTTCCGGGATCATGGGGCGATCCTTGCGAAAGATTGCCGCTATTCGCGTATCGACATTGGGCACGTGCTGGCGCAATTCCTGCAGTTCCCGACCGACCAGGGGGCCGCCGTGAAACGCCCGCACTGCAACCAGGCTTACCTTGCCATCGGCGAAATCAAGCACCTGCAAGGCTTCTGGAAACTCGATCAGTTTTTCGATGTACTCGGTCAGTATCTGTTCCGGGCAGATGACGAAATCCACACTGAAATTTTCCGCAGAAAAGATTTCCGGATAGGCGAGAAAATTAGCCGAGTGGATGCGCGCGATCTTGGTCGGCGTATTGAACATAGTGGCGGCGAGCTTGCATGCCACCAGGTTGGTTTCGTCACTCTGGGTCACAGCCAGTATCATGTCGGCATCCGCGGCACCGGCCCGTATCAGCACAGACGGGTGCGAAGCATTGCCCACTACCGTGCGCAGATCCAGATGATCCTGTAACAGCAGCAGCTTGTCTGCGGCGACGTCCACCATGGTAATGTCGTTGGCTTCGCTCACCAGACTTTCCGCCACCGACGTGCCCACCCGTCCCGCGCCCAGAATAATGATTTTCAATTGAGTCGTCCGCCTTGAATTATCGCGATTCTATTCCTGTTTACTGCGAATGCCTATGACAGCCGTTTTATCGGTGGGTGCGTATCCAGTCCCGCCACTGCAAGAACAAGCCGGGATCGAGTGCTGCAATGACCGATCGCTGCCACAACGGTTCTGCCCAGAAATCATCCTGATCAAGACCGCACATGCGCCCGCCGGCCTCTTCCAGAATCAGGCTGCCAGCGGCGTAATCCCACAATTTTTGCCCGCCATGC
>JAPLQS010000061.1 GCA_026399575.1 Nitrosospira sp. | reverse complement strand
TTCCACGAACTTGCCCACCACATTGGCCTTGCGCAGCATTTCGGTGATGGTCAGCACCAGATCGGTGGCGGTGACACCATCGCGCAACCGGCCTGTCAGGTTCACACCCACCACGTCCGGGGTCAGCAGGTAAACCGGCTGCCCCAGCATGCCCGCTTCCGCTTCGATGCCGCCTACCCCCCATCCGACCACGCCGATACCGTTGATCATGGTAGTGTGCGAATCGGTGCCGACCAGCGTGTCGGGGTAAACCACGCCATTCTTCTGGTGTACGCCACGCGCTAGATATTCCAGATTCACCTGATGCACGATGCCGATGCCCGGAGGCACCACTTTGAAGGTATCGAATGCCTGCATGCCCCATTTGATGAACTGGTAGCGTTCATTATTGCGCTTGAATTCGATTTCCATGTTGAGATCGAGCGCCTGCTTGTTGCCGTAGTGATCGACCTGCACCGAATGGTCAACCACCAGATCGACCGGCACCAGCGGTTCGATGCGTTTAGGATTCTTGCCCATTTTCTTTGCCACACTGCGCATTGCCGCCAGATCCACCAATAGCGGAACACCGGTGAAATCCTGCAATACGATGCGTGCCACCACAAAGGGAATTTCGTCGGTGCGCACCGCGTCGGGTTGCCAGTTGGCAAGTTGGCGCACATGCGTTTCAGTGACTTTCTTGCCATCGCAATTACGCAATACCGATTCCAGCACGATGCGGATGGAAACCGGCAGCCGCGAAATTTTGCCCAGACCGGATTTTTCCAGTGCAGGCAGGGAATAGAATTTTGCTTTCTTACCCTTGGAGACTGGAAATTCTTTCAGCGTATTGAACAGATTGTGGGTCATGGCGGTACGTACTCCTGGAAGGTCATATCCTGCACTGCAGGGTCAAAGGTGCTAAATCACGAACATATCGACAAACTCATTGACCGCCGTCGCTTCCAGCTTTTTCTGGTCGAGACACAGGTCGATTATCGCTTGTTGCTGTTTTACCGGGAAGCGGCGCGCAAGATTAGTCCTGAACTTGATTTCCAGCAACGGCATACCTTCCTTGCGGCGGCGCTTGTGGCCGATAGGGTATTCCACCACTACTTCGTTCAGTTTCTGGCCCCCCGTGAATTCTACCGTGACAGCATTGGTGATGGCACGTTTTTCGGGATCGTGATAATTCCTGGTGAATTGCGGGTCTTCGACGCAAATGATTTTGTCACGCAGCCTGTCGATGCGCTGGTCTGCGGCAACGGCATCGGCGTAATCGGCGGCGGTCAGCCGCCCGAAAATCAGCGGCACCGCCACCATGTACTGCATGCAATGGTCACGGTCGGCGGGATTGTTGAGCGGTCCCTGCTTATCAATGATGCGGATCGCCGCCTCGTGGGTGCGGATCGTGATTTTCTCGATTTCGGCTATCCGCTCCCTGACCAAGGGGTGCAGTTGCATGGCGCATTCCACCGCTGTCTGGGCATGAAACTCGGCCGGAAATGAAATCTTGAACAGTACATTTTCCATCACGTACGAATTCCATTGCTCGACCGGCCGCTGCAACTTGAATGGCCGTCCCTGGAACAGTGCATCATAGAATCCCCAGGTTTTGGCGGTCAGCGCCGAGGGATAGCCCATTTCCCCTTTGAGCGTAATCAGCGCCAGCCACACCGCGCGACTGGTGGCATCACCCGCCGCCCAGGATTTGCGCGAGCCGGTATTGGGCGCATGGCGATAAGTGCGCAGTGCTTGCCCATCCACCCAGGCTTGCGAAAGTGCGTCGATGATCTGATCGCGGCTGCCACCGAGCAGATGTGTCACCACTGCGGTGGAAGCAACCTTCACCAGCAGCACATGATCCAGCCCCACCTGGTTGAAGCTGTTTTCCAGCGCCAGGCAACCCTGGATTTCGTGGGCTTTGATCATCGCGGTCAGCACCTCGCGCATCAATAGCGGCTTTCTGTCCACATTGCCGGTCACAATGTTGCGCGCCAACCAGTCAGCCGCAGCCAGAATGCCACCCAGATTGTCCGACGGGTGCCCCCATTCGGCAGCCAGCCAGGTATCGTTGAAGTCGAGCCAGCGTATCATCGTGCCGATATTGAATGCCGCTTGCACCGGGTCAAGCTGAAAGCGGGTGCCAGGGACTTTTGCGCCATTCGGTACGATAGTGCCGGGAACAATGGGGCCAAGCAGTTTGCTGCATGCCGGGTAGGACAGCGCCTCCAGCCCGCAACCCAACGTATCCAGCAGACAGTTGCGCGCAGTGTCGTAAGCCAGGTCGCTGTGAATATTGCGCTGGGCAACATAATCGGCGATGTCCACCAGCACTTGGTCAGGCTGTGGGCGGATGTTGGAAATGTGGGATGTCATGTGGAAATGGTAAAACTGATTATTGCGGCGGCGCAACCCAATATTGCACTCAATCCGGATGTACTACAAGCGATGCACTGGCGGATTTTTGATGCTGGTCATCTGCTTAGGCTCGACATCCCCCCTGCCCCTATGGCAAACTCCAACCATTCGCTGAACAGAAGAAATGAGCGTTGTTTTTCAGGATCATAGTTTGATACAAAATTAAATTGGAAGGAACCGTCTGAATGAGATCTGAAGAGAAGCAAGCTGTGCGTGGAGCATATTTAATTCCGTTGGCGCTGATTTTAGGTCTTGCTGCCTGCGACGGAGAGAAAAAAGATACGGACAAGGGCGCAGCCAAAGACGCTGGCAAGTCGCAAACCGGTTCAACCATGGCGGCTACACCGACCACTGGAATCTTGATGGATGCGGCAGTAAGCGGCGTGGCTTATCTGGCGTCTTCTGGTGCTGCGGGCACCACTGACGAAAAAGGAGTCTACAAATATAATCATGGCGATACGGTTGAATTCAAGCTGGGCAGCCTGATTATCGGCAAAGTAACAGGTGCGCCTATTGTGACACCCATAGAGCTGGCCGGAGATAGCAACGCCAGACTGCAGAACCTGCTGGTTTTGTTGCAGTCCCTGGATGCGGACGGCAACCCTGAGAACGGCATTTCCATTCCGGCCAGTGCTGCAGCCGCTATCAGCGCATCCATCAATCTGGACAGTGATCCTGCCGCATTTGCGGCATCGGCAGAACTGCAGAAGGCAAGAGAGGCGGGAGGCATTACCGGCCCAGTCAGGACCATCGCGCAGGCCAAGGCTCACTTTCTTTCACAAGGTATGGGGATGCTCAGTACCAATATCTGGGTTAGGCAGGACGGCTCAACAGCGTTCGTAATGCGCGCTTTAGCGACAGGTGAGTATTTGCAAGGCGAGGCCATACCGGATGACTTCTGCGACGCCAACCGGGTATGCGGAGGTATCAAGGCCAGCACGGCGGGAGTGGAGTACGGCATAACGAGCCTCTCCGAATTTGATAACCGGGGATTCAAAATCATTGGCAAGCCAACAGTTGATACCAATCTTAAAGCCGGTCTGTCGCATCCACAACCTAACTGGCGTATCCGTACCGATGGTGTTGATTTGATTGCCACAGAAATTGTGACGGTGCAACGGGAGAGGCAACAGCATAGTGTCTTTAGTGAACTTTTTCATGCTGGAAAACGTGCGGGGCCATTGGCAGTTACGGACAAGAAAGAACCTCCAAAAACCAGGATCGAGGAAAGTCGTTACTCCAGAATGGAAAATGACCCCAAAGGCATCGTCGGAACCTGGGTGGTGGACCCGGCCGCGATCAAGACACCGACCTATTTGTTCTTTGCCAACGGCAAATTTCTGCTGGTCGACCCCATTGGAGATCCGGATCGTGACGGTCATAAAAGCTGTGGTGCGCCGGGTGTCGAATTCACTGCTTATACCTATGATGCCGGCAGCAAGGCTCTCAGTATCAAAGGCTTCACTTATGACACCAATGGCTGCGCAGGTTTTTCTGAAAATAACGCGCTTTCATTTAGCCTCAGTGCGGATGGCAATACGGCAACGGTGAATACACAGAACAAGAGCACCCTTACTCTGTACCGGGTCACAAAATAGCAGGCTCGTTCCACGCAGGACCCAGCAAGTTTTTCCGTAGTCTGTCAGATTTTCATCAGATAGCGGATTGCCCAGGAAAAGAGGCGAGGACCCAGCAACCATCTGGCGATGACAGCCATTTTGGAATCGCTGGGCAGTGCATGCCGTACCGGAGGACTCATCGCTGTGGCTGCAGCGAACACTGCCCTGGCGATGATCTCCGGGCCGGGTGCTCTGGGTTCGTCGATCAGCAAATCACGCACCCCTGCCAGTAGTCTCTGGTAGACAGGTGGATGCGCGACAGTCTCAAGCAGTGCCAGTTGTTTGGGAACAAACTCCGTCTTGATCAAACCGGGGGCGATCACTACCACATCGATCCCAGACCCCATTACTTCGTTGCGCAAGGTTTCGGACAGTGCTTCCACCGCATGCTTGGAGGCGGTATACCAGCCAAAACCGGGGATCGGCACTTTGCCCAGAATCGAAGTAATGTTGATGATACGCCCCGATTTCTGCCGCCGCATATGCGGCAGGACTGCTTGCATGAAGCGTGCATAACCGAAGATGTTGACTTCAAATTGCTGATGCGCAGCCTCCATTGAAACACATTCGACCGCGCCCAACTGGCCGTACGCGGCATTGTTCACCAGCACATCAATCCGGCCCTTGCTCGCAATGATGTGCTCCACTACCGCGCGTACGCCCTCTGCATCGGTAACATCCAGCCGGATCGGCTCTATCTGCTCGCAACGCATCTGTTCCAACCGTTCCATGCGTCGTGCCAAGGCAAATACGTAGTAGCCGTTGGCGGCCAGCAGTTCGGCCGTGGCCTTGCCGATGCCGCTGGATGCTCCCGTAACCAATGCAATTTGCTGCTTCATGTTTTACCCTTTGTTGGTTACTGGTCGTTCAATTCTCTACACTATCCTGCTAAGCTAAGATTGATAGCAAAGAGAATCTGAAATTCCTGCCATTATTTATAGGAGCCGATTATGCCTACCATGCATTCCCCGACTATTCCAAACCCCAGCGTATTGATTCCAGTCCATCCCGCCATAGAAGATTATATGCGCGGATTGTTAAATCAGACCGATGATCCGGTATTGACGGCGATGGAGAAGGTCGCGCAGGAAAATAATTTCCCCATCGTCGGCCGCCTGGTGGGTACTTTTCTCGAGACTCTGGCAAAAACAGTCGATGCCCGGCGTATATTCGAATTTGGCAGCGGCTATGGCTATTCGGCCTACTGGTTTGCAAAAGCAGTGGGGCCGGAAGGATTGGTAATCTGCAGCGACGGTGATCCGCTCAATCAGGAGAAAGCCGGAGAATATCTTGGTTCGGCGGGTTTATGGGATAGAGTCGCTTTTCACGTAGGGCTGGCGCAAGAAATCTTTGCTCGGACTGAGGGATTATTCGACATCTGCTACAACGATGTGGATAAAGGCGATTACCCCGAAGTGTGGCGGATGGCCAGAAACCGGATTCGTCCCGGCGGCCTTTACATCGCCGACAATGTACTGTGGCATGGACGGGTAGCGGTGGAAGATTATGTTGATATCGTCCCCGGTTGGACCGAAGCCATCCTCGAGCATAATCGACTCATATTCACTGATCCTGAATTCGATGCTTTCATCAACCCAACGCGAGATGGCGTGATCGTGGCGCGGCGAAAGAGCACATAACAACCCATGCAATCTGTAGGACTAGCGCTCGGCAACATCCCTGCGCTGATGGTTCTCAAGCGCCGCCTGCAGCACGGTAGCCCGCTCTGTTTCCGGTAGCTTGCTTATTTCCTTGATGGCAGCGAAAAACCGACCCATATCTCCGTTCTGCTGCACGAGTAGCGCCTGAAATGCGGGCACCAGTTGCGTATAGGTGGAAATCGTTGCCAGCAGCGCGTTGTTGAGCTGCTGTGCAAACCAGCGGTCGTAGCTGTCAAAATCGGCTCTGGCGATTTTTAGCTGGGTGAATTCTTCGCGTAACTCATCAAATATGCGCGCCTTGGCCAAACGTTTATCTGTGTCGCTCAGATCTGCGGCAAACAGTTCCTGCAACCGCTTGCGGTGGTTCAACACCAGCTCGGTAAAGATAGTTTCTCTTTCCTGTCTGGCATCAAATACAGCCCGTTGCGAAGTCGCGCCGGTGCTGTCCAGCCAGCGGCCGACCCCTTCCTGCTCAACCACGGTGGCAAAAGATTCGTTGAAGGCGCTGTCACCAGGAACATAAACCACCTGATGCGTGAGTTCATGAAATATCAGCCGGGCGAGCTCCATTTCGGAATAACCGATAAAAGTATTGAGCACCGGATCGTTGAACCAGCCCAGGGTGGAATAAGCGCGAACCCCGCCGACATGGACGTCATAGCCCTCATTCCTGAGCTCCTCTGCGTAACTTTCCGCTTCCGCTTGCGAGAAAAAACCACGATAACTGACACAGCCAGCTTGCACGAAGCACCATTTTTTGAGCTCGCTGGAGAGTTCAGGGGCGGCGAATACATTCCAGACCACAAACGGACGCTGCAGATCGGCATAGCTTGTATAACTCTGGTTATCCGGAAGCTTCAGTTCGCGACTGGCGAATTCCCGCATCAGAACGACCCGGGCGAGAACGCGCTTCAGTTTCTGATCGGCAGCGGGATCAGCGATAATCGTACTGATAGGCTGGGCCCGGCGCAGAATATCAATCTGACCATCCACCGCCCGGGCGTAATAGGGAAGATTGGCACAACTTCCAAGCAGGATGGCCTGAGCTACAACAATGGCAAATTTTGATTGCCGCGAAATTCGTAACATTATTCCGACTCCGGATGGTTCAGAAAATGTCCCTGCCGCAGAAATGCGCATACCTGACGCGCAACCCCAGCAGAAAAAAGCATGCCGGTATGACTCACATTGAGTACTATCTGGTCGCTGGCAGCCGGTAATCGCGTCTCCTCAACGGTTACTACGCCATCATTGGGCTGCGGCAACCCGCCCAGCAGTCTGCCGATGCCCAGACTCATGCAGCCGGCGAGCGATCCCACTACGTACTGATGTGGATACACCAATGTTTTTTGCTCCAGCCACTGCCGCATGCTGCTCCCGAGCAACCAGCGGCCTGGCGCGATGCGTGCGAGCTTGCGAGCTGCAGAACTGGCGTAGTAAGGGCTGCCCAACAGCAGTACGTGGCCAGTACGTGGCTCGGAATGTTCCGCCAGCATCTGCAACAGCAAAAGTCCTCCCAAGCTATGACCGACAAAGTGGATGTGCGATGCAGTGATTCCTGTGACAAAGCGCGACAGCGACAAAGCGTTTTGTGACAGGGAGGCAGACATGGAGGGATAGGAAAAAATAATGGTACGGAAGCCGCAACGCCGCAACCGCAGTCCCAGCAAGGCCATGACCCAGCCACGCACCCATAATCCATGCACCAGTATCACGGTTTCTTTGACTGCTGTTTCGCTCGACAATTCAATTCCCGAGATTGATTTCACAACAGGCTAACAAGTGCAGCCGGACAATCAGCAGGATTTGGTACTGCTCTTGACCAGTTCCAGACTGGCAACATCCAGCAAAGCCGAAAGTTTCAGTGCAGTGATGCCCTGCATAAATGGCAGCACCCCCAGCAGCGGGCAATCCAGCCTTTGTTGCAATGCATGCACATTCTCCTCTAATTCCATCATGTGCGGATCAATCTGGTTGGCTACCCAGCCTGCGAGCGGCAATCCAGTCGCACGCACCGCCCGGGCAGTCAGCAGCGCATGATTGAGGCAGCCCAGCCGCATCCCCACCACCAGTATCACTGGAAACCCCAGAATCTGTGCCATATCGCCGGTATCATACTGGCTGTTAAGGGGCACCAGGAAGCCACCAACACCTTCAACAATCACCACTTCGGCAATATCCTGCAACTCGCGGCAGGCCTGGAGGATAACCGTAGTATCGATTTCAATCCCCATTCGTTTAGCTGCGATATGCGGCGCAACTGGCAGGGTCAGTGCGTAAGGGTTGATCCACTCACGTAGTGCAGCAACGTTGCTGGCGGCGATAAGAAATTCCACATCCATCCATTTCCCATTCTCGCAGCCTGCCGCCACCGGTTTCATGCCTGCGACAGTCTTGCCCCGCGCGGCAAAGGCATGCAGCAAAGCACAACTTACCAGGGTTTTGCCCACACCGGTGTCGGTGCCGGTGATGAAATAGCCTGTTGCCATAACATCATTCCGGCAAATGGAACTCATCTTTCATCGGATGTCCAGCTGCGAGCTTGCCTATTGTTTTTCGCGGTTGCGGCTTCCAGGCATGACCGTAAATCACCTCAAAAGTCGCCGGTAGCTTCCCTTCTATACGCAGCGTTTCATAATGGTCTATTGCCTTCTGCCACCCGCTTTTCCCGGTCAGTCCGCGCGACCTGCCGTGAGTGACATTGTGGGCGCCAATGGCTCTGAGATCCCGCATTACGCTGATCACATCATCATAGGTCAACGTGATGTATTCCATATCCATGACCGGGGTAGCAAAGCCGTTATGTACCAGCATGTCACCAATGTCGTGCATGTCAGTAAAGCGGTTGATGTGACTGTGATTGTCTGCGCTGCGAAAAGCCTGGCGTAATTCCTTCAAGGTATCCGGTCCGAAAGTGCTGAACATGAACAGTCCACCAGGCTGCAGCACGCGGCGCACCTCAGAAAAGGTGTAACGCATGTCGTTGCACCATTGCAATGTCAGGTTTGACCAGACCAGGCCGACGCAGGCATCTTTCAACGGCAACAGCTCAATGTCGCCACACAGATAACTTGTCCGGTTCCCGCGCGCCGGTGACAATCGCTTCCACCATGGAACGGAAGGACGTGCCTGAAAGTGCATCGCCAGCGCAATATCGACTGCCAGCATTTCGGCTGCGGGGAAGCGCATGGCCAGTTTGCGGCTGCCATAACCGGTGCCGCTGCCTGCATCGAGAATCAGATCGGGAGTGTATTTGATGTAATTAAGGCGCGACAGCATCCGGTCGCATACTTCGCGCTGCAGCACCGCCGCCCGGTCGTAACCTGCTGCTGCCCGCTCGAAGGCGCGGCGCAACTGGCGTTTATCTAGGGTATGATCGTAATTCATCTAAACCGTCTGAATCAGACTTGCTATAAATTGATCGGGATGTGATAAGAATAGCGCATGTCCGCAGTCAGGCAACATCAGCAGCTCTGAGTCGTGCAGCTGCTGATGCATCCACCTCGCCGCAGCGGGACTGGTAATGACATCGTTTTCTCCATGCAACAGTATCACCGGCTGATTGATGCTTGCTATTTTCTTGCGCAAATCGGTCATCAGCAAAATTTGTAGTCCTGCTTGCAGCGAAATCTCATCCGGCTTGCCCTCCTGAGAAAAGCTTGCGCGCAATTGTGCCAGCACTGCGGCGGTGTCGCTGCTGCCTCTCACCTGCAGGGTAAGAAACCGATCCAGAGTCGTTGCATAATCCCGTTTCAGGTTCTTCATGAATAGCTGCAGCATCGCTGCTTCCATTCCCCATTGCCAGTCTGCACGTTTAACAAAGCAGGGCGTGGTGGATACCAGCACAAGCTTGTTGACACGCGCGGGCATACGCAATGCAAGTTCTAGCGCCACCTGCCCACCCAGCGACCAGCCGCAGACAATACAGCTTGCGGGCAATATTTCCGCAACTTTCTCTACCATGCATTGCAGTGTACCCGATTCACATGCCGGACTGGAGCCATGCCCAGGCAAATCTACCAGGTGCAAGCGAAAATGCCGTGCCAGCCGGTCACGCACACCATCCCAGATGTCACTGTGCATGGCCCAGCCATGCAGCAGAACGAGATCGGGGCCGATGCCAAAGATCTTAACGTGAAGACTCATGGTGTAAAAATCATCAGGAATTGCCCAGTTCTTTCAATGCCGTCACCAACTGTTCCACATCCGCCATGCTGTGTGCAGCGGACAGGGAAATCCGCAGTCGTGCCGTACCCTGTGGCACCGTAGGCGGACGGATCGCAGGCACCAGGATGCCGCGCTCGCGCAACGCTTCGCTTAGCTGCAAGGCCTCATCATTGCTGCCTATAAGCAAAGGCTGGATAGGCGTGATGGATGGCAGCAGTTTCCAGCGCGACGACTGTAACCCTTGTTTCAGTTGTCCGATGAGTTGTGACAGTCTCTCACGCCGCCATTCTTCCTGCTCGATCAATGTCAGGCTGCGCAACAAGGCATGGGACAGTAACGGCGGCGTGGCGGTAGTGTAGATATAGCTGCGGGCAGATTGAATCAGGGTCTCAATGATTTCCGCCTGCGCAGCAACGAAAGCGCCGAATACACCTGCTGCCTTGCCGAGGGTCGCCATGTAAATTATGCGCGGCGAGCTGAGATTGAAGTGGGATGCCACTCCCCGCCCCTGTCGCCCCAGCACTCCGAAACCGTGCGCATCATCGAGCAGCAGCCAGGCATCGTATTTGTCACATAATTCCAGCAGCTCGGCCACGGGGGCGATATCCCCGTCCATGCTGAACACGGCATCGGTCAGCACCAGTTTACGCCTGGCCTGAGACCTGGCAAGCCGCCGTTCCAGTACGGCCAGATCGAGGTGCAGATAACGAATCAATTTTACGCGTGAGTGCAGCGCCGCATCATTGAGCGAAGCATGATTGAGCTTGTCGGCGAATACCGCGTCGCCACGATCGATCAATGCTGTCACCACCCCGGCATTGGCCATGTAGCCGGTAGAGAACAGCAGCGCCCGGGGGAACCCGGTAAAATGTGCCAGCGCATTTTCCAATGCCTGATGGGCCGAAGAGTGCCCGCTGATAAGGTGCGAGGCGCCTGCCCCCACTCCATGTTGTCTGGCGCCGTCGCAAATTGCTTCAATCAACTGGGGGTGGTTGGCAAGACCAAGATAATCGTTGCTGCAAAATGCGAGATATTTATGCCCGGCTATCGCGACATGACTGTGCTGGGGGCTTTCCAGAGTCAGACGGCGACGGTGCAGCCCTGCTCTTTCCCGGCTGCGTAGCTGTTCGGTGAGATCAAAGAGCATTCTGGCTACAGCGAATGGAGTCCCAGTTTCTTGAACAACGCGTCATCCCGCTGCGCTTCAGGATTGCCAGTGGTAAGCAATTTGTCACCATAAAAAATCGAGTTGGCACCGGCCAGAAAACACAATGCCTGTATCGCTTCCGACATTTCCTGCCGGCCGGCAGACAGTCGTACCATCGCTTGTGGCATGGTGATGCGCGCCGCTGCGATGGTGCGCACGAATTCCAGCGGATCAAGCACCTCGGTACCGTGCAGCGGAGTACCTGTCACTTGCACCAGATGGTTGATGGGAACGGATTCAGGATAAGGGTCGAGATTTGCCAGTTGCGCGATCAAACCGGCACGGGCAGGGCGCGACTCACCCATGCCGACGATGCCGCCGCAGCACACGTGCATACCAGTAGCGCGGACCTGCTCCAACGTATCGAGACGATCCTGATAGTCACGGGTGGTGATGACCTCACCATAGAATTCCGGTGCTGTGTCGAGGTTATGATTGTAGTAATCGAGACCGGCCTGCCTGAGCTGCTCGGCCTGCCCCGGTTTCAACATCCCCAATGTGGCGCAGGTTTCCAGCCCCAGCGCTTTTACTGCACTGATCATTTGCGCTACTTTGTCGATATCGCGCTGTTTGGGT
>JAPLQS010000004.1 GCA_026399575.1 Nitrosospira sp. | reverse complement strand
CCATCCAACCGCACCGCGCGCAATCCTGAAGCTGCTTTTGCCGCTGCCAATGAAATCGGTTACCCGCTGGTAGTGCGCCCCAGCTATGTACTGGGCGGGCGCGCCATGGAAATTGTGCATGAGCAACGCGATCTGGAACGTTACATGCGCGAGGCGGTAAAAGTATCAAATGACTCGCCGGTGCTGCTGGATCGTTTTCTCAACGACGCCATTGAAGTGGATGTGGATGCAATCTGCGATGGCGAGGCCGTGCTGATTGGCGGCATCATGGAGCATATCGAGCAGGCTGGCGTCCATTCGGGCGACTCGGCCTGTTCGCTGCCGCCTTTCAGTCTGTCGCCCGCCCTGCAGGACGAGTTGCGGCGGCAAACCGAAGCGATGGCGCATGCACTCAAAGTGGTGGGGTTGATGAATGTGCAGTTCGCTATTCAGGGTGATACCGTATATGTGCTGGAAGTGAATCCCAGAGCATCGCGTACCGTACCTTTCGTATCCAAAGCTACCGGACTGCAGTTGGCGAAAATTTCCGCGCGCTGCATGGCTGGCGTGACGCTCGCTCGTCAAGGTGTAACCAGAGAAGTGATTCCTCCTTATTATTCGGTGAAGGAAGCCGTGTTTCCTTTCATCAAATTTCCCGGCGTGGATACCATACTCGGACCTGAGATGAAATCTACCGGCGAGGTGATGGGTGTGGGCAAAACTTTCGCCGAGGCATTCGTCAAATCGCAACTGGCTGCAGGAATAAAGTTACCCACCGCAGGCAAGGTGTTCATCAGCGTACGCCAGTCGGATAAACCGCGTGTGGTGGAAATCGCCCACAATCTTGCGAAATTGGGATTCGCCCTTTATGCTACCCGCGGTACTGCGACCGTACTGACCGCAGCAGGGCTGGTGGTAACTCCGGTAAACAAGGTAAAAGAAGGGCGCCCGCACATTGTCGACATGATCAAGAACGGCGAGATAAATTTTATCGTCAACACCGTGGAAGACAAGCGTAGTGCGATCCAGGATTCATACTCGATTCGCAATGCCGTGCTGCAGGCAAGGGTAACGTATTACACCACACTGGCGGGTGCGCGTGCCGCCTGTATCGGCATGGCTAATATGCAGGAATTGCAGGCCTACAGTTTGCAAGGGTTGCATGCACAACTGGATGCGGCCGGGTGTAAGAGTAATGAGGGGCAGTTGTCGTTCGGTACAACTCTGTAAGACTGGGCACTTCCCGGCTTTAATTTTGCCGGAGCAGGTTTTGTTGTCTCGGTGCTGGTAATCGCGAGACGAAATTGAATATGAGAGGGTAGATTATGGGTACGATTCCACTGACTGTTATTGGCGCAGAAAAGCTGCGTGCCGAATTGCACGAAATGAAGACCATACAGCGCCCAGCTGTGATTGCTGCTATTGCAGAAGCCCGCGCTCATGGCGACCTTTCCGAGAACGCCGAATACGATGCAGCTAAAGAGCGGCAGGGTTTTGTTGAGGGGCGTATTGCCGAACTGGAAAGCAAACTTTCTAATGCCCAGATTATCAACCCGGCACTGCTCGACGCCGACGGTGCCTGTGTGTTTGGTGCTACCATCGATCTGGAGGATATGGCCAGCGGTACAGTGGTGACCTATCAGATTGTTGGTGACGACGAAGCCGACATCAAACAAGGAAAGATTTCCATCAGCTCACCAATCTCCCGTTCCCTGATCGGCAAGTATCCCGGTGACGTGGCGGAAGTACTGGCACCGGGTGGGGTGCGGGAGTACGAGATTCTTGATGTGAAATATATCTGATTCAATACGATAACTACGACATCAGGCCTGAAAGCTGCGTTTGGCACGGCGTGGTTCACGTTTTTTGCGGAATTTGGCAGCAGCAGGTTTTACTGCTTCTTCCGGTTTGGGACGGTAGATTACCAGTATCTTACCGATATGTTGCACCGGGGCAGCTTCAAGACGCTGGCAGATTTCCTCAAGCAGTATCTCCCTCGTTTTCCGTTCGCCGCTGAGTACCTTGACTTTAATTAGCTCGTGACTTCTGAGTCCCCGATCTAATTCACGGATGACATTTTCCGACAGGCCCGCTTCGCCTATCATGACAACCGGACTGAGGGCATGGGCAAGCGCCCTTAAGGCATGACGATGAGTGAGAGTAAGAACTAACATGCAATTTTCCAGAATGCTTCATTCTACGCGATGAAACGCGCCAAAACCAGCAAAGCCTGGATGAGGGAGCACGTGAATGACTTTTTCGTCAAGCAAGCGAAAAAAGAAGGCTATCGCTCACGTTCTGCCTACAAGTTGATGGAAATTGCTGAGCGTGACCATTTGCTCAGGCCGGGCATGACGGTGGTGGATCTCGGTGCGGCACCAGGTGGCTGGTCGCAGGTAGCAGCGGACAAGGTGGGCAAAAAGGGCAGGGTAATTGCGCTTGATCTACTGGAGATGGCGGCATTGCCAGGCGTGATTTTTATCCAGGGAGATTTCAGGGAAGCGACGGTACTGGCTGAACTGGAGAATTGTCTGGGTGACTGTCCGGTTGACCTTGTAATTTC
The DNA here is from genome assembly GCA_026399575.1 of Nitrosospira sp. Lineage (GTDB taxonomy): Bacteria > Pseudomonadota > Gammaproteobacteria > Burkholderiales > Nitrosomonadaceae > VFJL01. The sequence goes on along the minus strand of JAPLQS010000004.1, from coordinate 26,843 downwards.
GGATATGTCACCCAATATAAGCGGCATAAGCATGAGCGACCAGGCGCGCAGTATGTATCTGGCTGAGCTGGCACTGGAATTCTCCGTGGGGCGATTGAACTCTGGCGGCAACTTTCTCGTCAAAGTATTTCAAGGCTCCGGATTCGAACAGTTTTTGCTTGCCATGCGCGCCACGTTCAAACAAGTGTTAACGCGTAAACCGGAAGCTTCCCGGGGCCGGAGCAGCGAAATATATTTGCTGGGACTGGGAAAACGGGAAAAAGCTCTTTCCATTTTAGGCGAATAGTGTACAGAGCGGGCCGCGTGGTGATCGAAACAAGACGGGCCAGGTGCGCAATCCATTCTGTTATAAATCCCGAAATGGGTTTAGAATGCAAATTATTGTAAGATTTTGACGGCGCAAGCCAAGGAGCTATCTTGAACAATCTCATTAAAAACATGGCCATCTGGCTAGTGATCGCGCTGGTGTTGATGACCGTGTTCAACCAGTTCAGCACGCGCCAGACAACAGCGCAGGCAACGATGGAGTATTCTCAGTTCATCGATGAGGTGAAGCAGGGCAGAATCGCCAAGGTCACCATTGAGGGGCGTACGCTGAAAGGCACCAAAGCCGATGGCAGGCGTTTCACCACCTATACCCCCTCCGATCCCTGGATGGTAAGTGATTTGCTCAAGGCCGGTGTCATTGTCGACGCCAAGCCAGAGGAAGAGCCATCACTGCTGATGAACATTTTCGTTTCATGGTTCCCGATGCTGTTGTTGATTGGCGTATGGATTTTCTTTATGCGCCAGATGCAAGGTGGCGGACGCAGCGGCGGCGCGTTCTCGTTTGGCAAGAGCAAGGCACGCATGCTGGATGAGACGACCAACACCGTGACTTTCGCCGATGTTGCCGGCTGCGAGGAAGCCAAAGAAGAGGTGTCGGAACTGGTCGATTTCCTGCGTGATCCGACCAAGTTTCAGAAGCTTGGCGGCCGCATCCCTCGTGGCGTACTGATGGTGGGCAATCCTGGCACCGGTAAAACCCTGCTGGCCCGCGCCATTGCGGGTGAGGCCAAGGTTCCGTTTTTCAGCATTTCCGGATCTGATTTCGTGGAGATGTTTGTTGGTGTGGGTGCCGCGCGCGTACGGGACATGTTCGAGCAGGCCAAGAAACAGTCGCCCTGTATTATCTTTATCGACGAGATTGATGCGGTCGGTCGTCAACGCGGCGCAGGACTGGGCGGTGGCAACGATGAACGCGAACAAACATTAAACCAGTTGCTGGTGGAGATGGATGGGTTTGAGGCATCTGTCGGTGTGATTGTGGTCGCCGCCACCAACCGTCCCGATGTGCTTGACCCGGCACTATTACGGCCGGGTCGTTTCGACCGGCAGGTGACGGTTCCGTTACCCGATATACGTGGACGTGAGCAGATACTTAACGTGCATATGCGCAAGGTACCAATTGCACCCGACGTGCGCGCTGACATCATTGCGCGTGGCACACCAGGGATGTCAGGTGCTGACCTTGCCAATTTGGTGAATGAGGCGGCGCTGTTTGCGGCACGCAGCAACAAGCGACTGGTGGATATGGAAGACTTCGAACGCGCCAAGGACAAGATTTTCATGGGTGCCGAACGGCGTTCCATGGTGATGCCCGAGCGCGAGCGTCGTAATACCGCCTATCATGAATCCGGTCACGCCGTGGTAGCGCAACTCCTGCCTAAAACCGACCCGGTGCATAAGGTTACGATCATTCCACGTGGACGCGCGCTGGGTGTGACGATGCAACTTCCGACCGAAGATCGTTTCAGCATGGATCGGGAAGAGCTTCTGCAGACTATCGCAGTACTGTTTGGTGGACGTATTGCCGAAGAGATATTCATGGGACAGATGACAACCGGCGCGTCCAATGATTTTGAACGTGCTACCCAGATGGCTCGGCGCATGGTGACCCAGTGGGGCATGTCAGATTCTCTGGGGCCGATGGTATATGGCGAGAACCTCGGCCGCTCTGTCACCACTCACAAGAACGTGAGTGAAGCCACCATGCAACAGGTGGACATGGAAATCCGCCGTATCATTGATGAGCAGTATGCTCTGGCGCGTAAATTGATCGAGGAAAACCGTGACAAGATCGAGGCCATGACCCAAGCCCTGCTGGAGTGGGAAACCATAGACTCCGACCAGATCGGTGACATCATGGAAGGCCGCGCTCCGCGACCCCCCAAGCCTTCCAAATCCGTGCCGTCGTCGAAGGATGATACGCCTCCGGCAGCGCCGGCAGCGACTGCGACACCAGCGCAGGAAGTGTAAGAAGCCGCAGATTGTCGGTAGATGGTAGTGAGCAGAAATGAATAAGGCGAGCCTGGCTCGCCTTATTTTTATTAGACCCCAGTTTCAGCCTCGTAGCTCTTAGACCCCTTGTTCCTTCATTGCGGTAAATTCAATCTTTCTCTTCACCGTCCTCTCATCATGGGAGTCGTCAATGTCACGCCCGATTCTTTTTTTGATGGCGGTTTGTATACATCTAGCGAAAGCGCCATCTGCCATGCTCTACGCCTGCGGGAAGAGGGTGCCGACATGCTGGACATTGGCGGTGAATCAACTCGCCCCGGCGGCGACCCGGTAAACGCAGCAGAGGAGTTGCGCCGTATCATCCCGGTGGTGCAAGCTCTAGCCAGCAGGGATATACCTGTTTCGGTGGATACTTCAAAACCGGAAGTTATGTGTGCGGCGATACGGGCAGGTGCGGTCATGATCAATGATGTCAATGCACTGCAGGCGCCGGGCGCACTGGAGGCGGTTGCAGCTGGAAATGTGGCAGCATGCCTCATGCACATGCAGGGTGAGCCGCGCAGCATGCAGATTAATCCTCAATACGGCGATGTGGTGGCGGAAGTGAAGGACTTTTTGCAGCGTCGGCTGGATGCGGCGCAAGCAGCAGGAATCTCGCTCCAGCGACTAGTGATAGATCCCGGATTTGGTTTCGGTAAAACACTGGAACACAATCTTGAATTGCTGCGCCATCTTGATCGCTTTGTGGACATGGACGTACCGGTCCTGGCAGGACTGTCACGCAAATCCATGTTGGGGAAGATCACCGGCAATGAAGTGGGTGAGAGGATTCATGCCAGCGTCGCCGCAGCGTTGCTGGCGGCAGCCAGAGGCGCCAGCATTCTGCGAGTCCATGATGTAAAGGCGACCAGAGATGCGTTGGCGGTTTATAATGCGCTTGAAACAGTGACCTGTAAGTGATGAAGAGCGGCAGCGCATTGCCGTTCGTCATGCTGTTTACTTTTCACCCTTTGTGGATCTCCAATTGAGCAAGAAATATTTTGGCACTGACGGCATACGTGGGCGGGTGGGGGAAATACCCATCACCCCGGATTTCATCATGCATCTGGGCTATTCTGCCGGCAAGGTGCTGGCCTCTGCCGATTGGCATCTGTCCAAGGGCGAGCGCCCGGCGGTGCTGATAGGCAAGGATACGCGCATCTCTGGCTACATGCTGGAATCAGCCTTGCAGGCAGGGCTGTCTGCTGCCGGAGTGGACGTGTTTCTATCCGGGCCAATGCCGACCCCGGCAGTAGCTTACCTCACCCGCGCACTTCGGTTACAGGCAGGCATTGTAATTTCGGCTTCGCACAATCCATTTGAAGACAACGGCATCAAGTTCTTTTCCGCTGCAGGCAGCAAGCTGCCCGATGCGATTGAACACGAGATAGAAGCGGGATTGAATGCGCCCATCAAGTCCATGCCTTCAGCGCAGCTCGGCAAGGCGCGGCGTATCAGCGACGCGCCAGGGCGCTACATCGAATTCTGTAAAAGTACTTTCCCTTACCATCTCGATCTGCGTGGTTTGCGTGTCGTAGTCGATTGCGCCCATGGCGCAACCTATCACATTGCCGGTCATGTACTGCACGAACTGGGGGCAGATGTGGTTGCCATCGGAGTGCAACCGGACGGTCTCAACATCAATCACGAATGTGGTGCGACCCATAGTTCCACCTTGCAAGAAGCCGTCAGGCAGCATCACGCCGATCTTGGCATTGCGTTGGATGGCGACGGTGACCGCGTCGTCATGGTGGATGGTAAAGGCACGCTCTATGACGGGGATCAACTGGTCTACATCATTGCAAAGCATCGCCAGCAGAGGGGCCTGCTCAAGGGGGGGGTGGCGGGTACGCTGATGACCAACCTTGCGGTAGAGAACGGTTTCAGGAAATTGAATATCCCCTTTGCCCGTGCCAATGTCGGCGACCGTTATGTACTGGAACTGCTGCAACAGAAAGGCTGGCAACTGGGTGGAGAAGGCTCCGGCCATATCATTTGTATCGACAAGCATACTACTGGCGACGGCATCATTTCCGCGCTGCAAGTACTGCATGCGATGCGAGACTGCGGCAAGACTCTGGCCGGTCTTACGCGGGGTCTTGCACTTTATCCGCAGCGACTGGTTAACGTAAAGGTTGCGAAGGGATTTGATTTTCGTGTCAGCGTGCAGGTCAAAGCCGCTCAAGCCGCTGCCGAGCACGATCTTGGCGACAGAGGTCGTATACTGCTGCGCGCATCAGGCACCGAGCCGCTGGTGCGAGTGATGGTGGAAGGTGAGTCGGAGCGGAAGGTAAAACGCTGGGCAGAGCAGATAGCCGGGGCCGTGCGGAGCGCCGCAGCCGGTTTAAAAGCCGTCAGCTGACCAATGGCTTCAAAAGTCGCAGAAATGCGGCCTGCCGCACCATGCTCTTTCCTTCCTGCTTCATTTTGGGGGCGAGGAAAGCAATCGTTGTTTTCAAGTATCCGCTAAGACAGATTGTCACACCCAGGCTGGATGTTTCTGTCGTTCATGTACAGTGCATCGGGTTGCCCCTCAACGGGAGCTATGGGAGAATGCAATTTGTGCCAGGATTCATCTGAAATTTTATAAGCCCCCTGCAGTCAGCCCCCATTTTTGTCAAAGGAAGAAGCTGTGACAGTCGTTCGTTTACCGGATGGTTCGGAACGTAAATTTGAGCAACCGGTGACGGTGATGGAAGTCGCGGCGTCGATTGGTGCGGGACTGATGCGTGCGGCGTTGGCCGGCAAGGTCAATGGCAAGCTTATGGACACGTCTCACCGTATCGAAGCCGATTGTGATCTGGCGATCATCACCGAGAAAGATGCCGAAGGGCTGGAAGTCATACGTCATTCCAGCGCGCACTTGCTGGCGCACGCGGTGAAGGAGCTGTTTCCCGAAGCGCAGGTCACCATCGGGCCGGTGATCGAGGATGGGTTTTATTACGACTTCTCTTATAAACGCCCATTTACGACAGAGGATCTGGCGGCGATCGAGAAGCGTATGGCGGAAATAAGCAAACGCGATCTGAAAGTGGAGCGCAAGGTATTAGAGCGCTCCGAAGCGATCAATTTTTTCAAAAACCAGGGCGAGCACTACAAGGCGCAGATCATCGAGGCCATTCCCGGCGATGAGGACGTGTCGCTTTACTCCCAGGGAAATTTTACCGATTTGTGCCGCGGCCCGCATGTGCCGGCCACCTCCAAACTCAAGGTGTTCAAGCTGATGAAGGTGGCGGGGGCCTATTGGCGCGGTGATTCGCGCAATGAAATGCTGCAGCGGATTTATGGTACGGCCTGGGTCAAAAAGGAAGACCAGGATGCTTACCTGCACCGGCTTGAAGAAGCTGAAAAGCGTGACCACCGCAAGCTCGGCAGGCAACTGGATCTGTTTCACATTCAGGAAGAAGCGCCGGGCATGGTGTTCTGGCACCCAAAGGGCTGGGTCATCTGGCAACAGATAGAGCAGTATATGCGGGAGGTATTCCAGGATCATGGCTATCTGGAAATCCGCACACCGCAGGTTCTCGACAAGGGGTTGTGGGAGCGTTCCGGACATTGGGAAAATTTCCGTGAGAACATGTTCACCACGCATTCGGAGCAGCGCGACTTCGCGGTCAAGCCGATGAATTGTCCTGGCCACGTCCAGGTGTTTAACCAGGGATTGAAGAGCTACCGCGATTTGCCACTACGGCTGGCGGAGTTCGGCTCGTGTCACCGCAACGAACCGTCCGGTGCGCTGCATGGCATCATGCGGGTGCGCGCTTTCACCCAGGACGATGCGCATATTTTTTGCACTGAGGCCCAGATACAGGGCGAGGTGATGCAGTTCATCGACCTGTTGCAGGAGGTTTATACCGATTTCGGTTTTAATGAGGTTCTGGTAAAGCTTTCCACTCGCCCGCAGAAGCGCGTCGGTTCGGAAGAGCAGTGGGACAAGGCGGAAGCCGCGCTGGAGTCCGCATTGAATCACAAGAAACTGGTGTGGGAGTTGCAGCCCGGCGAGGGTGCATTCTACGGTCCGAAAATCGAATTTTCACTCAAGGACAGCATCGGCCGAGTATGGCAGTGCGGCACCTTGCAACTGGATTTTTCCATGCCCGCACGATTGGGAGCGGAATACGTAGCCGAGGATAATACCCGGCAGATACCGGTGATGTTGCACCGGGCGATTCTGGGGTCGCTGGAACGCTTCATTGGCATCCTCATTGAAAACCATGCCGGGGCGCTTCCCTTATGGCTTTCACCGGAGCAGGCAGTGGTGTTGAACATCTCCGAGGGACAGGCAGATTATGCCCGTGAAGTGGCTGACAAACTCAAGCACAATGGCATTCGTGCACACGCGGACTTGAGAAATGAGAAAATAACCTATAAAATCCGCGAACATAGTTTACAGAAACTGCCTTATCAGATCATAGTGGGCGATAAGGAAGTGGCGGCAAAAATGGTTGCCGTGCGTACCCGGTCAGGTTTAGATCTTGGCCAGATGTCTCTGCAGGCGTTGATTGAACGCCTTGAAGCGGAAATATCCATAAGGGCTGGTACGGTTTGATTTATTAAACAAACTTGGGGAATTGCTATAGTTCAAGAAAAAGCAGCGCGTACAAATCAGGAGATTAACGTCCCGGAAGTGCGCTTGATTGGTGTAGAGGGAGAGCAGATAGGCATCGTTACGCTGGCGGTCGCCAATGCCTTGGCGGAGGAGGCCGGAATAGACTTGGTCGAAATTGCGCCTACTGCCCAACCCCCGGTATGCCGCTTGATGGATTATGGCAAGTTTCGCTATCAAGAAAGCAAAAAGAAACACGAAGCCAAGCTCAAGCAAAAGCAGATCCAGATCAAGGAAGTCAAGTTTCGTCCCAATACCGACGACGGTGACTACAACATCAAGCTGCGCAATCTAATCAGCTTCCTGGAAGAAGGTGACAAAGCCAAGGTCACGTTGCGGTTCCGTGGACGTGAGATGGCGCATCAGGAATTCGGTATACGCCTGCTGGAGCGGGTGCGAGACGATCTGTTGCAGCATGCTGTGGTAGAGCAGTTCCCCAGGATGGAGGGACGGCAAATGGTGATGGTATTGTCGCCCAAGAAGAAGGAAGTGAAAGTGGCCAAGCCGAAGGTGGCCAAGCCGAAGGCGGAAAAGATAGCCAGCGACGTAGCTCCAAATGCAACAAAGACTGAGGTAGACTCTGCAGCCAGCACAGAGGCGGTGGCCGCAGAGGCTGAGAAGTGATCAAGTAACAACCGGTGTATGCTCTGGCATACGCGGATGGCAGCAAAGCTGGCGTGAAGAATATTCATGTCAGCGTATAAAACCAAGTGACTCCCGGGTCTTAAAAGTGTTCCGCTCAGGAAACACCCGATGTCATGTTAAAACAGGAGCAGTATCATGCCCAAGATGAAGACCAAGAGCGGCGCTGCCAAGCGCTTCAAGGTGCGCCCCGGCGGTAGTGTCAAGCGTTCGCAGGCTTTCAAGCGCCACATTCTCACCAAGAAAACCACCAAAAACAAGCGCCAACTGCGGGGAACCGCCGGCGTCCATTCCACCAACGTGGCGTCAGTACGCGCCATGATGCCCTACGCCTAAGGAGAGACTGCCATGCCAAGAGTAAAACGTGGTGTGACGGCTCACGCCCGTCATAAGAAGATCCTGGATCTGGCCAAAGGCTATCGTGGTCGCCGCAAGAATGTCTATCGCATTGCCAAAGAAGCGGTGATGAAGGCAGGACAATATGCTTACCGCGATCGTCGGCAGAAGAAGCGTCAGTTCCGTGCATTGTGGATTGCCCGTATCAATGCGGCTGCACGCGAATGTGGTTTGCCCTATAGCGTGTTCATGAACGGTTTGAAGAAAGCTGAGATAGAAGTGGACCGCAAGGTACTGGCCGATATCGCGGTGTTTGACAAGCCAGCTTTCGCAAAAATCGTTGAGCAAGCCAAGGCCAGTCTCGTCGTATAGCAGGCAGTAACAAAAAAGAGGCAAGGAGGCCAAGAGGCGAAAAGTCTCAGCCTCCTTTTTTCTTGTGTGATTTCGCGGACACAGCCCAACCATTTTGCGTACCCATGCATAATCTGGATAACCTTCTCAGTGAAGCCGTCGCCCTGTTTGATGGCATAGATGATGCTGCCGAGCTGGAGCAAGCCAAGGCACGCTATCTCGGCAAAAGTGGCACGCTGACCGAACTGCTCAAGGGACTGGGCAAGCTTTCACCGGAAGAACGGCCCGCCATGGGCAGCCGCATCAACCAGGCGAAAGAGGCGTTGGAGGAGGCGCTTAATCGCCGTCGTGATGCGATCCAGGCAAAAAAACTGGGAACGCAGCTAGCCGGAGAGGCGCTGGACGTGACGTTGCCGGGACGCGGTCTGGGCACGGGTGGTTTGCACCCGGTAACGCGTACGCTGGAACGCATCGAATTGTTATTCCGCTCGATTGGTTTTGCTGTTGCTTCCGGCCCTGAAATCGAAACCGATTTCTACAATTTCACTGCGCTCAATATCCCGGAAAACCATCCGGCACGGGCGATGCATGACACTTTCTATGTCGATGACAAGCATTTGCTGCGTACCCATACGTCGCCGGTGCAAATCCGTTACATGCAGAGTAACCGGCCGCCGTTAAAAGTAATCGCACCGGGGCGGGTATACCGTTGCGATTCCGATGTGACCCACACGCCCATGTTCCATCAGGTGGAAGGCTTGTGGGTGGATGAGAATGCGAATTTTGCCGCGTTGAAGGGCGTGCTGGCGGACTTCATGCGGCACTTTTTCGAGCGTGACGATTTGCCGGTGCGCTTCCGCCCTTCTTTCTTCCCCTTTACCGAACCTTCTGCTGAAATGGATATTGGCTGTGTGATGTGCCACGGCAGCGGCTGCCGGGTGTGCAGCCACACCGGCTGGCTGGAGGTGCTGGGCTGCGGCATGGTGCACCCCAACGTGCTGCAGCATGTCAACATAGACAGCGAAAAATATACCGGCTTTGCTTTCGGTATGGGAGTGGAACGGCTGGCGATGCTGCGCTACGGCGTGAATGATTTGCGGTTGTTTTTCGAGAATGATTTGCGCTTCCTGAAACAGTTTAATTGAACAGCGCCCATCGCATCTCCTGAGACAAAAACAGGCTCCCATGAAATTCTCTGAAAACTGGCTCCGTACCCTGGTCAACCCACCACTTTCGAGTGACGAGCTGGCTCACGTCCTGACCATGGCAGGGCTGGAGGTGGAAGCAATCGAGTCTGCTGCGCCGGCCTTTGACAAAGTGGTGGTAGCCGAAGTGTTGTCAGTGCAGAAGCATCCGGACGCGGACCGCCTGCATGTCTGCCAGGTGGGTGTGAGTGCGGCGGTGAGCGGCGAAGCGTTGCAGATCGTTTGTGGCGCGGCCAATGTTCGTGCCGGTGTGAAAGTGCCATGCGCGTTGGTTGGTGCGCAACTGCCGGGCATTGCCATCAAGCAGGCCAAGGTACGCGGCGTAGAATCCTCCGGCATGTTGTGCTCAGCCAGGGAATTGGGTTTGAGCGATACCGCAGAAGGCTTGTTGCTGCTCCCTGGCGATGCGCCAACAGGCGCAGATTTCCGCGACTATTACGCGCTGGATGACAAACTTTTCACACTCAAGCTAACGCCCAACCGTGCTGATTGCCTGGGACTGGCCGGGGTGGCGCGAGAAGTGGCGGCAATTACTTCCGCGAAACTTGATCCGCTGGAGATTCAGCCGGTCCACATCGAGATCGACGACATTCTGGTTGTGCAGGTGGAAGCAGCGGATGCCTGCCCACTCTATTGTGGCCGGGTGATACGCGGCATACGTCTCGACGCGCCCACGCCACCATGGATGACCCGCCGTTTGGAACGCAGCGGCATACGGACAATCAATGCGGTGGTAGACGTAACCAACTATGTAATGCTGGAGATCGGTCAGCCGCTGCACGCTTTTGATCTGGCGAAGCTTGCGGGTGCGCTGCACGTGCGCTACGCCAAGTCCGGCGAGAAGCTGCAATTGCTGAATGGCGAAAATCTTGTCCTGCAACCCGACATGCTGTTGATCGCCGATGCGGCCAAGCCGCTGGCGCTGGCGGGCATCATGGGGGGGAGTGACAGCGGGGTGCAGCAGGGCACCACCGACCTGTTTCTGGAAAGTGCATTCTTCAGCCCGGAGGCGATAGCCGGCAAATCTTTTCGTCTGGGATTCAGTTCCGATTCGGCGCACCGGTTTGAACGCGGGGTGGACTTCGCTGCCACGCGCAATGCAATGGAGCGCGTCACCAGATTGATAGTGGATATTTGTGGCGGCAAGGCGGGACCAATTACTGAAGTGAAAGGCAAGCTGCCGCAACGCAATCCGATCCGCCTGCGCGTGGAGCGCGCACGACGGGTGCTGGGCATAGATCTGGACACGTCCAAGGCAACTGAACTATTGCAGCGTCTGCAGTTCAATTTTACTGTCGACGGCGGCGTATTTCAGGTGACGCCGCCGAGCTATCGCTTCGATCTTGCCATCGAAGAAGATCTGATCGAAGAGCTGGCACGTATTTACGGCTACGATCACATTCCCGCCAGTTTGCCGCATGCGGCTCTGAGCATGCTGCCAGAATCCGAACTGCTGCATACGCCGCTACAGTTGCGGCGTATCCTGGCAGCGCGGGATTATCAGGAAGTGATCAATTACCCGTTTGTAGATGCTGCATGGGAAGCGGATTTTACGCATAACAAGACGCCGGTCGTATTGAAGAATCCCATCGCCAGCCAGATGGGTGTGATGCGCAGCAGCCTGATCGGCGGACTCATGGCAAATTTGCAATTCAATCTAAATCGCAAGCAGACCAGGGTGCGATTGTTTGAAATCGGGCGTTGTTTCGTCAAAGAGGGCGAAGCTTATGTGCAGCCGGAAAGGCTGGCTGGACTTTGCTATGGTGATGCCGTGGCCGAGCAGTGGGGTGCGCCTGCCCGCACCGTGGATTTTTATGACGCCAAGGCAGACATCGAAGCGTTGTTCTGGCCAGAAGTGGCGATTTTCCGGGCGGCACCTCATCCTGCTTTGCATCCCGGAAAATCGGCACAAATCTGTCTGGGTGAAAAAATCGTCGGCTGGCTGGGAGAACTCCATCCGCGCTGGCAGCAAAAGACCGATTTACCGAGGTCCGCAGTGCTGTTTGAACTGGATCTGGATCTCTTGACGGCGCGCACACTGTCAGCAGCGGGGGAAATTTCAAAATACCCGCCAGTGAGGCGCGACATCGCTGTAGTCATGGCGGATAGCGTCAGCGTCCAAGCGCTGTTAGAGGGCATGCAGGCTGAGAAACCATCCATTGTTGCGGAGATTTCCTTGTTTGATGTTTATCGCGGCAAGGGGATGGAAAGTGGCAAAAAAAGTCTTGCATTCCGTGTGTTATTGCAAGATACTGAAAAAACATTAACGGATGCAGAAGCAGACTTGGCCATCACAAAATTGCTGGGCATTCTGCAAAATCAGTTTGACGCGAGACTGCGTAACTGAGTATATAACCGTATACAGATGAACAGGCAGTCGAGCACACGTCCAGAAAATCAATAAACAGGTGAGGAAGAGTATGACTTTAACAAAGGCCGAATTGGCAGATTTGCTGTTCGAGAAAGTTGGCTTGAACAAGCGCGAGGCCAAAGACATGGTAGACGCTTTTTACGAGGAAGTTCGTGTTGCGTTACAGAGCGGCGATGGCGTCAAACTTTCAGGTTTCGGTAATTTTCAGTTGCGCGACAAGCCGCAGCGCCCCGGCCGCAATCCCAAGACTGGCGAAGAGATTCCGATTACCGCCCGGCGTGTGGTGACTTTCCGCGCCAGTCAAAAACTAAAAGCCATGGTGGAAAAAAACCATCAGGGGAAGCGTGACGCCTAACAGCGCCTTGCCGCCCATCCCGGCAAAGCGCTATTTCACCATAGGCGAAGTCAGCGAGCTATGCGGTGTCAAACCGCATGTGTTGCGTTACTGGGAGCAGGAATTCACGCAATTGCGACCAGTCAAGCGCCGTGGCAATCGCCGCTACTATCAGCACCATGAAGTGCTGCTGATTCGCCGTATCCGCGAACTGCTCTACGAGCAGGGTTTTACCATCAATGGTGCTCGTGGCCGACTGGGACAAAGCGCGGCTGAACCGATGCCTGCTGTTACTCCGGTTGCCTCAATTCACTCACCAGTTGATCTGGCATGGCTGCGGAGTGAGATCAAGAGTGTCGTGTCACTGCTGCAATCATGACCTGTTCATCTGTTTCTCTACTTCCTGCATTTCTCACCTCGCGCAACGCCGAAAGCAATTTCTAACATCAGGGCTTGTTTGCTATAATCCGCAGCTTCGGGGCGTAGCGCAGCCTGGTAGCGTACTTGCATGGGGTGCAAGTGGTCGGAGGTTCAAATCCTCTCGCCCCGACCAATTTAAATCAATAAGTTGACCAGGCGCTGCGCATGTCATTCAGGCTGGAAGCGAGCCGAATGGCCGACATCATTTCCACGCTAATCTGAAAATCATCTGGATAATCCGCGAATGCGCATATTGCTCAGCAACGACGATGGGTACTTTGCGCCAGGTCTCGCCTGTCTTGCAGAAGCACTTTCCGCCATTGCGGATATCATCGTGGTTGCACCGGAGCGCGACCGTAGCGGCGCCAGCAATTCGCTTACGCTCGATCGCCCATTGAATCTGCACAAAGCCCACAATGGTTTCTACTACGTCAACGGCACCCCTACCGATTGCGTGCATCTGGCGGTGACCGGAATGCTGGATACGTTACCCGACATGGTGGTATCCGGGATCAACGCCGGTGCCAATATGGGTGATGACACCATTTATTCCGGGACGGTAGCTGCGGCCACCGAAGGTTTTCTGCTTGGCATACCTTCTCTGGCCGTATCTCTAACCAGCGTTTCCGATGAAAATTTCTCCACGGCAGCGCGTGTTGCTGCGGACACGGTGCAACGTTTCAAAGACAACAAATTCAATGAGCCGATATTGCTCAATATCAATGTGCCCGATGTCGCTTATGAGCAACTGCAAGGCATTGAGGTAACACGGCTAGGCCGTCGCCACAAAGCCGAAGCGGTGGTCAAATCGCAAAGTCCACGCGGGGAAACGGTATACTGGGTGGGTGCGGCAGGCCTTGCCCAGGATGCCGGCGAAGGTACGGATTTTTTTGCCATCCAGCACAATCGGGTATCGCTGACGCCATTACAGATTGACCTGACCCGTTATGGGCAGATGGATACGGTAAAACAGTGGCTGAAATAGCGCTGAAGCATTAACGAGATCTCGCATGCCAACAAATCAACATTTCCGGGGATAGCGAGTTTGAGCACTGATCATTCCGGTATCGGCATGACTTCTCAGCGCACGCGAGTGCGTATGATCGAACGTCTGCGCACGCAAGGCATCAACGACGAAGTGGTGCTGGCGGCAATGAACGCTGTTCCCCGTCACGTCTTTGTCGAGGAGGCGCTGGCGAGTCGCGCCTACGACGACGTTGCTCTGCCGATTAATTTTGGTCAGACCATCTCAAATCCGTTTGTCGTGGCGCGCATGAGCGAACTGCTGCGTGCAGGCTCAAATCTCGGCAAGGTGCTGGAGATTGGTACAGGCTGCGGCTACCAGACTGCTGTGCTGGCACAACTTGCGCACGAGGTTTATTCGATTGAACGCATCGGGTCGCTGCTCACCCGCACGCGTACCCGCCTGCGCGAGTTCCGTTTCAGCAATGTTCGTCTGAAGCACGCGGACGGCATGCTGGGATTGTCCGAAGTCGCGCCATTCGACGGTATCATCATGACTGCTGCGGCTACGCATGTTCCTCCCTCGCTGCTGGAGCAGTTGGCGGTAGGTGGTAGAATGGTTTTCCCCAAAGGGAGCCAGGAGCAGTATCTGTGCGTAATTGAGCGCAATGCGCAGGGTTATGTCGAAACCGTCCTGGATGAAGCGAGGTTTGTACCAATGTTGTCTGGTGTCGTGGGCGGCTAAGTGCTGCGGAGCAAGAGATGAGGAATGAAAGGTAAAAGAATCAAGCAACAGAGTCTGGATACCGGTGGAAACCCGCCTGCGGTTTTTATGCGTCCCCGGCCGGCGTTTTGCCCGGACAGACCCCGGTCTCCTGCTTTCTATCTCCTGTCTCCGATCCTTTGTCTGTTGATCGCCAGTTGCAGCGTTACCCAGTCTCCCGTCCCGGTAGTCGACCGTGCCCCGGCTTTACAAAAACCCGCAAGCAAACTCGCGGAAACTCCCAAACTTTATACGGTGCAGAAGGGCGACACGCTTTACGGCATTGCACTCAATCACGGTCTTGCTTACAAGGATCTGGCGGAGTGGAATGGCATCGACAATCCTAACGCCATCGATATCGGTCAGCAGCTCAGTTTGTCCCCACCCGCTCAATCGGCGCAACCCTCCCTATTTTCATTATCCGAACCGGCACCGCCACCGGCCGCTGAAACGCCCGCACCCAGGGTTGTCACGGAATCCAGGGGGAAGTTTGATGCCAATACCGATAAGCTGAAAACTGAACCCAAGGCATTCAAGCTGCCATATTCGGAACAGACGCTGGCGCAATTGAAAGGATCGGCAGATACCCCCCCGGCTTTAACCGCCAAAGCTGATGCGGCGACTGAAAGGGTCGCCAAGATTGACATCGAGCCCCAGCCACAGAGCGCTGAATCCAATCCGGATGAGCGTATCGACTGGATTTGGCCCACCCAGGGCAAGGTGCTGGAAGGTTTTACAGAAAGCAGCAAAGGGGTGGATATCGCGGGCAAGACCGGGCAAGCGGTACTGGCTTCCGCCCCAGGTAAGGTGGTTTACAGCGGCAGCGGCTTACGCGGCTATGGCAATCTTATTATCATCAAGCACAACGATACCTATCTTAGTGCCTATGCCCACAACAGCAAGCTTCTAATGAAGGAAGGGCAAACAGTGACCCGAGGACAGAAAATTGCCGAGATGGGAAATACCGATGCCAGCCAGATAAAGCTTCATTTTGAAATCCGCAAGCATGGGAAACCGGTAGACCCACTGCAGCATCTGCCCGCAATATCCAAATGAGTTGCTCCGGTTATCTTTGGTTGGACAGCCTGAGCAGCGAACATTACACTGGCGGCTACACTGAAGTTGCACGACCAGACTGAATCATCACTTCTGAATCACTCATAAACCATGTCACAAGCAGAGACTGCAATACCCGACCCCAGCCTGTTCAGCGAAGAGGATATCTCACAACTGGTTCATACTTTTTATGCGACAGCCAGAAAAGACCCGGGGCTGGGCCCGATCTTTGAAGCGCATGTCACCGACTGGGACGCGCATTTTGTGCAGATGATCAATTTCTGGTCGATGCAGTTGCGGGGAACCAGCCGTTTCCGGGGCGCGCCCATGCCCAAGCATCTGGCCTTGCCGGAGCTGTCGGCCGCATTGTTCGAGCGCTGGCTGCAACTCTTCAGGCAAACTACTCAGGAAATGGGCAACCCGAACCTGCAACTGCACGCGAATGCGCTGGCCTATCGCATCGCCAGCAGGCTGTGGATGGCATACCAGATGGAACGCTATCCCGACAAACCGCTGATGGAACTGCGGGCAGCCTAGGCTGTTTCTCTGATGCAGCCCCAAGTTCAAACACCAGCGCCGACCAGTCGATACCTGCCGCACGGCCAACCGCTCCGCTGAACTGGCGCAAATGGTCCAGCATCGACATGCCTCTCTAGCAACTGTTGCATGGAGGTATGCGCTTTATAGCTGTGTGTGCGTGGCATTCTTCTTCGCTGGGGCGAATCCTGCATCGGCTCAGGACACGAAAACGCTCACGCGCCTGCATGACCCCGTAATCGTGAAGACCGCTCTGCTGATGGGACTCCCGGCAAAAGACACGCTCGGCTACCGGCTCTACAGCATCCAGCACGGTCAATTCTCCGCCATTCCTTTCCAGTTCGACGAAAGGAACGGCGCAGATGACATCGTCTTCAGCAATGCCGGGGCCAGCGGCGGGTTTCGCTTCGACGAAAACGATGAACTGGTCTTCATGGCCAAGGATACTGGAGACCGGATGGCAGCGGGATTGTTGCCGGCTATGCATGATGCCGCAGTCGAAATCGAGGTGGCCGATGCCGTGGATGGGGGACGCGGCTGGGTGTATTTACTGCACTTCTCTGAGCATATTCCCCCGCTCTCGCCAGTCACCTATGCGACGTTCGATGCTGAAACCAACCAGGCACGGGCGTTGTATTACACGGTGGACTACTATCACGGCCGCAACTTCTCCACGGGTCTGCGTATCGCGTCCGTGGCAGGCGGCACGGGCGAGAACATTCTCGACCGAATGAAGCTGCGCGTGCATCCCACGTTCTCGGTGCTCTTGACGACCTGGAGCCCCCTGTTTACCGAAGAAGATTTCTCCGTCCGGATTGATGGCATCAGGAATGGTCCGGTTCGGGCCATTCGCCGAATCCGTCAATGGCTTGACCTCGGCCGATTCTTCCCGGATATGCCAGGCGGGACAGCCTACACCTACTATTACTTCAGCTCGTTCATGACACCGTCAACGTTCTCGGCGCCGTGGCTGGTCGTGAAGGCTCTGCGCAGTTTCGAGTTTACTACCGAGAATGAAATCCACGGCAGCACGATCGAGATGACTTATCGGGACGCGGTGAACCCGCGCAACCTGACATTTTCCGGTAAAAAGAACGGAACGGAGGTGGTCACCAGCAAAGATCACGAGTGGTACGTCGTCAGCGGAAAACAGGGCACGTATCTGCAGGCCTTCGTGATTCCGGAGCAATGGAAGGATTGGGGAATAGTCCGTGGGACTGTCATTCGCTCTGAACCACCGGCAACCGGGTACAGTCTGCTGAACATGACCAATCTGCACGAACCGGGAAACTATAAAATGAACCTGATCTCCGTGATCTTGCCCCGCCCATACCAGACTGGGGATGAGGCGCAGTCGTTGGCGATGCTCCAGCGGCCATTGCAGGTCGAGGTCAAGACAGTCCGGATTCCGGCCACGGAAAAATAGCTGCACGCGAATTTGCTATAATCCAAACTCTCCTTGTCCTACATCGTGCGCTGGGGATTCGTCATGATTCTTTTGAGAAATATTCGAGCCTAGCCCTTTAATGCGTCTTCCCCGGTAACCCGGATTT
This sequence comes from Nitrosospira sp., assembly GCA_026399575.1. Taxonomy (GTDB): domain Bacteria; phylum Pseudomonadota; class Gammaproteobacteria; order Burkholderiales; family Nitrosomonadaceae; genus VFJL01. The sequence continues at coordinate 9,387 of JAPLQS010000004.1, read as the reverse complement.
TGCATAACCACACAGACTGTTTTCCCTGAGGGTGCAGTATCTTTTAAGACGATTTCCAGCCGATAACGATAAGGCAAGTCGTTTTCCCAGGTAAACTGCGCAGTCACTTCCACGCCTTCGATGTGTTCGTAGATCATTGTCTTCACCTTCTTACGGATAGATAGTAAAGTTGCATCCATTCGCATCATGCTGTGTCGTAGTCGAAATGTATATTGGTTTTTCGGCTGGACACCCTGACGCCATGAACACGACACCGAATTCATCGAACGACATCATGCACTCTCAGAACGACACGCAACTACGCCAATGGGCGATGCTCCGGCGCATCCCACAACATCCGCGCCAGATAACTGCACGGGAACTCGCCGAGCGTTTGGGATCAGAAGGCTTTGAGGTCAGCAAACGCACCGTGGAGCGTGATCTGCTATCGCTTTCTGAGATCTTCCCGCTGATTTCCAACGAGCGTTCACGCCCCTATGGATGGAGTTGGAGTAAAGATGCTGAGGCGTTTGCATTACCCACCATGTCGCCGTTGCAAGCCTTGACGCTGGAACTTGCGCATGATCATTTGGCCACTTTATTACCGGCCAGCTTGCTTGGAACTCTCTCCCCGTATTTCAAATGTGCTGATGGTGTGTTGTCCAGCGGCGAAGGCGTGAAGAAACTGGCACGCTGGCGCAAGAAGGTTGCCATCGTGCCGCCTAACCAGCCTTTGATCCCGCCGGACTACCCCGAAGCAATTATTGAAGCGGTACATTCCGCCTTACTGTCCGAACAGCAATTGGAGATCAGTTACACCTCCCGCGAGCAAGGTGAAACCAAAACCTATCCTGTTCATCCACTGGGGATTGTGCAACGCGGTGCGGTTACCTATCTGGTTGCCACGTTATATGGCTACACGGACATTCGCTTACTCGCCGTGCACCGCATCCTGTCGGCACAAGTATTGGATAAACCCGCCAGGGCACCGAAGAAATTTGATCTGGCGCAATACATCCGCCAAGGTGCATTCGGCTTTGAAGAAAGTGGTGAAATTAAACTGGTGGTGCGTTTCACCATACCCGCTGCCGAGCATCTGCGGGAAACGTCTCTGTCTTTTGATCAGCAGATAGAACCAGACCAACCCGACTGGGTGCGCTTGCAAGCCACCGTGCCGGACACGGCGCAATTGCGCTGGTGGCTGTTGGGATTTGGGGATCAGGTGGAAGTGTTGGAGCCTTTATCTTTGCGGGAAGAGTTTGTAAATATGACTCAATCGCTACATGGCATCTACCATACGGCAACGGTATGACGCAAAGATAACCGGCTCGGCGCAGCTGAGTCTGAGTTGAGCGTAGGTAAATTATTTTCCATTTACATTTTCTGGCGGATTGAGTCGACGAATCAGGTATTTCTCTAATGCCGCAGGCAGATACCAATATTCATCAGGGAATCCGATTGTGCACATATGAGTTAATTGCTTAGACTTCCAATCCGGTGCTGGCTCATATTTTCGAATTTCACCTGGCGTCTGTGTTGGTGACACCCTCGTGTAATGATTTGTACGGCTGCCTAAACCGCTTTCAGCTACGCCAATGTATAAAAGTTTTTCATTTGAAAAAAGTGCGTAGCAACCCACATTTTCTCCGTGCTGTATGGACCCCACAAATTCCCATGCCTCACTCCATTCTGGCGATGTTCCAATAGATTGCTCTTGCCAATGGCGCATGAAGAATATCTCTGTCTCTTTGACCAACTTTTCTTTGCTCATAATATTTACCTAACCTAGATTACATGCTCTTAAAAGAGCGTTAGAGTGTAATTGCTTTTGTGTAAATCTACTAATGTACTTTCTCCTGAAATATTTCTTGGATTGAATTTAAATATACTCATGCTTTTTAAATGGGCTTTTTGTGCATGATCCACTATACGCATTACTTGAAGTATGACCACAGTGTTGACAGACATAATTCCCTGAATGTTTTGCGATGTACATATGCTTCTTCTGTGGACTATCAGAGCATGATCCGCTATACGCGTTACTTGAAGCATGACCGCAATATTTACATATATAGCCGCTTGAACTCTGTGCCATGTAAATGTGACTCTTTGATGGCGAGTCAGAGCAAGAGCCACCGGATGCAGAAGACGAAGCATGGCCGCAGCATGAACAGATGTAAGACATGATGTTTCTCCTATGTGATGAAACAATTCCAGCGTTTTTGTTGCCTACAATAGTTAGTACGACCTGTCAGAAAGTGTAACTCATTTAGCAACCCGAATGCGTCGCAGTGTGTCGCACTCAGATAATATGATCGCCACATCATTTTTTGCAGTCGCTTCAACAATAGAAAGCGGGTCATCTCAACTCGCATAGTGTCTACAACACAAAAAGGAGGCGCACATGTCCAACAACAACCTCCTCGAACTAGCTGAGATCGCTGATTTAGCGGGAGCCTCTAAGCAAGCAGTTAGCAACTGGTGCATGCGGTATGACCACTTCCCGCGCCCAATTCAGAACCCTCAAAGCGGCTCAGTTTGGGAACGGGAGAAGATCGGGGCATGGGTCAAAAGTTTCAATGGTGAGGAAACCCACGTCCTTAGCTTCATCAATATCAATGGTGGTGGCGGAATAACCACCACAGCAGTGGCCGTAGCCGAGATGCTTGCACAGGATGAACGCAAGCACGTTCTCCTGATCGACCTCGACCCGCAGACTAATGCAACGGCCTCGCTAATCTCCGAAGACCAATGGGCCGAGATGGACAAAGACGGTCGAACTATTGCCCAACTTTTCGAAGATCGACTGAATCCGCATAATGCTCCCAAGTTCGATATCGAAAAAGCGACTGCCCACCAGGTTTCGACAATCAAGGGCGGCATTGCACGGCTCGATTTGTTGCCTTCGAGCATCCGGCTTATCGACCTCGAATACCGCATCTCAATGATCGCGCTATCCGGTAACTTTACCGCCAATCCGCTCGAGATCCTGCAGGTCGCCATTCAGCCAGTAATCGATCGCTACGATTACATCATCATTGATTGCCCGCCGAGTCTTGGCACCATGACCAAGAACGGATTGCGAATCTCCACCGGATACGTGATCCCCGCCACCCCCAACTTGGTGGCAACTTTGGGCATTTACCTGATAGTCGACAATGTGGAGCGCTTCGCACAGGATATCGGGCTTCCGATTCCACCCCTCGGGATCGTCGCGACAAAAGTGCAAGCGAACAACATGCATCGGCAGGTTATCGCTGACCTGACGACCAAACGGCTAGGCCGGTTTAGCGAGCCTGGCGGACTGCCACAACCATCACTGTTCAGGAACAAGATTCCGAAGACGGTCGCAGTCGCTCGCAGCGCGAACGTAGATGCCGACTTCCGTACGCTCAAAGAGAAATATGGCGTGGCCTATGATGCTTTGCATGGACTTACTCTGGAGATCAAGCAACTATGCGAAAAGAAAAGGCACTAATCGGTTCGCTACGCAGCTTGGTAGATTTGCTCACCGAAGAGCCGTGGTATTCATATTTGCCTGATCACGAGCTTGGTGTCGAAATGAAGAACTGGTGGATCAGTCCCAAACCATGGGTGTCCATAATGGATGGAAGCTTGGTGGAGAAGATTACAGACATAGCTGTTCGTGTGTATAAAGCGTTTAGTGATGCTGCTCCTAATCAACTCCACCTATTGCTCGAGGGGGATAGCGTAATATCCACAACCCACCCAGACCCAATCACACCATGAATAACATACAAATAAAACGTCACGGCCTTTCCAAATCGCGTCTCTTGCTGCATCGCCAATGTCCGAAACGGCTGTGGCTGAAAGTTTACCGCCCTGAATTGGAAGAAATAGACGACAGCAACCAGGCACGTTTCGCAACGGGTACTTATGTCGGTGAAGTGGCGCAGCAGCTTTATCCTGATGGTGTGTTGATCGATGGCGATGATCTTGGTCAAGCCATGATTGATACCACGGCAATTCTGGCCGGTGAAAAACGCCCGATTTTCGAGGCGACGTTTCAAGCCGATGGAGTGCTGATTCGCGCCGATCTATTGCTGCCAGACCGTGAAGGCTTCCGCATGGTGGAAGTCAAGTCATCCACCAGCGTCAAGGATTACCACCTGACCGATGCAGCCATTCAAAGCTGGGTTGCCCAGCAAGCCAGGTTACCGTTGACCAGCGTGGAAATTGCACATATCGACAATTCATTCGTCTATCCCGGCGGTGGTGATTACCACGGGCTGTTCCACCACGCTGACATCAGCGAACAGATTTCGGGCATGAAAGCAGAGGTTCCTGATTGGATCAATGCCGCGCGTGAGACTTTGTCCGGCGAAGAACCGTGCATTGCTCCTGGCGCTCAATGTGACACGCCGTTTGAGTGTCCCTTTTTTGAGTACTGCTCACCGACTGTTAAGACCGAAGATGAATACCCGCCTGAAGTCCTGCCATATGGCCATGCGTTGGCTGCCACTTTGCGCGACGAGGGATACACCGACTTGCGCGATGTGCCTGAAGAACGTCTGGACAACCCGAGACATCAGCGCGTCTGGCGTGTGTCAAAAAGCGGTCAGGCTGAACTGAACTCAGAGGCTGGAAAGATTATTGCCGCTCTCCCTTACCCGCGCTATTACATCGACTTTGAGACCATCAACCCTGCCGTGCCGGTTTGGGCAGGCACACGACCCTATATGCAAGTGCCATTCCAGTGGTCATGCCATACCGAAACAGCCAAAGGAGTGATGACGCATTGTGCATTTTTAGCCGATGGCCAAAGTGATCCGCGCCGATCTTTTGCTGAAAGCCTGATTAACGCGGCTGGTATTGACGGCCCGATCTTTGTTTACTACGCCCCGTTTGAACGAAGCCGAATGCAGGAGCTTGCGGACTATTACCCTGATCTCGCACCCGCGTTGCGAGCCGCGGTTGTTCGCATCGTTGATTTGTATCCAATTGCAAGGGATTACTACTACCACCCTGCAATGTGCGGCTCGTGGTCTCTCAAGGCTGTATTGCCGACGATTGCGCCAGACTTGGCGTATGACAATTTGGAAGTGGCGAATGGCGGCATGGCGCAGGAAGCCTTTGCCGAAATCATACAACCCGAAACCTTGCCAGAACGCCGCCAACAATTACACAATGCTCTGCTGTTGTATTGCGAACGGGATACGGTCGCAATGGTGCGGATTGCACATTATTTTGAGGGTAGTGCTTGAATATAGCCTGAAAAATCCTCCTGATTAGCCCGCCATTCGTTCGTTTGCTGTAAATACCGCCTGAATATCACGCGTTGTTGCGCCGCTTGCGATGAGCGCACGTACGATCAAATCTAGCGAAACGGAAGGATCGCCCGCTTCAATTTTGACAATGCGCGATTGGCTCGATTTCATGCGTTGTGCGAGGTCGATTTGCGAGAGTCTGTGTTTAATGCGTGATTCTTTTACCGCGCTGATCAGCGAGAGCTTGAGTGCGACAAGTCGTGCCTCCTCCTCATTTAATTGCAGAAAATGCTCCGCGCTGCCGACTTTCCAGCCGGCGGCTTGGAGGCGCTCTAATTTGTCAGTCTTCATGGCCATTTATCCTCATGCTAAATTGACTTGTAGCGTTTCAATTCCTGTTGCCATCATCCGGCCGCATTGCTATCGTTCGCAACAGGGGCTTCCAGTGCCGGAAACTCAAGCCCCTCAATTTCCTGCAACGACTTGCCCGCAATCCCTTGCAAGTCGCCATACATGCCGACCGTTGCCCCCATCACGCGCTCGATCTGTTCTTCGCGCTTGGCCCATTGTTTCATGATCGCTCTTTTTTCCTTGTCGAGATCTTCCTGCATGGTGGAAAAGGCTTCGACGATGGCTTCCACCCGCTGGCGGAAGCGCGGGCCGGTGAGGTACTGGTAGATCATTTCGGTCTTGGTCTGCTGGCCTTCGCTGGATTGTCTCGCCAGCGCAAGCTCCAGCAATGACTGGCGCAGGATCATGGCCACCGGCAACGCCGCGCGCGGGTGCGTGACCCAGACGCCTTCTACCATTTCGAAAGTTTCAACGCCTTTGGGCAATATCTGGCTCACGATCACGGCGATTTCTGCTTTGGCAGTGCGCTGATCATCGCGCAGTTTTACCAGCCAGGCGTCGCTCCAGTTCTTGGTGCGCTTGAACTCCCACAAAATGGTGCCGCCGGACTGGCCGCCTGCACCGACCACCCGGTGCAATACATCTCCGCCAAATTCGCCCTTGGGTACCGGTTCGATCGCATCGAAGGGAAATTTGCTGCGTAACAGATTTTCCAGCTCCAGTTCCTGCACCTCGCCCTGCAGTTGCTGCGAACCCTGTTCGGCCCGGCGCTTGAGGTCTTCGATCTGTTTCTGCATCGCGGCAATGGTTTGCTCCTTTTCCATCACCTTGAGTCGCTGTTCGTCCTCGGCTTCTTTTCTGGCCTGCTGACGGGTGACAGCCAGGCCTTCCTGCACCCGCTTTTCCACAGTGAGTTCCAGTTCGCGCCGGGCATCATCCAGTTCGCGCTGTTTTCTCATCAGCTCGGCTTGCGTCTTCTGTGCCTCGGCCAGCTTCACTTCCTGGCTTTTCAGCACTTCCTGCAGGTCGGCCACTTCGCGGGCTTTCTGTTCAAGGTCGGTTGCGGCGGCCTGTTTGGCTTTCCTGGCTTCCTCGGCCGCGATTCTGCTGCGATCCTTTTTCAGTTGTTCTTCAACCTGAGCGGCCACCTGCTCATCCAGCCTGTTTTTGGCATCAGTCAGTTGTTTCTCCTTTTCGCGGATGCCTTGCTCGCGTTTGGTGATTTCATCATCTTTCTGTGCAAGCTGCTGTTGGAACTGCTTGCGCGTGGACTCAATCAGCGGCGCAGCAAGCGACTCGGTGAGCCGGATTTCGGTTTTGCAGTTCGGGCAGGTGATGGTTGGTTCGGTCATGTCTTGTTCCTGAAGAATGCCAATGAAGCGCCCAATGAATCAGATTCTTGGGTCAGCGCATACAGATTATAGGCCAAACGATACCTTGAATTACTCTGAATGCCTGTGCCAATTCATGGGGCGCAAGGAATTCATATATACTTGGGCGTGAGAAGCAAATTGGATTTTTAAGTCACCCTACAAGGAGTCAAGAAGATGAGTAATGCACATGTTTTGCCGCCGCTACCTTTTGCAGATAATGCGCTAGACCCCGTAATTTCGGCCAATACGCTGAGTTTCCACTACGGCAAGCATCACAAGGCTTATGTCGATAACCTGAACAAGCTGGTGGCCGGGACCGAATTCGCGGATTTGCCACTGGAGCAGGTGATCACGGCGACAGCCGGTCGAGCTGACAAGGCTGGGATCTTCAACAATGCAGCGCAGATCTGGAACCATACTTTTTACTGGAACAGTCTGGCCCCGAAAGGTGGCGGCGAACCTCCTGCCGCGCTGAAGCAAAAAATCGAGGCTTCTTTCGGCACTCTGGATGCCTGCAAACAGGAGCTGGCGACTGCGGCCACTACTCAATTCGGCAGCGGTTGGGCCTGGCTGGCGCTGGATGGCGATAAGCTCAAAGTGGTCAAGACCGCCAACGCCAATGTGCCTTTGACCGAAGGCATGAAGCCGTTGCTGGTCATCGACGTGTGGGAGCATGCCTACTACCTCGATTACCAGAACCGGCGCGCGGATTACGTCAACGCGGTGCTCGACAAGCTGGTCAACTGGGGTTTTGCGGCAAATAACCTTGGCTAGCCGCATTACCTTGGCAGCATTGTGAGCAAACAAGCCCCGGAACAGCTGGAAGTCATCAAGCGCGGCTGCCACGAGCTTCTTATAGAAGAGGAGCTCGGGCAGAAGCTGGCTGCGGGTCGCCCGCTACGGATCAAGGCTGGATTCGACCCCACTGCGCCGGATTTGCATCTGGGTCATACCGTGCTGCTCAACAAGATGCGTCAACTGCAGGACTTGGGCCACCATGCCCTGTTCCTGATCGGTGACTTCACCGGCATGATAGGCGACCCCAGCGGCAAGAATGTCACCCGCCCGCCGCTTACCCGCGAGCAGGTGGCGGAGAATGCCCAGTCTTACACCGATCAGGTATTCAAAATACTCCGGCCCGATCAGACCGAGGTGGTGTTCAATTCCACCTGGATGGATAAGCTGGATGCTGCCGGCCTGATCAAACTGGCGGCTACCCATACTGTTGCGCGCATGCTGGAGCGGGATGATTTCGGCAAGCGCTATCAGGGTAATCAGCCCATCGCCATTCACGAATTCCTGTATCCGCTGATCCAGGGCTACGATTCGGTTGCGCTCAAGGCGGATATCGAGCTGGGCGGCACCGATCAGAAATTCAATTTGTTGATGGGACGGGAGTTGCAAAGGCATTTTGGCCAGTCGCCGCAGTGCGTTCTCACCATGCCGCTGCTGGAAGGGTTGGATGGGGTCAATAAAATGTCCAAGTCTTCGGGCAACTACATTGGCATAGCCGAGAGTCCAACTGAGATATTCGGCAAGCTGATGTCTGTTTCCGATGAACTGATGTGGCGTTATATCGAGTTGCTGTCGCTCGAATCACTGGATATCATCCGGCAGTGGAAACAGGAAGTGGAACAGGGGCGCAATCCGCGCGACATCAAGGTGATGTTCGCTCAGGAAATCGTCAGCCGCTTTCACAGTAAACAGGATGCGGAAGCGGCGTTGGCTGATTTCGAGGCACGCTTCAGGCGCGGCGCATTGCCGGATGACATTCCGGAGAAGATTCTGTATGCTGAAGTTGACGGATTGCCGATAGCGCAAGTGCTCAAGCAAGCCGGACTTACTGCCAGTACAACAGAAGCACTGCGCATGATCGAGCAAGGTGGTGTAAAATTGAATGGCGAGAAAGTCAGCGACAAGAGTATCAAGTTAGCTCGCGGCGAGACCGCAGTGGTACAGGTAGGTAAGCGAAAATTTGTCAGGATAAGTGTTTCCGGACAGTCGGAATAACTAAGTAAATTTCAGAAATTTCAGAAATCGCTTGACCCTCTGTTCGTTAACTGTATAATCCCGCCTTTCGCTGTCCGGCCATGAAGTTCATGGGCGGCATTGCTCTTTAAAAATTTACAGCCGATAGGTGTGGGCGCTTGACCGGGGCGTTCGGTATTTTGTCTTTCGAGGCAGGGTATACGAACGGCTTAAGAGTTGAAGTGCTCGCACGATGTAATAAGTAAGGTTTCGGTTTTCTACCTTGAGAAATTGAGGTGGGAGTTGGAATCGTAACAAAACGTCAAGCGAGAGTTTTACCAGTATTGAACTGAAGAGTTTGATCCTGGCTCAGATTGAACGCTGGCGGCATGCTTTACACATGCAAGTCGAACGGCAGCACGGGGGCAACCCTGGTGGCGAGTGGCGAACGGGTGAGTAATGCATCGGAACGTATCTTTAAGTGGGGG